>CAXUJF010000502.1:4310-4586 GCA_964250865.1 uncultured Streptosporangiaceae bacterium
CGCCAAGGCGCTGGACGGCGGCATCAACTTTATCGATACCGCTGATGTCTACGCGCATGGCCGCTCCGAGGAAATTACCGGGCAGGCGCTGAAGAACCTCGGGGTCGCGCGAGACGCCGTGGTTGTCGCCACCACGGCGCTCGGCCCCCGGGCCGCTGCGATGCCACGCGGGGCGGGCACGCCACCGTCCAGCAGCGGGTCCCCGTCGTAGAGCCGGACCACCAGCTGGCCGGACTGCGCCGCCGCGATCAGGTCCGGTTCGGGGACCCGCTGCTG
>CAXUJF010000503.1:0-4565 GCA_964250865.1 uncultured Streptosporangiaceae bacterium
TCGCCTGGCTGCTCGGCCTGTTGCTGCCGGCCTGCGGCGGGGGCGGGGCGGGCCTCCCGGGCTACGGCCCGCCAGTGCGTTGCCGCCCCGCCCGGCCGGTTGAGCAGCGCGACCTCATCGGCCTGCAGGCCGTGCCGCAGGGCCTGAGCCGCGATGACCAGGCCCTCGGACACCTGGGCCGGCCCGGCCAGGTTCTCCAGCATCTCCCGGATCGTCTCCAGTACCCGGTTGCGCGCGGTGGCCTGCTCCAGCAGCCGGTCCCGCTCGATGGCGCTGGCCGCGTACCCGGCGTAGAGCGTGACCAGCTGCAGTTCGTGCCGGTGCGGCATGCCCGCCTCGGGCCGGAAGACGGTGATGATGCCGCTGAAGCCGCCGGGACCGGCCACCGGGACCGACCAGGAGCTGGCCACCCCGGCCTGCTCGGCCAGGCCGCTGAACCCGGTCCAGGCCGCGCTGGATCGCACGTCCGCCTCGATGACGGGCTTCTGGGTCGCGGCGGCCAGGCCGACCGGGCCGCCGCCCAGCCCGAACGGCAGCTGGGCCCACTGCGCCAGCTGGCCGGGCGTGAACCCGAGCGACGCGGCGCAGACCAGCGACTGGTCCGGGGCACCCGGCGAGCCCTGATCGGAGACCAGGTGGATGCACAGCTGTTCGGTGCCGAGCGCGGCACCGAGCGCGGACATGATCAGGGACAGGCTGGACGAGGGGTCGGCCGACACCAGCCGGTCGGCCAGCCCGTGCAGCCGGGTCAGCTGACGGCGGGCGGTGGAGTCGACCGGCTGCCCGGAGATCAGCGCCACCACGTCGTCCGGGTGCGTGCTGACCGGGTCCAGGTCGGCCACGATCCGGCCCTGGCGCAAGATCACGATGCGGTCGGCCAGCCGGAACATCTGATCGATGTCGTGGCAGGCCAGCAGGATCGTGGTGCCCTTCTCCCGCAGCCCGGCGATCAGCTCTTCCACCTGGGCCGACTCCATCACCCCGAGCGAGGCGGTGGGCTCGTCCAGGGCCAGCAGCCGGGGCTTGCGGCCCATGGCCCGGGCCACCGCCACCAGCTGGCGCTGGCCGCCGGACAGCGTGCTGACCCGCCGGGTGGTGTCGCGCAACGGGATACCCAGGCTGTCGAGCTGGGACGCCGCCGTCCGGTGGAACCGGCTGTCGGAGAACATCATGCGGCGCGACTCCCGGCCGAGCAGCACGTTGGCCGCGATGTCGAGGTTCTCGCACAACGCCAGGTCCTGCCAGACCACGGCGACGCCCTGCCGGGCGGCGGCGGCCGGGTCGGGGGTGATCCGGTGGCCGGAGACGTAGACCTCGCCCTGGGTGGGCATGATGTCCCCGGCGATGCAGCGCACCAGCGTGGTCTTGCCCGCGCCGTTCTCGCCGGCCAGGGCGATCAGCTCGCCGGGACGGACGGTCAGGCTCACGCCGTCCAGGGCCTGGACTGCGCCGTACCGGACAGACAGGCCAGACACAGACAGCAGCGGCTTCACCGCTGGCTGGGCCAACTCGGAGGCTGCGACCATTCACTCATTGTGTGGCAGTTGGAACAGTGGTCAACCCATCGGCCCCGGCGATGACCCCCACCAGTGACCCCGAGCGCTATGGTTTGGTCCGAGGCCCCGCGCTGGAAAGAGGGATCAGGGCGGCGCGATGAACGAGACCGGACGCGCCGAACCCGCCCCTGACCAGCCCGGCGGTGAGCTGTTCCCGGGCGACGGCGAGATGGTCCGCCGGATGCGCGCCCACCCGTGGGCCGAATCCGGGCTGGGCGATCCGCGTAACTGGCCGGCCAGCCTGAAGACCGCCTGCCGGATCTGCCTCACCTCGCGGTTCCCCATGATCATCTGGTGGGGCCAGGACTTCCAGTACTTCGGGATCACGTCATGACCACACCGCTCGCTCTGTCCGCGAACCTCCGCCCGGACGGCAGCCAGGTGCTGACCGCCGACGGCGAGATCGACATGAGCAACGCCGGCCAGCTGGGCGACGCGCTGGCTCAGACCGGGGACGGTCCGGTGGTCGTCGACCTGACCGCGGTCGGGTACCTGGACAGCGCCGGCCTGACCGTGCTGTTCACGCACGCGGACCACATCGAGCTGGTCGTCTCCTCCTTGCTGGCCCCGGTGCTGACCATCTGCGGCCTGTCCGAGATCACCCGGGTGCGGGACGGCGAGCCGCAGGCCCAGTGAGGGCGCTCAGTGGGACTCCCGCTCGACCAGGTGCCCGCTGGCACCACGGAGGAAGTCCAGGTCAGCTCCATCCTCGGCGCCCTGCACGCTGTTGACGTACAGCAGCTCCCAGCCCCGCCGTGGCTTGGCCACCGCGTCCGCCATCGCCTGCGCCACCGGCCGCTCCCGCAGTTCGTCCTCGCTCAGCTCCACATCGACCCGGCGCCCCGGCACGTCCAGCACGATCCAGTCACCGGTCTGGATCTTGCTCAGCGGGCCGCCCGCCGCGCCCTCGGGTGAGACGTGCAGGACCACGGTCCCGTAGGCGGTGCCGCTCATCCGGCCGTCACAGATGCGGACCATGTCCCGGACGCCCTCGCGCACCAGCTTGGCCGGCATCGGCATGTTCGACACCTCAGGCATGCCCGGGTAGCCCTTCGGGCCGCAGCCCCGCAGCACCAGGACTGAGTTGGCGTCCACGTCCAGCTCCTCGTCGTCCAGCCGGGTGTGCAGGTCCTCGATCGAGTCGAACACCACGGCCCGGCCGCGGTGCTGCAGCAGGTGCGCCGACGCGGCGGCCGGCTTGATGACCGCCCCGTTGGGGGCCAGGTTGCCACGCAGCACCGCGATGCCCGCCGCTTCCTGGACCGGCTTGTTCCGGACCGCGATGACCTCGCGGTCCCAGATCTCGGCGTCGTCCAGGTAGTCGGTCAGCGGCAGCCCGGTCACGGTCAGCCCGGCCGGGTCGAGCAGGTCCCTGACCTCGCGCAGCACCGCCAGCAGGCCGCCGGCCCGGTGGAAGTCCTCCATCAGGAACTGACCGGCCGGCTGCAAGTTGACCAGCAGCGGCACGTCGGAGCCGATCCGGTCGAAGTCGTCCAGGGTGAGCGGGATCCCCAGCCGTCCGGCGATGGCCAGCAGGTGCACCACGGCGTTGGTCGACCCGCCCAGCGCGGCCAGGGCGACGATCGCGTTGTGGAACGAAGCCGCCGTCAGCACCTGGCTGGGCCTGCGCTCGACCTGCACCATTTCCACGGCCAGCTTCCCGGTGCCGTGGGCCTGGGCCAGCAGCCGGCTGTCCGGCGCGGGCAGCCCGGCCGTGCCCGGCACCGTGGTCCCGAGCACCTCGGCCAGCAGCCCCATGGTCGAGGCCGTGCCCATGGTGTTGCAGTGGCCCCGGCTCCGGATCATCGACGATTCGGCGGCCATGAAATCGGCCTCGGCCAGCTTGCCCCCCCGTACGTCCTCACTCAGCCGCCACACGTCGGTGCCGCAGCCGAGCGGGGCGCCGCGGAAGGTGCCGGTCAGCATCGGGCCGCCGGGGACCACGATCGCGGGCAGGTCCACCGACGCCGCCCCCATGAGCAGGGCCGGGATGGTCTTGTCGCACCCGCCGAGCAGTACCACACCGTCGATCGGGTTGGCCCGGATCATCTCCTCGATGGCCATGGCGGCCATGTTCCGCCACAGCATCGCGGTCGGGCGGACGTTGGTTTCGCCCAGCGACACCACCGGCATCTCCAGCGGAACTCCGCCCGCCTCCCACACCCCGGCCGCGACGTGCTGCGCCACCTCGGTCAGGTGCCGGTTGCACGGCACCAGGTCAGACGCGGTGTTGGCGATCGCGATCTGGGGCCGGCCGGTGAAGGCCGAGTCGGGCAGCCCACGGCGCATCCAGGCCCGGTGGAGGAAGCCGTCACGGTCGTTGCCGCCGTACCAGTGATTGCTGCGCAGATCGGTCATCGTTTCCCTGCTCCCGGCATGTCGCTCTACTATGCGGAACGTCATGGACGTTACCCCTGCGCAAGAACCGCGGATCAGGTAGCCCAGCGTGCGCGCGTTCGTCATCACCGGGCCTGGCCGGGCCGAAGTCCGCGACATCGAGCCACCCGAGCCCGGCCCGGGCCAGGTGGTGGTCGACATCGAGCGGGCCGGGGTGTGCGGCACCGACGTGGAGTTCTTCACCGGCCACATGGTCTATCTGCGGACCGGCGAGGCCCGGTACCCGGTCCGGATCGGCCACGAGTGGTGCGGCGTGGTGACCCAGGCCGGCGACGAGGCCAGCGCGTCCTGGCTCGGCCAGCGGGTCACCGGGGACACCATGCTCGGCTGCGGGCACTGCGACCGCTGCCGCAGCGGCCGGCAGCACCTGTGTGCGGACCGGTTCGAGATCGGCATCCGGGGCGGCTGGCCCGGGGCGCTGGCCGAGCAGCTCCTCGTCCCGGCCTCGGCCCTGCTGCCGTTGCCGGACCGCATCGGCGCGACCGCGGGTGCCCTGGTCGAGCCGGGCGGCAACGCCCTGCGCGCGGCCGGGGCCGCCCTGGCCAGCCCCGGTCAAGCCAGCCCGGCTGAGGCCGGCACCGCGCCGCGCCTGCTGGTCATGGGGCCGGGCAC
>CAXUJF010000504.1:0-4555 GCA_964250865.1 uncultured Streptosporangiaceae bacterium
GTCCGCCGCTTCCGCCGCCATGTCCAAAAGGCCCGGGTAGTCGCCGCTGTCATAGGTCGCGGCCATCGGCCCGCCGGTGGGCAGGGTGTAGGGGAAGGCGTCGGCCGGCAGCAGGTTCAGCCGGCGCAGCGCCAGCCGGTCCTGGCCCAGTTGCCGCGCCGCCTCCTCCACCAGCCGCTCGACGGCATAGGCCATGTCCGGGCGCCCGGCGCCGCGGTAGGCGGTGATCGGCACGGTGTTGGTCAGCGCCAGGCGGTGCCGGCCATGGACCGCGGGGATGCGGTAGGGGCCGGTGCACATCATGGCCGGGTTCAGCGTGCTGATCAGCGGCCCGGTGGCGACCGGGTAGGCGCCCTGGTCGCACACCCACTGGTGCCGGATGGCCAGGAACCGGCCCGGCCCGGGCCCCCCCCCCCCAGCCCCCGGCGGGGCCAGGCCCCCGACGACCAGCACATGGCCGCCGGAGTAGCTGCTGCCCCAGATGCCGATCCGGCTGGCGTCGGTCTCGGGCAGGGTGATCGCGTAGGTGATGGCGTGCCGGTAGTCGCGGACCTGAGCCCAGGGATCGATCTCCAGGCGGGGCGTGCCGTCGCTGTCGCCGAAGTTGCGGTTGTCGTAGACCAGTGCGTTCAGCCCGCCCGCCGCGAACACCTCGGCGAACTTTTCCAGGTACATCTCCTTGACCGCGGAGAAGCCGTGGGCCATGACAACCGTCGGGGCCACTTCGGCGTTGCCCTCGGCCGGGTAGAACCATCCACGCAAGGTGACGCCTTCAGCGTCGAATTCGATATCGCGGCGGGTCATGGCTGCTCCTCAAGCTCGCACGGGCGGCCCGGAGCGCGTCGGCTCAGCGCTGGGCCGTAATGACGACCGTCCCACCGGAGCCGGGCCACGGCGATGAATCACCGCGCCAGGGGTTTGCACGAGCGTGCCAGCGCTGGCCCGAGCAGCAGGGCCGAGCTGGCGCGCTGGCTACCCGGCGGCTGCGGTCTGCGCCAGGTCGCTGGGGTTGAGGCCGAAGTGCCGCTTGAACGACCGGGAGAAGTGACTGACGTCGGTGAAGTTCCAGCGCCGGGCGGCCTGGCTGACGCTGTGCCCGGCCAGCAGGTCATCGCGGGCCCGGGTCAATCGCCGGGTCCGGATGAACCCGGAGACGCTTTCCCCCGAGTCCTCGAAGGCCCGGTGCAGCGACCTTATGGAGACGCCCAGGGCACGAGCCACCACGGCGGGCGTGAGCTCAGGCTCGGACAACCGGTGGCTGATGAAGTTCTCCGCGGCCGAGCGGGTCCCGGGCCCGGAACACAGATCGTCGGAACGGATGTCCTGCAGCGCCGCGGCCAGCAGCTCGATGGTCGCGTTCCGGGCCGCGGGCAGCGCACCGAGCGGCAGCGCGTCCAGCGTGGCCGACAAGCTGTCCAGGTACCGGCTGAGCAGCGTGACCGCCGGAGCGGAGACGTCCAGGACCGCCCCGGTCCGCAGCGCCCCACGTCCGCCCACCTCGGCCAGTGCCGTCTTCGGGACGAACAAGCTCCGTTTGACCAAGGTGTCCTGGACCAGGAACTCGGCCGGCTGCTCGGAGTCCCACACCACCACGCTGCCCGGGGACAACTGGGCCACTTCCCCACCCTGGCTGACCATCTCACGCCCGGACAGCGTCATCAGCATGACCAGGTAGGCGTCATCGGTCGAAGCCAGCTCAGGCCTGCGCCGGACCCCGCCGTTCGGGCTGCAAGTGCACTCGACCAGCGTCAGGTCGGCCAGATGGCGACGGCGCGCCGAGGCCCGGAACCCAGCCGACGGCTCCCGGCTCAGCTCGGTGACGCTCCACGGCAGGTGGGTGGCCGACAGCATGCGGCTCCACGCGTCGTAAACCTCCGACCGCGACGAGGTCGCTACGTCCCATTCCTCGGCTGCGCTCATAACAAGCCCTTCCGCAACCGATCGTAAGTTCGCCCTCCGGCCTCGACAAGCTCCAGGCACCCGGCGGCCGCCCCAGCGTAGGCGGCATCAGCCAATTCGTGGAGGGTTACGGCCCTGTGCTCGACCGGCCCGGTCCCGTCTGCGCCCGAGTTCGCCAGCCAGGCCCGCGAGAAGGCCACCGGCCATGACGAGAATGCCGGCCCAGAACAGAAGGTATCCGTGTCGGCTGCTGGCCAGGATGGACAACCCGATCGCCACCGTTATGACGCAGGCAGCCAGCCATGGGCGGCCGCGCAGGAAGGTCAGCACCGCTACGTTCCCGTCCCGACCCTCATCGTTTCCGTGGTTGCTCAGGCTTGCCCGGCAGTGTTACCCAACGTGCCGAATGTACTCGCCGGCAGTGGATCGGCAAGATCAGCTGACTTCCCGGGCGGCTTCCTGGACCGCCTGGCCGACGTCCTTCGTACTCACGTCGAGTTCCTTGGCCACGTGCTTTTCGGCTTTCAGCACGGCCTTTTTCAGAGCCTGCTCCAGCTTGCTCTCCCCGACGATGATGAGGGCGGGCCGGTGTCGATGACCTCGCTGCCGAGGTGCAGTGCATAGCCAACATGCATACCTTGTGCATCGAGCGCCCATCCCGTGCTGTTCTCAAGTCTGGCGCCGGTAAAGGCCAAGCCGTTGATGCTGGCGCCGATCAGCATGATCTTTCCCCGGGAGACAAAGCCGTTGCAGCATTGCATGTACTGGCCGACGGACAGAGAGTTACCCAGCAATGTCATCCCAGACGGGTTACTGAGGGTTGCGCCGTTCAGGTTCAGGACGCCGCTGATCTTGGCCCCGGCAACGTTAACGCTGGTGGCGGCCAGGCCATCATTCAGGATCAGGTCGCCGCGGACTTCAAGTTGGCGTGCCTGCATACTCGGCAGATGACATCCGGGCAGCCGGACCGCCAGGGCCCGTGCCTCACAGAGGTTCACCGGCTCATCGAAATAGCAGTCCTGCAGCAGAACCGAGCGAACTAACCCCACACCTTCAAGATCAAGAATCCCGGTGATTCGCGCACCCCGCAACCGCACAGGCCGGGCACCCGGCCCGCAATATGACTTGCGCGCTCCAGACAGGATCTCCCTGAGGAACTCCGCCCGCACGATCCGTTCCGCTCCCCAGTCGTCAGCGCGGCCCGGATCGTCGGCCTCAGGCCGGCCCTCCCGCAAATCAACCATCTCGCCAGCCGCCTGCAAAAGCCGCTGCTCGGAAGGTGACGCTTTCAGAAGCGACACTCCAGCACCTCCCCGCTCACTTCTCAAGCCCGTTCATTTCCCCAGCGGCCCCGGTTTGACCAGAAGATGCCAGCATCAGTTGCCCGGTGCAGAGTATGTCTGGTGGCGAAAACTGAGTTGCGGATCCCAAGTAACTGATCGCCGCATACCCGAACGTGTCTGTTGTGCGCAGCACGGCTGGTTGCTCGCGGGCCTCAGCCGCCTCCACCGCCTGAAGCGGGTTGGCCGGTGATGGCCTGTATCTCCAGCTGGCTCAGGTCCGCCAGCGGCACGTTGTCGCAGTTGGCGAGCGCGACGCCGACCCAGCCGGTGTTGGGGTAGATGTTCCAGTTGGCGCCGATACCTGGGTCGGCACCGGAGCGGGAGTACAGCCACTGCGGGCCTTTGACGATGCCGACCGGTGCGACGTAGGCCGTGAATGACGGGTAGGGCGGGGCTGGCTGGCCGGTGACTTTGTCGCCACCCGCAAGGGGCATCTGGGGCGCGGTGAGCACGTCGGTCCAGGGCCGGTCCAGCAACGTGCCGTCGGCCAGCGCGTGCGCGTACCGGACGATGTCCGGCGCGGTGGCGAAGCCACCGTCCCCGGGGGGATCGATGAAGGCGCGGCCCGGGTTCTTGCCCAGGATTAGCCGGTTCGGGCTGCTCTTGTCCAGGTTGCGGACCGCGTCCACCTGGCTGCCGTCGGCCAGCGTCATGTACGCGTGCGCGATGTGCGTATCGGTGAGCCACTGCGGCCTGGTGTAGAACGCCGTGCCGGTCATTCCGCAGCGCCCGAAGATGTTTTCCTGGACGTAGTCCCAGTACGTCGTGCCGCTCACGGCCTCGATGATCATCGCATTGATTGCGGGACCGGCGCTGTTGTGTGTGTCGGGTGTGCCGGGGGGTGCCACCAGCTTCGACTGCCGGGCCAGCTGCGCCCAGTACTCCCGCACCTCCTCCCGGCTGTAGAAGATGCGTTTCACGTCCTCAACCGGGCTGCTCAGCCCGGACGTGCCGGAGAGCAGGTGGTAGATGGTCACCTGCTCGGCGATGTCCTTGGCGAAGCCCGTCAGGTGGGTGCCCACGGTGTCCGAGAGCTGCACCTTGCCCTGCTGCGCCAGCTGCAAGATGGCCACCGCGCCGAACGGGATGCCCGCCGAGCTGAGGTTGAACGCGATGCCCTCGCCGTTGGGGATCCCCATCTCCTTGTCGGCCATGCCGTAGCTGCGGAACAGAACGGTCCGGCCCCGGTGCGACAGCAGCACCACGCCGGAGAACTTTCCCTGCGCGGCCAGCTCCGCCACGTACCGGTCGTAGGCTCCGCCGGGCCGGGCGTCCGGCGGGATCCGGTCGTCCCGGGAGGGCCGGGACCGGTA
>CAXUJF010000505.1:0-4555 GCA_964250865.1 uncultured Streptosporangiaceae bacterium
GATTCACCCGCTCCGGCGGCCCGGGTAACGTCATCACTCACGTCGAGCCACGTTACCGGCCGGACTGGCCGCGGGAGCTCCGGGGAAAGCGGCCGGGGGCCTTTAAATAGAATTGGCTGCGGCCGTGGTCAGGCCCGGTGCGGCCCGGGAGCCGGTTTGCTGGTAGAGGTATATCCCGAGAAAGTAACGGCCGTCCGGCTGCATACCGTCAGGGCCAGCCTGACCATTACCGTGTATGTCAGCGTGCGGGCGGCGATCGCGGTAGCTTCGATCGGCCCTACTTGTCACGCTGGGCGCCAGCCGGCGCCCCGTAAGACCTGCAGGTGGAGAAAAGGAGTCCCGTGGGCCTGCTGAGAGCGTCGGTGTCCGTCCCCGAGTCCGCTGGGGCGACGTACTCCGTGGTGGTGCTGGCCGGCGAGGTCGACGCTACGAACAGCGACGAGCTCTACGGCGTGCTTGAGTCGGTCGTGACGCAGCAGCCCCGGCTGCTCATCGTCGATATGTCCGAGCTGAGCTTCATGGATTCCACTGGGCTGCGGATGCTGCTGCGGTCCAGCCGGTCCCTTGACCAGCAGGGGGGCGTGCTGGCCTTGGCCGCGCCGCAGGTGTCGGTGGCCCGGGTGCTGCAGCTCACCCGGGCCGACCAGCTGATCCCGGTCTACGAGACCGTGGCCGACGCCATCGCCGACGCTTAGGGCAGGTTTGAGGCCGGCTCCCTGGCGGGGCGGCGGTCAGGCCTCCTGGACATGGCCGAGCAGGTGGCGCAGCGCCGGGTCCACCCGGGTGTAGCGAAAAGCGTGACCCGCGGTCAGCAGGGCGTCGGGCCGGACGCGCTGGCTGGCCTCGGCCAGCTCCTTGGCGCCTTCGGCACCGAGCAGGATCCGCGGCCCGAAAGCCGGCACCGGGATGACGGCCGGCCGGCGGAGCACCCGGCCCAGCGCGACCGTGTAGTCGGCGTTGCGCACGGGGTCCGGGGCGACCGCGTTGACCGGGCCGGACAGGGCGGGGTCGACCAGTGCGTGCAGGTAGGCGTCGGCCAGGTCGTCGATGCTGATCCAGGACAGCCACTGCCGCCCGTCACCGATCTTGCCGCCCAGGCCGGTCTCGAACAGCGGGTAGAGCAGCCGCAGTGTGCCGCCCTTGGGGCTCTGCACGATGCCGGTCCGCATCAGCACCGTCCGCAGGCCCGCATCGGCGGCGGGCTGGGCGGCGGCCTCCCAGTCCGCGACCACGTCGGCCAGGAAGCCAGTGCCGCGCGGGCTGTCCTCGGTCAGCACCTCGTCGCCACGGTCGGCGCCGTAGAAACCGATGGCCGAGGCGCTGATGAAGGCCTTGAGGCGGCCGGTGCCCGGGGTATCGGCTGTGCCCGCGGCGCGGGCGGCCAGTTCGGCCAGGCGGCGGGTGGGCTCGATCCGGCTGTCGCGGACCTCGCGCTTGTGGGCCGCGGTGAAGCGGCCCGCGATGCTCGCCCCGGCCAGGTGCACCACGGCGTCCACGCCGCTCAGCAGGTCGGGTGCGGGATTAGCGGGGTCCCACTGCCGCTCGTTGTCCGTGCCGGGTGCGACGGGGTGCCGCACCAGCTTGATGACCCGGTGGCCGCCCGTGGTGAGCAGCGCGGTCAGCGCGGTGCCGATCAGGCCGCTGGCGCCGGTGACCGCGACCGTGAGCGGCTCGGGCTGCAGGGCCCGGGCCCAGCGGTGCGCCTTCAGGTCGGCCGCGAGCTGCCGGTGCCGGTAGCCGAACATCTGGCGCAGCGCGACCTCGGGCACGTTGGTCTGGACGTCGTCGCTGACCCGGGTCGCACCGTCGCCCGCCTCGTGAAAGCCGTGCACGTGCCGCCAGCTCACCACGCGCGCGAGCGCGGTGGAGGACAGGCCGCCGGATACCAGCTGGTCAACGAACTGCCGGGGCGGGTCGTAGCCGTCGGGCTGGTGCTGGGCGACCCAGCGCGCCCCGCCGGGCAGCAGCAGCACCGCACGCCCGTCTTTCAGCGAGCTGGCCTCCTGCCCGGCCCGGACCGGCTGCCACGGCGGGGACAGCCTGGTCAGCGCGCCCGGCCGGCCGTGCCACGCGAACACCTCGTCGATCGGTGTGTCCACCACGCTGGAGTAGCTGATGCTCATGGCTTGCTGGTTCTCCCACCCATAGATCGCTGGTGATCCTGCCGGGTCACTGCCCGGGTGCGGCGGCAATATCCGCCAGCCGGGTCAGGGACTTTTCCATGCCACCCAAGTTGCGCCGGGGGAAGGGGGTGAGCGTGAGCAGCAGCGGGATCCGGGTGGTCGACCAGTCGAACGTCTCGGTGACCTCGGTGTGCCCGTCGTCCAGCGGCCGCAGCTGCCAGCGCCAGCGGTGCCCGTAAAAGTGCCGCCAGGCGATCAGCCGGTCCTGATCATATTCGACCACCGTGTTGAGGACCTTGTACGGCGCGCCGATCTTCATGTTCATGCCGAACTTCGAGTCCAGGGTCAGCCGCGTGGGGCCGCCGTCCTGCACGCCGAGCACGCTGTCGGTCCCGTCGATCAGCGGATGCTGGGCCGGGTCGGTCAGCAGCGCGAACAGCTGCTCGGGCGGCGCGGCGATCACCGCGGTGGCCGACACCTGGTTTCTGGGCATGTTCCCCACGTTAGGGGCCGGGGCCCGGGCTCCGTCGATCAGGGGTCGCTGGCGTAGGTTCGGGTGCGTGCCACTTGATCTTGACGCGCTGACCGCCATCGACGTTCACGTGCACGTGGAGTCCGACGGCCACGGGCACAACAGCCTCGACGACGAACTGCTGGACGCGTCGGCGGCGTACTTCCACAGCGGGCAGGACCGGACGCCGACGGTGGAACGGCTGGCCGCTTTCTACCGCGAACGGCAGATGGCGGCGGTGATCTTCACCATCGACGCGACCACGGCCACCGGGCAGCCCGCGCTGTCGAGCGCGGAGATCGCGGACCGGGCGGCGGAGTTTCCTGACGTGCTGATCCCGTTCGGCTCGGTGGACCCGCTGCAGCCGGGTGAGGCGGTCGGCCGGGCGCGGCGGCTGGTGGCCGAGCACGGCGCGCGCGGCTTCAAATTCCATCCCAGCCTGCAGGGCTTCGCCCCGAACGACCCGGGCCTGTATCCGCTGTACGCGGCGATCGAGGAGCTGGGCGTGCCGGTGGTGTTCCACACCGGGCAGACCGGGATCGGCGCGGGGCTGCCGGGCGGCCGGGGCATCAAGCTGCGGCTGTCCGACCCGATGCTGATCGACGACGTGGCGGCCGATTTCCCGGGGCTGACCGTGATCCTGGCCCACCCGTCCGTGCCCTGGCAGGACTCGGCCATATCGATCGCCACGCACAAGGCCAACGTGTACATCGACCTGTCCGGGTGGTCGCCCAAATACTTCCCGCCGCAGCTGGTCCGGAACATGAACTCGCTGCTGCAGGACAAGGTGCTGTTCGGCACGGACTACCCGCTGCTCACACCGGAGCGGTGGCTGCGTGACTTCGACCAGCTGGAGCTCAAGCCGGGCGTGCGGCCGAAGGTGCTGAAGGAGAACGCGATCCGGATGCTCGGGCTCGGCGCCTGAGGAGCGCGTCCGCAGCCGGTGCCGGGCACGCCGGGCGGATGGCGTGGGGCGCCGGGACGGTGGCCGGTCAGGAGCGGCGGACGGCGCGGAGCACGGCGTCGTGGATGGTGTAGGTCTCGCCGTCCGGGAACGTGGCCTGGCGACCGGGCTCGGCGGTGTCGATGTCCCACGCGGCGGGGTCGAGCACGGCGGCCATTTCCTCGCCGGTGGCGAACATCCCGGGTAGCTGGGGCCGCTGCCCGGTATCCAGGTCCGACGGGTGGTGGCTGACCACGAGCAGGGTGCCGCCGGGCCGGACCGCGGCGGCGAGGCGGCGGTGCAGGGACTCGCGCTCGGGCCGGGGCAGGTGGATGAACTGGGCCGAGACCAGGTCGAAGTGGCCTTCCGGTGGCGGCCAGCTGAGCAGGTCGGCCTGTTGCCAGGTGATGCGCGCGGTGACGGCCGGGCCGGCCTGGGCCGCCAGTTCGGCCGCGCGGCGCAGCGCGATCGGGGAGATGTCGGCCCCGGTGGCGTTCCAGCCCTGGGTGGCGAGCCAGATCACGTCGGCGCCTTCGCCGCTGCCGACGTCGAGGGCGGTGCCGGGACCTAGTTCGGCGGCGTAACTGAC
The DNA here is from genome assembly GCA_964250865.1 of uncultured Streptosporangiaceae bacterium. GTDB lineage: Bacteria > Actinomycetota > Actinomycetes > Streptosporangiales > Streptosporangiaceae > Bog-532. Next base: position 4,167 of record CAXUJF010000505.1, read on the forward strand.
CAGCAGCGGGTTGGGGTTGCCGGACCAGACGGGCTCGCCGGTGTACCGGTCGTCCCAGTACTCCTGGGTGAACCACTGCGACGGGTCGGAGTCAGGTCCGGTGGGCGGAGGGCCGTACCCGGGGCCGTGGCCGTGCTGGTGGCCCGGGCCAGACCCATGTCCGGGGTCGGCGTGGTTGGCGTCGTCGTGCCGCTGGCTGGATTTCATGGGCTCACTGTGCCGCCAGCCGGCCAGCATTGGCGAACGGCATTGCCGGATTGGCAAATTCTGAGCGAGCGGCGGACCGCGCTACGGCGCCGCCGGCGCCGCAGGGGTCAAGGAGCGCGGGCCTGGGTGGCCGGGGCGGGCAACGGGCTGGTCAGCGTGAGCTGGCTGCGGGGGTGGGTGAA
>CAXUJF010000506.1:0-4549 GCA_964250865.1 uncultured Streptosporangiaceae bacterium
GCCCTCCGTCGCCCCGTCTCCCATGCCGAGCGATGTGGTCGTCCAGCTCACCGCGGTCCAGGACTGCTGGGTCTTCCTGACCAACGACCGGGGGGTCACCATCTACAGCGGGGTGATCCCGGCCGGCTCGACCCAGTCCTGGAAGGAAACCCAGGCGGTGAACCTGCGTCTGGGTAATCCGGAGGGGGTCAACCTCACCATCGACGGCAAGAAGGAGTCTCCCGGCACCAGTGAGCCGGTGACCCTCAGCGTCGGCCCCGCTCAGAAGGTCCAGATCTCGCCCTCGCCCGTCGCGAGCGGCGGCCTGGCCTCCGGCGCGGCTGGCTGACCCCGCCCGGCCGGGCTGTCCTCGTCCACGCACCCGTTGCGGTGCCGTAATCTGCCGGTGTGCCTTCCCGTCCAGACGTCGATGCTCCTGACCGCGCCCGCCCTGCTCCACAGCGCCGAACCGTCAGCCTGGTGACGCTGGGCTGTGCCCGTAACGAGGTCGACTCGGAAGAGCTGGCCGCGCGGCTGGCCGCCGGTGGCTGGGAGGTGGCCGCCGAGGGCGAGGACGCCAGCGTGGTCATGGTCAACACCTGTGGCTTCATCCAGGCGGCCAAGCAGGAGTCCATCGACGAGCTGCTGGGCGCGGCCGGGTCCGGGGCCAAGGTCGCGGCCGTGGGCTGCCTGGCCGAGCGGTACGGCCACGAGCTGGCCGACGCGCTGCCCGAAGCCGAGATCCTGAGCTTCGACGACTACGGGAACATCGCCAGCCGCCTGGATGACATCCTGGCCGGCCAGCATAGGACCGCGCACGCCCCGCGGGACCGGCGCACGCTGCTGCCGATCAGCCCGGTCGACCGGGCCGCGGACCGTGAAGCCGCGCGGGCCAGCATCCCCGCCGACCTGCCGGCCGGCGTCGCGCCCGCATCCGGTCCCCGCACCGTGCGCCGCCGCCTGTCCGACAGTGTGGTGGCCCCGCTCAAGATCGCCTCCGGCTGTGACCGGCGCTGCTCGTTCTGCGCGATCCCGTCCTTCCGCGGCGCGTTCGTGTCCCGCCGGCCGCCGGAGCTGCTGGCCGAGGCCGAATGGCTGGCCAGCCAGGGCGTCCGCGAGCTGTTCCTGGTCAGCGAGAACTCCACCTCCTACGGCAAGGACCTGGGCGACCTGCGGCTGCTCGAAGAGGTCCTCCCGTCGCTGGCCGCGGTGCCCGGCGTCGAGCGGGTGCGGGTGAGCTACCTGCAGCCGGCCGAGTTGCGCCCCGGCTTGATCGAGGTCATCGCGGGCACCCCCGGCGTCGCCCCGTACTTCGACCTGTCGTTCCAGCACGCCAGCGGCTCGGTACTGCGGTCCATGCGGCGGTTCGGTGACCGGCAGCGGTTCATGGAGTTGCTGGACCGCATCCGCGAGCTGGCCCCCGAAGCCGGGGTCCGGTCCAACTTCATCGTCGGCTTCCCCGGCGAATCCGCCCACGACTTGGAGGAGCTGGAGCTGTTCCTGTCCAGCGCCCGGCTGGACGCCATCGGGGTGTTCGGCTACTCGGACGAGGACGGCACCGAGGCGGAGTCGCTGCCCGGCCACCTGGACCAGGCCGAGGTCGCCCGCCGGGTGGAAGAGGTCGCCGACCTGGCCGAGGAGCTGATGGCCCAGCGCGGCGCCGACCGCATCGGCCAGACCGTCGACGTGCTGATCGAGGAACAGGTGGGGGACGGGGAGTACGAAGGCCGGTCCGCCCACCAGGCGCCCGAGGTCGACGGGACCACCACGGTCCGGGCCGGCCGTGAGCTGATCCCCGGCCAGATCGTGCGGGCCACGGTGGTCAGCTCGGACGGCGTCGACCTGACCGCCACGGCCGACACTGCCCCAGCGGCCCCAGCCACCCCAGCAGAAGACCCTGTACGGCTCTCCACGGCTCGCTCGCTGGCGGATCGGCGTTGACCTCACCAGGGGCATCCCCGCCGCCATTCGGACCGCCAGGAGCGGCCCAGGAGGCCCACGGACCCCCTGCCGGTGATTCCCCCGGGCTGGCGCCCGGTCTGGTCAACGTGGCCAACGTGCTCACCGTCATCCGCATCGTGCTGGTCCCGGCGTTCGTCCTCGGCCTGGCCGCCGGGACGACCGGCTGGCGGGTGGTGGCGTTCGTGCTGTTCTGGGTGGCCTCGGCCACTGACTTCCTGGACGGGCGGCTGGCTCGCCAGCGCGGCCTGGTCACCGACTTCGGCAAGATCGCGGACCCGATCGCCGACAAGGCGCTGACCGGCGCGGCCCTGATCACTTTGTCGGCCATGCACGAGCTGTCCTGGTGGGTCACCGCCGTGATCCTGGTGCGCGAGGTCGGCATCACCGTGCTGCGCTTCGCGGTCATCCGGCGGGGCGTGATCGCGGCCAGCCGTGGTGGCAAGCTCAAGACGCTGCTGCAGATGATCGCGATCAGTTTGTACATACTTCCGGGGCCGTTCGGCGTCGCGCGGCCTATGGTGATGGGCTTGGCCGTGGCCATCACGCTGGTGACCGGGGTCGACTACGTGCTGCAGGCCGCCCGCCTGGGCCGGCCACCGGTACCGCCACCGGCTGGGACCGGTAGCGGGCCCCAGGGAGGATCATGACGCGGGATCAGGGGGCCGCCGGCGACGCGCTGGCAGGCCAGGTGATCGCGATGCTGCGGGCGGCCCGGCAGACCGTGGCCGCCGCTGAGTCGCTGACCGGTGGCCTGGTCGCCGCCGCCCTGACCAGCGTCCCCGGTGCGTCCGAGGCCGTCCGCGGCGGCGTGGTCAGCTACGCCACCGACCTGAAGGCCACCCTGCTCGGCGTCCCGCAGGCCATGCTGGACGCGCACGGCGCCGTCTACGCCGGCGTGGCCGCGGCTATGGCCAACGGAGTCCGGCAGCGGCTTGGCGCCACGTTCGGCGTGGCCACCACGGGAGTGGCCGGTCCGGACCTGGCCGACGGCCAGCCGGTCGGTACCGTTCACATCGCGGTCAGCGCGCACGACGACACCGTCGTACGGACGCTGGCCCTTGACGGGGACCGCGATCGCATCCGTAGGCTGACTGTAGAGCGGTCGCTAGCGCTGTTGCTGGGCCGGCTTCGGGAAGACATCCGGTGATTACAGCGTTACGTCAGAAGCGAACTGGGCCGTTGCGGACTCCCGGACTGACCTTCGGGAAAGGTACCGTGGAGGGGTAACGGTTCTGCCTCGGGAAGGAGTGCGGCGATGGTTTTGCTTCGTCACTTGCTCGGTGACGTGCTGCGTCGGCTACGCCTGCGGCAGGGTCGGACCCTGAGAGAGGTTTCTGCCTCCGCTCGGGTCTCGCTGGGTTACCTGTCTGAAGTGGAGCGGGGGCAGAAGGAAGCCTCATCCGAGCTGCTGTCAGCAATCTGCAGCGCGCTGGGGATTCCCCTCTCACAAGTGTTCCGCGAGGTTGCGGACAACTTCGCTCTGGCTGAGCTGCAGAATGAGCCGGTGCTCGAGGCGCCGCGGGAGCCCAAGCTCCCCGCGGGGCGCGAGGTCACCATCGGCTCGGTGCGGACCACGAGCTTCAGTCCAGATGACCTGGCTTCCGGCCCGGCTGGTGGATTCGGAGACGGCCTCGTACACGAAGTGACCGACATGGTCCCGGTCTAACCGGCCCGGGACGTACGTATACCCGCAGAGCGGCGGGCGCGGAAAGACCGCGCCCGCCGTTTGCTTTTCCACGCTTGCCTGCCCACGGCGCCCGGTTTTGTCATACCCCCTCACTACTGTCGAACTAGTGATCGACGAGGGAGGTGACCCGGATGTGCCAGCAACCATCAAGCTCGGCTCAGGCCCTGGCCATGGTCCAGACCGGGTTGTCCTTCCTGGCCGCCTGCTCGGACGGCCAGACCCTGTCCGGCCTGGAGGGCGCCGAGGCCCGTCTGACCGCGGCCCGCTCGGCCGTGCTGAGCCGCTTCTGCGCCCGGCACGGTTATGAGGCTGATGGCCAGTTCGGCCCCAAACCGTGGCTGCGGGCCTTCACCCGCATCACCCCGGGTGCCGCGGGTGGTGCGCTGGTCTGGATGCATCGCCTGCAGGCCCACCCACTGGTCGCGGACGCGCTGGCGGGAGAGCTGATCTCGATCTCCTGGGCCCGGGAGATCTGCACCTGGACCGACCGCCTCCCGCCCGGCCTGATCGAGGACGCGGACCGGATCCTGCTGGCGGCCGCGGCGGCGGGTGCGGACCTGCGGGACCTGGCCCTGCTGGCGGCGGAGATGCTGGCCCGTGCCGCACCCCCCGACGGAGACGGTGACGGCTTCGCCGACCGGTCACTATGGCTGGACCGGACCCTGGCCGGCGCCGGCCGCCTGATCGGTGACCTGACCCCGGCCTGCTCCGCGGCCCTGTCCGCCGTCCTGGACGCACTGGCCGGCAAGACCGGCCCGGAAGACACCCGCACCGCGACCCAGCGCCGCCATGATGCGCTGGAGGAGGCCTGCCAGCGCCTCATCGCCGCCGGGATGGTCCCCGGCCGCGACGGCCCAGGGCGGGAAGGCCAGGGAGATCAGGCGGCCGGCCAGGGACCAGTCGACCTGGCCAGTGATGACG
>CAXUJF010000507.1:0-4528 GCA_964250865.1 uncultured Streptosporangiaceae bacterium
CAGAGCACCGGTCACGGCCCCGGCCAGCCTGGCCGGCCACCGGCGCCCCCGCTCGCCCGGCCCGCCCGGTCGGCCCGGATGCCCCGGATGTCCCGGTCCGTCCGGCAACGTGCCGCTGGCTGCGCGGTTTGGCCGGCGCAGCGTAGCGAGCAGACTTCTTTTGGTCATCACGGGTAGCCATTCGGAGCCAGACGGCTCGCGGATTGGCGCAAAGTTTGGACCCATCCGCCGACCCATCCGCTCCGAATGCAGGTCATGGATGCACCCCGCATGCGGCAGCCCCAGCTGAGCCCTGGTCCCGACGAGGAGGGGAGGGACCAGAGCCTAGAAGGACTCCTGGCCCGGGTGGCGCGCGGCGATCATGCCGCGTTCGAGGCCGTCTACGACGAACTAAGTGCTCCGGTCTTTGGGCTGATCAAGAAAGTGCTCCGAGACCCGGCACAGTCGGAGGAGGTCGCGCAGGAGGTGCTGCTAGAGGTGTGGCGCACGGCGTCGCGGTTCGATGCCGGCAGGGGTGGTGCGGTGTCCTGGGCTCTGACCATGGCCCACCGCCGCGCGGTTGACCGGGTCCGGGCGGAAACCTCCGCGACCCAGCGGGAGCAGAAATTCGCCCCGGACCCGGTCACCGGTCCTGATGAGGTGGCCGAAGCGGTCGAAGCCAATCTGGACAGCCAGCGGGTGCGCCGCTGTCTGGGGGGCCTGACCGAGATCCAGCGTGAGGCCGTCCAGCTTGCTTATTACGGGGGATACACGTATCCGCAGGTCGCGAAGCTCCTGGGCGTCGCGCTCGGCACGGTCAAGACCAGAATTCGAGACGGGCTGATCCGGATGCGTGACTGCATGGAGGTGAGCTGGTGAGGCTTCAACACGACGACCTGCACACCCTGACGGGGAGCTACGCGGTAGACGCGCTGCCCCCGGACGAACTGGACGAGTTTGAGCGGCACCTGACTCACTGCGGGTCCTGCGCGTCTGAGGTGCGCGGGCTGCGGGAAACCGCGGCCCGGCTGGCCCTGGCCGTAGCGGAACCGGCGCCGGCCCAGATGCGGGCCCAGGTGCTGGCCGCCGCCGAGCGGACCCGCCCGCTGCCGCCGATCACCAGCCAGCGTCCGTCGCGGGCGGCACCCCGGTCGATCCGGTCCGCCCGGTCGGCCCGGGCCGCGCGGCGGATCTGGATCCCGCGTATCTCGGTCGTCGCGGCCGCCGCCAGCGTGGCCTTGGCCGTGGTGTTCGGCGTCTCGCAGAGCAACACCTCCTCGCGGCTGTCCACTCTGGAGAACCAGCTCAGCGCGGCCCAGGTGCACAACCAGCAGGTCGACTCGGTGCTGGCCCAGGGCGACCTGCGCCTGGTCAGCAACAAGACCTCGCTCGGTGGCTCGGTATCGGCGATCGTCTCGCCCAGCGTGGGCCGGCTGGTCGTGGTCACCTCGGGCCTGCCCGCGCTGTCGGCGGGCAAGGTCTACGAGCTCTGGCTGCTCGGCGGCCCGTCCGTGGCCCAGCCGTCCGGCCTGCTCACCACGGCCGAGCACGGGCGCACCGTCCCGGTCGTGGCCTCCGGTTACGTCAAGGGGTACAAGCTCGGCATCACGGTCGAGCCCGCCGGCGGCACGCTGAAACCGACCACCACGCCGATTGTGGCCATGCCGCTGTCCACCTGATGAAGTCCGTGGGGGTCATCGGTGCGGGCGTGAGCGGCCTGACCGCGGCTTACCTGCTGACCAGGGCCGGCCATCACGTGACGCTGTACGAAGCCGACGACCGGCTGGGCGGGCACGCGCACACCCACGAGGTCAGCGGGCCGGACGGCCGGACCCATGCCGTCGACACCGGCTTCATCGTCTACAACGAGCACACCTATCCACTGCTGACCAAGTTGCTGGCTGAACTCGGGGTTCCCGGCCAGGACTCCGAAATGAGCATGTCCGTCCGCTGCGCAGGCTGCGGCCTGCAGTACGCGGGTCATCGGGGGCTGCGCGGGCTGCTGCCCGGCCTGCCCACCGGCCGGGGCCGGTACGCCAGGATGCTGACCGAGGTGCCGGCCTTCCACCGGCGCGCCCGGCAACTGCTGGCCGCGGGGGCCCAGGACGACGACGTCACGCTGGGCCAGTTCCTGGCCGCCGGGGGCTTTTCCGATTACTTCCGCACCCACTTCGCGCTGCCGCTGGTGGCTGCGGTGTGGTCGTGCCCGCCGGACACCGCGCTGCAGTACCCGGCTCGCTACCTGTTTGAGTTCCTGCGTAACCACGGCATGCTGTCGGTCACCGGATCGCCGCCCTGGCGGACCGTCACCGGCGGCTCCCGCAGCTACGTACGGCAGATCGCGCGGCGGATCCCGGCCGTGCAGACGTCGGCCCCAGCCCGGACCGTGCACCGATTCCCGGACGGGGCGTCAGTCCGGGACGGCAGCGGCCGCACCGCCGCGTTCGACGCGGTCGTCATCGCCACTCACGCCGACCAGGCCCTGGCTCTGCTGGCCCATCCCACCCCGGTCGAGGAAAAGGTGCTCGGCGCGTTCCGTTACACCTCCAACCCGACCCTGCTGCACACCGACAGCCGGCTGCTGCCGGCTCGGCCCGGCGTCCGGGCCTCATGGAACTACGAGCTCAGCGCCTGTGACGGCCCGGATCAGCGCACCCGGATCAGCTATCACATGAACCGGCTGCAGCGGCTGTCGGCCGAGCAGGACTACATCGTCACGCTGGGCGGCGACGGCGCGGTGGCGGAGCCGTCGATCATCGACCGGATGAACTACTCCCACCCGGCCTACACCCCGGACTCGGTGGCGGCCCAGCGCCAGCTGCCCGAGCTGAACACCGGGTCCGCTGTGTTCGCGGGCGCCTACCACGGCTGGGGCTTTCACGAGGACGGCTGCCGGTCCGGCGTCGACGCCGCCCACGCGCTGGGGGTGACCTGGTGACCGCCTCGCCAGCCGCAAAAACCACGCCAGCCTCAAAAACCACGCCAGCCGCAAAAACCACGCCAGCCGCAAAAACCACGCCAGCCGTACAAACCACAACGGCCGCCCTGTACGAGTGCCGGATCACCCACGTCCGCACCGCCCCGGTCCGGAACGAGTTCACCTACCGCAGCTACCAGTGGCTGGTCGACCTCGATCAGCTGCCCCGGCCCGGGCCCGTGCTGGGCGTGCTGGCCGGTTTCTCCGCTCGCGACCACCTCGGCGACCCGAGCCGCAGCATCCGGGCCAACCTGGACCACTACCTGTCCGGGCACGGCATCGACCTGCGCGGCGGCCAGGTGCTGATGCTGGCTCACGCCCGGGTGCTCGGCTACGTGTTCAACCCGCTGACCGTCTACTGGTGCCACGACCCGGACGGGACGCTGCGCTGCGTGGTGGTCGAAGTGCACAACACCTACGGCCAGCGGCACGCCTACCTGCTGCACACCGACGACCACGGCCGGGCCCAGACCCCCAAGGAGTTCTACGTCTCCCCGTTCTACCCGGTTGACGGCGGCTACCGGATGAGCCTGCCCGAGCCGGGCCCGCGGCTGCGCCTGTCCGTGGTCCTTGAACGTCCCGGCGGAACCTCGTTCGTGGCCAGCGTGCAGGGGCGGCGCCAGCCCGCCGACCGGCGCGGCCTGCTACGGGCGGCCGCCCGCCACCCCTGGTCCACCCTGGCTGTGTCCGCCCGCATCCGCGTCCAGGGCATCCGGCTCTACCTGCGCGGACTGCCGATCGTTCCCCGGCCCGAGCACCCCGGCTGCCCAGTGGCCCGCGGTCCGAGCTCCCCGCCGGCCCAGTAGCCGCGGCCGCCGCCGGGTTTGGCTCCGCCGCCGCCGCCCATGCCGAAGGCGGCGCCCAGGATATCCTCCAGGTCCTCGGCGCCGAAGCCGGGATGGGCGCGGTATTTCTCCCGTCCCGACGCCTCCGCGAAGTCGCGCCAGGTCGGGCCGCGCGGGGTCTCGTTGCCCTCGGCGTCGATCTCGCCGCGATCGAAGCGGGCGCGCTTCTCCGGGTCCGACAGGATGTCGTTGGCGGCGTTGATCTGCTTGAACCTCTCGGCCGCCGCTGGCTTGCCGGGGTTGAGGTCCGGATGGAAGCGCTTGGCGAGCGCCCGGTACGCGGCACGAATGTCCGCCTCGCTGGCGTCGCGCTTTACGCCCAGGGTCTCGTAGGGGTCGCTTGCCATGACGCCTCAGGCGCCTGTCCAGACCGGCTGGCGCTTCTGGAGAAAGGCGTCGATGCCCTCGGATGCGTCACGGGCGAGCATGTTGCGCGTCATCACCTCCGACATGTGGCGATAGGCTTCCGCCAGCGGCATGTCCGCTTGCGCATAGAACGCCTCCTTGCCGATGGCCAGCGTGAGCGGGCTTTTCGCGGCGATGGACTCCGCGAGGGCGGCGGTGGCGGCATCCAGCTCCGCTTCCGGCACGACCCGGTTCACCAGCCCGATCTCCCGCGCCCGGCCCGCCGCGATCATCTCGCCCGTCAGCAACATCTCCAGCGCCGCCTTGCGCCCGACCGCCCGGGCGAGCGCGACCATGGGCGTCGAGCAGAAGAGGCCGATGT
>CAXUJF010000508.1:0-1315 GCA_964250865.1 uncultured Streptosporangiaceae bacterium
GGCCACGACCGCGTCGATGTCGCCGGGCTCCTTGAGGTTGAACACGCGGCCGCGCTCGTACCCGCCGCCGCCGCCGAGCTCGGTGATCAGGAACACGCCGGGCCGGCCCTCGCCGTACTCGCCCATGTCTGGCAGGTCGACCTCCTCGCCGACCGCTTTGCGGGCCTCACCGGACCGGGCGAACCGGCCCAGCACCGCGATGTCGACGTTGGCCCGCAGGTTCGCCCCGCCCATCCACTGGGCCGTGGCCCGCTGCCCGGCGAAGATCAGGGCCACGGCCTCCGAGCGGCATTTGGACGCGATTTTGTCCAGCAGGCGCTGGCACACCGGGTCGGCGGCCACCTGGTCGATCTCGTCGATCTTCACGACCAGCAGGGGCGTGGCGGGCGTGGGGGTCACCCGGGCGTCGTCGCCGCCGTTGGACCGCTCCTCGATCGCGTCCACGACCCACTGCAGGAGGTAGCGGGCCCGGCCCGCCTGGTCCCGGCCCAGGACGTTGGCGGCCGCCAGCGGCGCCCACCGGCGGTCCTCCCGGTGCTTGCCCAGGTTGACCTGGAGCAGCTGCGCGTCGGGGCAGGCGGTGATCCGCTCGGTGATGCAGTTCAGCAAAACGGTCTTGCCGGAGCCCTTCTTGGCGAAGATGCCGACGACCTTGCCGCCCTCGTCGGCGTCCCACAGGACCAGCCGCAGCGGGTCACCGGTCTCCGGGTCACCGCCGATGACCAGGGGTTTGCGGATGCTGGACGGGACGGGCACGGACGCGGCGAACGGCGACTTGGCGTCGACCGCGGGATGAGTCAGCGCGGCCGCCCACGGGTCCTTGCGGCGGACCGAGATCCGCAGCCGTCCCGGGATCCGGTCCGTGGTGACGTCGATCCGGCCGGCCGGGATCATTTCGATCTCGCCGAGCCGTTCGGCCACGTCCCGGCCGCTGACCTGGCTGGCCCGCTTCCCGGTGCTGCGGGTGTCGATCAGCATGGTGTCGCCGAGCAGGGTCTCCTCATACGACAGCAGATGAGAGCCCTTCAGCCCCAAGGCGGCGGCGAGCCGGTGCCAGGCCGCTTTGCGGGCCTCCCACGCGGCGGCGGCGTCGCGGCGCTCGCGGGCGGCGCGGACCGCCTCATGCCTGCGCAGCCACCAGTACCCGCTGCCGGAGGCGCCCAGGTACAGGAGGGAGAGCAGGCCGTACGGGCCCGCCAGCGGGCCCAACTGGGCCCCGGCGGTGACCCATGCGCCGGTGGGCCCCGGGGCCCCGGCCCCCCCCGGGGCGGCCCCCCCAGGGGGGGCGGGGGTGTTGGAGGGCCCCGCCCCGCGC
>CAXUJF010000508.1:1325-4525 GCA_964250865.1 uncultured Streptosporangiaceae bacterium
CGGCCACCTCGGTGCCGGCCAGCACTGGGTGCTCGGCGTTCTTCGAGCGCCGCTCGCCGATCCACCCGGCGATCGCGGTGGCCAGCGCGGCCGCCCCCCCGGCGTACAGGGCGTGCACCCCGGTGGCGTGCATGATCTCGGTGGCGGTCCACACCGCCGGGATCAGGGGCAGCGGGACCCGCTCGGCCGGGGCGTGCGCCAGCCAGCGCCGGAACCGGGCCCGTGCCGGGTCGACGACGACCAGGCCGTCCAGGTCGTCCGGCTCACCGGCGCGGGTGGTGCGCTCAGGCTCGCGGGTGGTTAGGGTCATCTTGCCTCTGCCTCTGCCTTGACGGGGTGGGGAAAGGGGATGGCCCGGGACCGGCCGCTATCCGGTCCCGGGCACTGCGATACCTGGTCAGTCGCCGTCGCCGGTGATCCACCGGCCGTCGAACGGCAGCAGGCCGCCGCCGGCGGCGAACTCGCGGACCTCGCTGTAGTGGGAGGCGAACTTGGCCCGGGCCGCGGCCATCGCGCTGGCGGCGTCCGCGGCGGCGTCGGCCACGTCGTGGGTGGCCTGCATCGCGACCGGGTCCAGGCCCAGGCTGTTCACGCAGGTCTCATAGACCTCGGTCATGGCCTCGGCGTAGTTGCTCATGCCGTTGACCTCGGCGGCCATCCAGGCCAGCAGGTGGCCGTCGTCCTCGGGCTCGAAATCGGACGTGTCGGCCACGACCTGCTTCCAGGCCATCGAGATGGCGCCGCCGCCGGTGCGCAGGCGCGTCCTGGTTCCGGCGGGCCGGGCGGCCGGGTCGCTGTCGTCGGTCACGGTGGTGTCGGGCATGGTGGGTGTCCCTTCGGTTTCGGTGGGGTCGACGGCATAGCCGTCCTGATCGATCGGGCCGGTGTATCCGGCCTCGCGCTGGGCGAAGAATCGTGCGTCGGCCTCGGTTTCGGGCTGCCCGTCCAGACGCCGCGGCGGGCGCGCGGGCGGGTCAGCGGGGATGTCCGGCTGGGGCTGGCGGCGCTGCCAGCGGTCCCGGGCCCTGGTGGCCAGCCAGGTCCAGGCCCAGCTGGCGCCGCGCCGGGTGTGGTGGCGGGTGAACGCGGCGCCGCGCGTGCCGTGCCGCCAGGTGAATGCGGCGCCGCGCCGGCCGTGCCGCCAGGCGTGCGCGGCCGCGGCCCGGTGGTGACGGCGGGCCAGCTCGGCGGCGGTGACGGCCAGGACCATGAGCAGGGCCCAGGTAGCCAGGACCGACAGCACGATTTCGAGCCCGGGGATCCGGATGCCGTGCATCACCGCCAGGACGGTGATCGCGGTGCCGGCCGCGAGCCCGAGCCAGATCACGGCCCGGGAGATCGGCCGGGCGGCCGGGACCGCGCTGGTCCTGGTCTCTTCGGTTTCTTCGGCCGGGGCCTTGGTGGTGGCCACGGCTACCGGCCCGCGGTCATGCGGCGGCGCCTCCGCGGCGCCTCCGCGGCGGCCCGCGCGGCGTTACGGGCCCGGCGGCCGTGCACCGAGCCGGCCACGAACACCACGGCCGCCACCATCACGGTGATGGCGATGAAGCCGCTGACCAGGATGGCACCGACCGTCTGATGGGCACCGTGCGCGGATTGGCGTGCGGCGGCGGCCGCCAGGGCGGCGTGGTGCGCGCTGTCGTCCCAGACCACCACGATGCCGGCGGCAATCGCACCGGTCAGCAGGGCCGCGAACAGGCGCGTCCGGATCTTCATCGGGTACCTCCGTTCCGGCGCGCCAGGAGCGCGTCTGTGTCGGCGAGCTGGCGGCGTGCGGCCGCCGTCTTGGCCCGGATCGCGTCGGCGTTCCGACGGGCCCGGCGGCGCCGGACCGGGCGCCCGATCAGTTCGGTGATCCTCATGGGTTTCCTTCCTGGCCCGGGCCCTAATGCCCGAGCGCTTTGAACAGGGCGGATGCCGTCGCGGTGAGCTGCGCTCCGGCGGCGGTCAAGGCGAGGTAGAAGCCGGCCGCGAACACCACCACGGCCTGCCAGAACTTCAGGGCGGTGAACTGGACCAGCGCCCACACGCCGAGCGCGATAAGCAAGATCGTGACCAGCTCGGTCCTGGTCATCAGGTGCCTCCTTCCGGGGCGGGGAACGGGGAAACTTGCAGGTCAGTACCAGTTGTCGGCCTCCTCGTGGCTCCAGGCGGCGCACGGGGCCCGGTAGGTCCGCGCGATGTAGGAAAGGCCCCACCGGATCTGGACGGCCGGAGCCGGCCAGCCCGCCGGGACCGCGTAGTAGGCCGGGTTGAGCTGGGGGATTCCGGTTGCGCCGGTCTGGCTGTTGACCGCGGCCGCGTCGAACCCGCTCTCCCGGGTCCACAGCTGGTCCAGGCAGGCCGTCTGGCCGCCGGTCCAGCCGTACGGGGCGGCCGCCGCCATCTGGTTGGCCAGGACCTCGCTGGATCCGTGCGCCACCGGGCCCGGGGCCGGGGAAGTGGTCCCGGGTCCGGTGGCGTGGACGATGGCGGCCACGGCCAGGCCCGCGGCGATCGCCGAGGCGGCATGCCGCTGGTTACGGGACAGGCGCCGGTAACGGGTCATCAGGGCCGCCACCGGCCGGCCTGCCAGGGCCACAGCGCCCACGCGGCCACCGCGGCGATGATCAGGCCGCCGCCGGTCTGGATGAGGTTGCCGCCAGCCAGCCCCAGGGCCAGCTCAGCGGCACCAACCGCCAGGCAGGTGCGGAGAACAGCCCGGCCTCCGCGCAACAGCCAGACGGACCCGAGCAGAACGGCCAGGACGGCCAGCACGGCCACGCACGCGTGCGGCGAGATCAGCACCTGGACGCGGCCCAGCACCAGCACGCGCGTCATCACGCCGCCCCGCTGGGGTCCGGGTCGGTGAACCCGACCGGGTCGGTGTCGCCGGGCGGTGAGCTGGCCGCCCCGTACGTGGAGATCCGGACCGGGTAGCCGGTTTCGTACGCCTCGATCATCTGGCCGGCGCCGATCACCAGGCCCACGTGCCCGGGCGCGGCGGCCGTGCCGTCGGCCCCGGCGAAGAACACCAGGTCACCCGGCTGTACCTGGCTGGGATCTACGTGGGTCTCGCTGGCGTACTGGTCCTGGGAGGTCCGCTCGATCGCCACACCGGCGTGGGCCCAGGCCTGCATCACCAGCCCGGAGCAGTCGAACGCATCCGGGCCCGCCGCACCCCACACGTACGGCTTGCCGAGCTGGGCCCGGGCGTAACC
>CAXUJF010000509.1:0-1439 GCA_964250865.1 uncultured Streptosporangiaceae bacterium
GGCGGCTGGCCCTGCCGGAGCCGTTCGACCTGACCGAGCTGTGCCGGTCGGTGAGCATCGGCCGCGGCCGCCCGCTGCACGTTCGCGGCATCCCCGGCCCGGCCAGCCGAAGCCGGCCGTGCGGCATCTGGATCGCCACCGGCGAAGACGACTGGATCTTCGTCGACCAGCAGACCAGCCCGCTGCACCGTCAGCACATCGTGCTGCACGAACTGGCCCACATGCTGTGCGGGCACACGGCGGCCGAACTGCCCGAGAACGACCTGCTCCGGCGGCTGTTCCCGGACCTGTCCCCGGCCATGGTCAAGACCGTGCTCAGCCGGACCAGCTACCAGTCCGAGTACGAACGGGAGGCCGAACTACTGGCCTCGCTGATCCTGGCCCAGGCCCAGCCGTTCGCGGTCCCCATCATGCCGGTGGCCGACGTGTCCGCCACCGAGAAGGAGATCCTGCGCCGGGCGGGCCTGGCCCTGGGCATTGGGCCATGATCATCAGTGTGTTCGCGGTCACCGTCCTGTGGATGGCGGTGCTGGCCCAGTTCCCGTCCCACCGCAACGCCCCGCTCCGGCGGGCGGTCTGGTACACGATCGCGCTGCTGGCCGCGATCGGCACGCTGGACCTGCCCGCCATCGGGGCGCGGCTGGACAGCGCGACCGGCCTCCCGAACGCGGCCGACGTGGCCCAGCACGTGCTGGCCATCACCGCCGCCACTCTCGGCTGGTTCTGCGCCGAGCAGGTGATCGGCGCCCCACGGTTGCGGACCCGGCTCTCCGGCTGGGTCCAGACCGCGCTGCCGGCCGCGACGGTGGCCGCGATGCTGGTCCTGTTCGCCCTGTCACCGGCCCGCACCCACCCGACCGACACCGCGCGGTACACCGACTTCCCGATGCAGTACGCGGCCCATCCCGGGGTGTTCGCCTACTGGCTGATCTTCGCCGTCTACCTGGGGACCGCATTCACGCTCATCGCCCAGCTGGCCTGGCGCTACGGCCGCCGGGCGGGCCGGACACCGCTCGGCTGCGGGCTGGTGCTGATCGCCGCGGGCATGGCGGCCGGGCTCGGTTACCTGGGCTACGGCACGGCCGAGGTGGCGGCGCGCGCGGCCGGGATGCAGGGCGCGTTCATCAGCTCCGCCCCGGGGGTCATCCAGAGCCTGTTCGGGGCGCTGATCGTGCTGGTGGTGATGGGCAGCCTGCTGCCCGCGACCGGGTACTGCCCGCTGCTGCGGCGGCTGGCGCTCTACCGGTCGCTGCGCCGGCTGTATCCGCTGTGGGCCGGGCTGTGCCAGGCGGTGCCGGGCATCGCGCTGGACCCGGTCCCCGTCTGGGCCGACCGCCTCGACCCGCGCGACCTGCAGATGCGGCTGTACCGGCGGGTGATCGAGATCCGCGACGGCTACCTGGCCCTGACCCCGGTGGCCGTGCCCGGCATCGAGGACC
>CAXUJF010000509.1:1449-4500 GCA_964250865.1 uncultured Streptosporangiaceae bacterium
GGGCACGCTGGCCGCGGCCGTCCAGCTGGAGCTGGCCCGGCGGGCCGAGCTGCGCGGTGACTCCGGCGGGTTCGGCAGCTTCGGCGGCCTGGCCTGCGGTGATGGTCTGCCGCCGGCCAACCGCGAGTTCCTGGCCGCCACCGATCTGGACGGTGAGGTTCGGCTGCTGCGCACGGTAGCGGCACACTGGGACACGGTGTCGCTGGCGGCCGAGCAGATCGAGCGCAGCCAGACCGTTGCGCTTCGTTAAAATAGTTAATAGGGCAACGGGTGGTCGGGAGCAGCCATCGCGGCCGGGGCCGGCTCGGCGAGAGTCAGATCAGCCGGGCTGGACCAGCTAGATCAGGGCGGCGGGGTCAGACCAGGGCGGCGATGGTCAGGCCGGCCAGGGCCAGCAGCACCGCGGCGGCGCCCCGGCTGAGCCACTTGACCGGCAGCACCTTGAGCAGGCTGCGACCGCCGATGATGGCCAGCCCCGCCGCGACCCACAGGCCCGCGGTGGCGCCGATACCGACGGCCAGCGGGTCGTGATACTTGGCGGCCAGGTTGGCCGTGACGATCTGCGTAAGGTCGCCGAACTCGGCCACGAACACGACCCCGAAGCTGGTCAGCGCGACAGGCAGGAACGACCGGCGCAGCTGGCGCTGCTCCACGTACTCATCGCTGCTGGCCGGCTTCTGGCGCAGCAGGATCACCGCCCCGACCACGAACAGCACGGCCACGATGATCTCGGTGACCCGATGCGGCAGCAGGGACAGCAGCCCACCAGCGGTGACGGCCAGCGCGACCTGGATGGCGAACGCGGCGGCCGCGCCCGCGAAGACGTAAGCCGGGCGGTAGCGGCTGCCCAGGACCAGGCAGGCGATGACCGTCTTGTCCGGTAGCTCGGCGGGCAAGATGATGACGAACGAGGTGATGATGGCGGCTAAGCCCATGGGCGCAGCCCCCTGTCCGGGTCGGGCCGGCCGCCGGGGTTCTGGTCCTTCGGCACGGCAGCTCATCGTGGCGACACTGCGGCCGAAGGTCTCGCTCAGGCGACTTCGCCCCCGGGAACCGGGTCCGTGTTGCGGCACGCACCGCGGACCGGGATTGTCGGCGTCCCGGCGATGGAGCTACTCCCCTTCGCACTCATGGTTGTACCCAGAGCGAACCGTGGACTAACTATGCCAGCTGGGGCCCGTTCCGGCGGGCCGCCTGGCGCTTGGGTTGGCGCCGCGCCTGGGTCAAGATCATCGAATCGCGATAGCATCCGGAACCGTGAGCGGCGATGAGCTGGGCCAGCGCCTGGACATGCTGCATGGGCTGGTCAGCGATCATCACATCGCGCCGGCCCTGGAGGACCTGCCGCCGGAAGGCCGCGAGCAGTTGGCCGAGGCCAGCAGCGGCCCGGAGCCACGGTCGCTGCTGGCCCGCGTGCTCGACGAAATAGCGGACGCGGGCCTGGACTCCTACGGTGACCTGGAAATCGTCCCGCTGCTGCACTTCCTGTCCCGGTACCCGGTCACCCCGTACAGCTACGCCGTCTCCCCCGTGCTGACCCGGGGTGAGCGGCCCAGCGTGACCAAGCTGCAGGCCCTGGCCGCGCAGGGCTACCGGCTCACGGTCAGCCTGTGCGCCGAGACGCCCGGGGGCGACACCCCGCTGCTCATCCGGGCCGGTCAGCTGGGCTCAATGCAGACCGTGCACGTCCCCATCGTGGACATGCACAACCCGATGGCGGCCCAGGTGGTCCAGCTGATGGACCTGCTCACCGCGCCGGACGCGCCGCGCACCTACCTGCACTGCGAGGCGGGCAAGTGCCGGACCGGAGTCATGGTGGCCTGTTACCGGATGGCCGCGCTGGGCTGGGCCGTGGCCGATGCTCTGGGCGAGGCCGAGAACTTCGAATGCTCGGTGCCCCACCAGAAGGACTTCATCCTCCAGTTCGGGGCCGCGCTGCAGGCCAAAAGTGAAGCCCGGACCCGGCAACAGCCTGGCCCCCATCCCGAGCTGGGCCGGTACCCGCTCTTGCCGCTGGGCTCGGTGCCGCCCAGCGCCGAGCAGCGGGCCGCGACCCTGGGTGAGGTGGCCCGGCAGGAAAAGAGCCAGGCCCAGTAGGCATGCCGACCCTGCTGATCGTGCACCACACGCCGTCGCCGGCGCTGCAGGAGATGTTCGAGGCGGCGGCCAGCGGCGCGCGGACCGATGAGATCGCGGGTGTCGAGGTCGTAGTCAGACCGGCTCTGACCGCGGGGGCGGCCGACGTGCTGACCGCGGATGCCGTTCTGCTCGGCACCCCGGCCAACATCGGTTACATGTCCGGGGCGCTCAAGCACTTCTTCGACGGCATCTACTACCCGTGCCTGGAGGCCACCCGCCGGCGGCCGTTCGGCCTGTACGTGCACGGCGGGCTCGACACCACCGGGGCCGTCCGTTCGGTGGAGTCGATCACCACCGGGCGGCAGTGGCGGGCGGTCCGGCCCCCGGTCGTGGTGACCGGGCCGCCGGGTAAGGCTGACCTCGAAGCGTGCTGGGAGCTGGGCGCACTGCTGGCGGCGGAGATCGCCGGCTAGGAGCGGCCTGGTTACCGGGTCGCTGGGAGCGGCCCGTTGCGTGCTCCCGGAGCGGCCCTCTTGCGCGCCCCCGGAGCGGCCCCGTCACGGGCCCCCGGAGCGGCCCCATCACGCGTCCCGGGAGCGGCCCCGTCACGGGCCCGGAAAATAGCTTGCCCGCTGAAGTTAATATGCCTAACTTAGAGATAGTTATATTAACTTACCGGGATTTACGGGGAGTGTTCGTGATGAGGGTGATGGCAGATCGTCCGGTCGGTTCGGCTAGGCGGGGACGTTGGCGGCAGCGGCGGTGGGTGCCGGTGGTGGCCGGGATCGGCTTCACGGTGTCCTGGGTGAGCGGGCTGGCGCTGCCCGTGCCCAACCTGGCCGTGACCGCCTCGGCCGCCGAGGTACTGGCCAAGTACGGGCCGCAGCTGGGTCTGGTTCAGGCCCAGTTCGCGCTGACCGAGGGGCTGCCCGCGATCGGGCTGGCCGTGATCTCGCTGGCGCTGGCCCGGCT
>CAXUJF010000510.1:0-4496 GCA_964250865.1 uncultured Streptosporangiaceae bacterium
GCCCGGGGGTGCAATACGGAGACCTTGTCGATGGTGCGGCCGACCACGTGCTGCTGCAGCCCCTGGCGGACGACCTCGACTTCGGGAAGTTCAGGCATTGCGGGGAGGAGCCCAGCGGATCAGGCCGACGGGCCTGAGCCGTCGATGGGGCCGTCGGCGGCGTCATCGGCCGTGGCCTCACCGGCGGCGGCCGCGCTGATCTTCATCCAGGCCGCCTCGGCCGCCTGCTGCTCGGCTGCCTTCTTGGACCGGCCCTCGCCCGAGCCGAGAACCTTGCCGCCCACCTTGACCTGGGCCCGGAAGGACTTCTGGTGGTCCGGGCCGCTCTCGGCCACCGTGTACTCGGGCACGCCGAGCAGTTCGGCCGCGGTCAGCTCCTGCAGCGAGGTCTTCCAGTCCAGGCCCGCGCCGAGCCGGGCCGAGCGCTCGATGACCGGGTCGAACAAGGCGTGCACCAGGCCGCTGGCCGCGTCCAGGCCGCGGTCGATGAACACCGCACCGATCACCGCTTCCAGCGTGTCGGCCAGGATCGACGGCTTGTCCCGGCCGCCGGTGCCTTCCTCGCCCCGGCCGAGCCGGACGTACTCGCCCAGGCTCAGCCCGCGGGCCACGTCGGCCAGCGCGATCATGTTGACCACGGCGGCCCGCAGCTTGGCCAGCTGTCCTTCGGGCAGGTTCGGGTAGCCGCGGAACAGGGTGTCGGTCACGACCAGACCCAGCACCGAGTCGCCCAGGAACTCCAGCCGCTCGTTGGTGGGCAGGTTGCCGTTCTCGTACGCGTACGAGCGATGGGTCAGGGCGCGCTCGAGGATGTCGTCGCTCAGCGGCACGCCGAGGACGGCCGGGAGCTCAGCCGGATCCCGGCCCGAGGCCGCCCCACTGCCACGCGGCCCATCCCTAACGACGCCCACAGCACGCCTCCTCCAGGCACACTCGACTAGGCCTGGCCCGCTCAGGAAGGCGAGATGACCTGGCGGCGCCGGTATGTGCCACACGTTGGGCATGCGACGTGCGGAAGCTTGGGG
The DNA here is from genome assembly GCA_964250865.1 of uncultured Streptosporangiaceae bacterium. GTDB lineage: Bacteria > Actinomycetota > Actinomycetes > Streptosporangiales > Streptosporangiaceae > Bog-532. The sequence continues at coordinate 1,026 of CAXUJF010000510.1, forward strand.
TCATGGCACTGCGGGCAACTGACCAACGTCGGTGCACTCGTCTTCCACTGTGAGCGACGCGAACGCGTGTTGCTGCGTGACATCCTCCGCTTGGGAACCGCCACCTCAGCCCTCCTGTCGATCTTCGGCGCCGTTCTGGCGGCCGGTCTGGTCTCCGGTATCAAATCCATTGAACTGACGCAGCGCCTCCCACTCGGGGAAGACCGCGTCGTCGTGCTGGTGTCCCGGCCCGGCGTCGGCCAGCCGTACCCCGCAGTCGGGGCACAGCCCGGTGCAGTCTTCCGAGCACAGCGGGGACAGCGGCAGTGCGAGCACCACCGCGTCACGGAGCACAGGCTCCAGGTCGAGCAGGTCACCCTCCAGCAACAGCTCGTCTTCTTCGTCAGCTTCTTCGGGGCTCGGCTCGTAGTGATAGAGCTCCTGGAAGCTGGCTTCCACCGAAGAGGTCAGCGGCTCGAGGCAACGGGCGCACTCACCCGACACCGGTGCCGTGGCTGTGCCGGTGACGAGGACGCCCTCGTGCACCGCCTCCAGCTGAACGGACAGCTCCACCTCAGTGCTTGCGGGAACTTCCGCGAGCTCGACACGCAGGGCATCCGGAGCCGGGATGGTACGGGTCTCTTCCCGAGCGGCGCCAGCTTGGCGACCAAGCGCTCGTGTATCGAACACGAGAGCTCCGCGCGGGTCAAGAGTGGTTGCGGATTTTCTGCGTACGTGAGGCATCAATGTTTACCGGGTCTGGTTAGGGCTGGACGGTCAAGCTTACGACAAAGCTAGCTTCGAATCCCAACTCAGCCGCCCGCCGCTCCATTCCCCGTCATTACCTAACGTAGCTCAATTTTCGGCCAGCCGGGCCCGGAGTTGGCCGATGACCGGCTCGGGCACCAGCTCGCTGACGTCACCACCGTACTTGGCCACCTCGCGGATGAGGCTGGAAGACAGGAACGAGTACAGGGGATTCGTGGTCATGAACAGCGTCTCGACCTTGGCCATGCGGTAGTTCATCTGGGCCATCTGCATCTCGTAGTCGAAGTCGCTGACCGCGCGCAGGCCCTTGACCACCGCCGAGATCCCGTTCGCCGCGCAGAAGTCGACCAGCAGGCCGTGGAAACGCTCGACCCGGACGTTGCCGAACTCGGCCGTCACGGCACGCAGCATCTCGATGCGCTCGTCCACCGTGAACAGGCTCTTCTTGGTGACGTTGATGAGCACGGCCACCACGACCTCGTCGTAGAGCCCGGCGGCCCGGCTGATGATGTCGAGATGCCCGTTGGTGACGGGGTCGAAGGAACCGGGGCAGACGACACGGCGCACGCTGATCAGCCTCTCTGCTCAACGCCGAAGGTGGCGTACCAAAGCATTGCCTCGCCGTACCGGCGCGACTGGAGCGGCGAAAAGCCGTCCGGCCAGCACAAAGGCTCCGACCGCGAGGCACGTTCGACGATAACGAGCGCTCCGGGTGCAAGCCACCCCCGGGTGGCCGCAGCGGCCAGCACCGAGGTCAGCTCGTCACCCGGCAGCGCATACGGGGGGTCGGCGAAGGCCACGTCGTACGGCGGCTCCCCGGCCGGGAGACCTCGCGCCAGCAGCCGTTCCACCCGGTCCTGGGCCAGCTGGGCGCCGTCGAGCGCGACCGCGCCGATGTTGGCCCGGACCGCGGCGGCCGACCGGGCGTCCGTCTCCACGAACAGGGCGTGCGCGGCCCCGCGGGACAGCGCCTCCAGGCCGGCCGCGCCCGAGCCGGCGTACAGGTCGAGCACGCGCAGGCTGTCGAACGACCCCAGAATCGAGCCGGCCGCGGCGAACATGGCCTCGCGAACCCGGTCCCCGGTGGGCCGGGTGGTCCGGCCCTTGGGCACGGCCAGCGGCCGTCCCCGGGCCTGGCCCGCGATCACACGCGTCATGTCCCCAGTGTGCCCGTTCCCGGGCGGGCGATTCTGACCGACCCGCAGCGTAGGGTCGGTCCATGTGCCGGAGCATCAAAACCCTGCGTGAGCCCTACACCGAGCAGGCCACCGTGGACGACATGCACGCCGCGGCCCTGCAGTACGTGCGGAAGGTGAGCGGCTTCCGCACACCCGCCGCGCACAACGCGGACGCGTTCAACAACGCCGTCGACGCCATCACCGCGGCGACCCGGGAGCTGCTGGGCCAGCTCGAGGTCCGGGGCGCGGCCAGGACCTAGCCGCGTCGCGCGGTACCGACTAGCCGCGTCGCGCGGTACAAATTAGCCGCGTCGCGCGGTCCAAATTAGCCGCGTCGCGCGGTCCAAATTAGCCGCGTCGCGGCGGGCCCACGTCCGCCGCGGCCAGCAACGCGTCGTCGAAGTGGATCCTGGACCGCGGCAGCCCGGTCTGGGTCAGCAGGCGGATCGACTCGCGCACCATCGCGGGCGGGCCCGCCACGTAGGCCTCGCAGTCGCGGCGCGGCAGGTACCGGGCGGCGACCCGGCCCACGTTGCCCTGCATGCCGTTGAAGGCGCGGTCGTCGGAGGCCACCGGGATGACCTGGAGGCCGGGCCAGGCGTCGGCCAGCTGCCACAGGGCCTGCAGGTCGTACAGCTCCTCCCGCCGCCGGGCCCCGCAGAACAGGTGGATCCGCCGCGGGCAGTCGGCCGAGTCCCGTACCGCCTGCTCGACGATCGCCTTGATCGGGGCGAGCCCGGTGCCGCCGGCCACGCACACCAGGTCCCGGTCCCCGGCCGGGGCCAGCGTCATCGTGCCCAGCGGCGGTCCCAGGGTCAGCTGGCTACCGGGAAAGGTCGAGCGGACCAGCGCGTTGCTGACCCAGCCGCCCGGGATGACCTTGACGTGCAGCTGGACCAGACCGTCCTCGCGCGGGCAGCCCGCGATCGAGTACGACCGCCACACCCGCGGCCAGCGTGGGTGCTGGACGGTGACGTGCTGGCCGGCCTCGAACCGCATGCCCTGGTCGAGGGCGATGGTCAGCACGGACATTCCGCGGAAGCGTTCCTCGACGTCGACCACCTCGGCGGGCCAGAACGCCGGCGCCGTGGCCCCCGCCTCGTCCGCGGCCTGGATCATCAGGGCCGAGACCGCCGCGTAGGCGTCGGTCCAGGCCTGCTCGGCCGCCGGGGTGAAGGCCGGGCCGGCGAACCGGCGCAGCGTGGCCAGCAGCGCCGCCCCGACCACCTCGTACATGACCGGTTCGATCTGGTACTTGCGGTGGTCCCGGCCGAGCTGGGCCAGGTACGCGGCCATCTCCTCCGGGGTGGTCAGGCTCTCCACGATCCGGACCAGCGCCTTGACCAGGCGGTCCCGCTGATCGTTCATGGCCGGCGGGAACAGGTTGCGCAGCTTGGGGTCGCGGGCGAACAGCTGGCCGTAGAAGTAACCGGGCACCTTGTCGCCGGCCTCGGCCACGATCGCGAACGTCGACCGCACCGCGGCCACGGCCGGCCCGGTCAGGCCGCCAGCGGAATCGGCGGCGGAATCGGCCGCGGAATCGGCT
>CAXUJF010000511.1:0-4486 GCA_964250865.1 uncultured Streptosporangiaceae bacterium
GCTGCCGCGGCGGAGCCGGTGGCGGACCTGGTCAGATGGCTCGGGATCGTGGCTTTGATCCCGCGGCGGCGCAGGTGGGCGCGGATCGCGGCGCTGGAGTAGGCCTTATCGCCCAGCACCCGGCCGGGCCGGGTCCGGGGCCGCCCTGGACCCGGGCGGGCGATCTTGAGCGTGTCCATCAGCGGGCCGAAGGCCAGCGAGTCGTGCCGCTGCCCGGCGCTGGTGATACGGGCCAGCGGCCGGCACTGCATCTCGGCCAGCAGGTGAATCTTGCTGGTCAGTCCGCCCCGGGAGCGGCCCAGGGTCTCCCGGTTCTTGTCATTCGATGGTGCCCCCGAGGCGCACCGGGGCACTCAGCTGTGCCGGTGCCAGCCGGGCCGGGTCCACATCAGCGGGCGGCCGGCGCCGCGCCCCGGCGGCGTGCTGATGCGCCCGCACCACCGTGGCGTCCACCGCGACCGCCCAATCGGGGGCTCCCTGGTCGCAGCCAGCCCGCAAAGCGTCCAGGATCACTTCCCAGGTGCCATCAGCGGACCAGCGGCGATGCCGGTGATAGACCGTCTTCCAGTGCCCGAACCGCTCCGGCAGATCCCGCCACGGGCACCCGGTCCGGGTCCGGAAAAAGATCCCGTCCAGCACCAGCCGGTGATCATTCCACCGGTGCCCCTGCCGCGGATGGCGAGGCAGCAGCGGCGCCAGCCGCCCCCACTCCGCATCGGTCAGATCATGCCGCTTCAGCCGGTCCTCATCCACCGGCCAATCCAGCCAAAACGACCTACCAAGATCTATGGGACACGCCCTAGCCCGCGGGCGGCGCTTCGGCCCGCAAGCCGCGATCGATGAAGCCGACCATGTAGTCGAAGGTCTGGCTCAGATCCCCGGCCAACTGGAAACCGTCCGCCGACTGCAGCATGGCGAAGCCGTGGATGGTGGAGCGGATGGTCCGGATGGCGTGGACCATGTCCGCCTCGCGGATGCCGTAGCTGCGCAGCGCGGCCGAGATGGAGTCGATGAAGCGGGCGGTCGCGGGCAGCAGCGGATCGTCCGGGCCGGTGAACCGGGCGCCGGTGGTAGCGGCGTACCGGCCCGGGTGGGCGGTGGCGTAGGACCGGATCGCGGTCAGCAGAGCGGTGACCGCGTCCCGCCCGGACCTGCCCTGGAGGGCGTCCCGGACCGCCTCGCCCGCTTCGGTCATGGCCAGAGTGGCGACGCGATGCCTGAGGTCGGCCAGGTCGGTGACGTGCTTGTACAGCGAGGGGGAACGAATGCCCAGCCGCTGGGCCAGCAACCCCATGGTCACCGCCCCGAAGCCGATCTCGTCGGCCAGCTCGGCGGCGGCAGCGACCACGTCGTCGCTGGTCAGCCCGGCTCTCGGCATGCTTACTCCTGTCCTGTCGCCTCAGGCGAGGCCGTGCTCCCGGACGAAACCCGTGATGAACCCGAAGACCTCATCGGGGGTTTGCGCGTGCGGATAGTGGCCCGCTCCCTTGATCATCGCCACGGCGCCGAGCCCGGCTGGCATCTTCGCCACGATCGCGTCGGCCTCGGCCTGGGGATCGGCGAAGTCGGGGTCCTCATCGCCCATGATGATCAGGGCCGGGCAGGAGATGTGCGCCAGCTGAGCGTCGGCGTCGGCCGGGGTGCTCTTGCCGGTCTTGCGGAACTCAGCCATCCGGCCGGGCTCGGACAGCTTGGCCCGCAGTGCCGTCATGTAGGCGGCGTAGTCGGCCGGCTTTTCCGGGTAGGCCAGGTCCAGGTAGCGCAGCCACGCGTTCAGGCTGCCCAGAAACTGCGTCTCACCCAGCAGAACCGCGCCGCGGCGGTAGCCCCGGTCCCGCAGCAGGCCGCTCAGGCTGAAGGTCAGCTTCTTGGTGAACGGTCCCACCTCGACGATGCCCTTAACCAGGTCGGGAGCCGTGGCGGCGGCGATGGTGGCCGCCCCGCCCGACAGGGAGTGCCCGACGATGATCGCGGGCCCGCCCAGGTGCCTGATCAAGGCGACCAGGTCACCGGCCACGTCCGTGCGGGTGATCGATGGCCAGCCCAGGCTGGAATCGCCGTGCCCGCGCATGTCGGCCGCCGCGACCCGGAACCCGGCCTGCGTCAGCATCGGCACCAGGAACCGGAACGCCTGCCGGCGGTCCCCGACGCCGTGCGACAGCACGATCAGCGGACCTTCCCCGGCGACGTCATATGCGATCCGGCCGCCGTCGAGGTCGAAATACTCGGTCATGGCGTCCTCCTTAGCTAGTATATGTAGCCATAAAGCTAATCTCATTAGCCACAAGAGTCAAGCGGTATGTCGTCCGGGTACTCCCGGCGTGGCGGGGCGCTATCAGGGTCGTGGCCGGGATGTCCCGGCCGGCCGGGCTACGATCCCGTCCCGCCCGGGATTCTGGCGGTCCCGGCGGCCGCCTCGATCGTTTCCTTCATCTCGGTCGCGCCGCGTTCCATGCGGACGCGGACCAGGCCGGCGAGGGTATGCGGTAGCACGTCGGTGGTCCAGATCAGCCGGGCCGCTTGGGCGCCTTCCGGACGGACCTCGAACGAGGCGTGGTGGTACTGGGCCGGAGGCCGGGCGCCCTCGACCACGGAGTAGGCCAGGCGCTGAGCCTCGTCGTCGGCGGTGACGATCAGTTCGCGGACGACGTGGCCGTCGGGGAAGGTGAGGAACCGCTGGTCACCTTCGATCCGGGTGGTGGTGACGCGGCCTGGCAGCAGGCGCTGGTGCACCGCGCCGACGTCGCGCAGCACATCCCAGACGAGTTCGGGCCGCGCGCCGATCACGATCTCGTAGCGAACCGAGGCCACGACCGTGAGGATCCTCTCATCGCACCGGTGGATGGGTCGTGACCACCCTAGCCCCAGACGTCCTGGGCCATACTTCTCATAGAGGGCAGGCCGGGGCTTGGATCCGCCTGCCGCTCCACCCCACCAGCGGATAGGTCAGCTCAGCGTGCGGCGAACCGTGAAGTACCGTCTCCTCCGGGTCGCGCTCGGGCCGGGCAACCGGGTTCTGCGCTGGCAGTTGCGGCACGGGCTGGCCCCGAAGGCGTTCGCGCTGCTGGAGACGATCGGCCGCCGGACCGGAAAGCCCCGGCCGGTCTGCGTCGCGAACGGGCTGGACGGCGACACGTTCTGGGTCATCGCGGCGCACGGGCACCAGGCGGACTGGGTGCGCAACATCGAGCACGATTCGCGGGTCCGGGTCCTGGCTGGACGCCGCTGGCGCACCGGGCGGGCCGTCATCCTGGCCGACGACGACACGGCCGAGCGATCCCGCCAGCTGCCCTACCAGTGGGACGCCGCCATCGGCCGCGTGATCGCCACCACGCCGGTCACCGTCCGCATCGACCTGATCCCCGTGGTCTAGGGCATGGTCTCGGGACGATAACAGAGTTACGCTTTGCTGGCGCTGTGCTCACGAGGAGGCGCCGGTGACGAACTCACCCGGGAACGGCATGCCGCTGGTCGCGGCCGGTCAGGGGCTGCTGCGGACGTCGCGCGCGGACCGGGAGCACGTGGTCGGTGTGCTGCAGCTGGCGTTCGTGCAGGGGCGGCTGACCCAGGACGAGTTCGTGGGCCGGGTCGGCCGGACGCTGGCGTCCCGTACGTTCGCCGAGCTGGCCTCCATCACGGGCGATCTGCCGGCCCTGCTGATCGGCAGCCAGCTGCCCCGGATGCCCGCGGTCAGCCCGGACCGGCGGTCGATGAGCGCGGCGGCCAAGGTGGTGCTGGGCGGGTTCATCGGGCTGGCGGTGGCCGTCGCGGCGCTGGTCGTATCGGTGGTGACCAATAATCCGCTGGCCCTGGTGGGCGCGGCGCTGGCCGTGGTCGGGACGTCGGTGATCGCGGGGACCGCGATGGTCGAGTCGTGGGACCGCCAGCACGAGCGGAACCGGTTCCGCCTGACCGCCTGAGCGTCAGTTCTCGGCGGCCACGCCTGGGGTCAGCGCGGCCACCAGCCGGAAGCAGACCGGAGTGACAGCCGTCGTCGGACAACCGGTCCACCGCCCGCTGGGCGGTCTCGTAGTCGTCGAACCGCGCCACCGTGTTCCAGGCGGCGAAGGCGGGGGTCATCGTCAGCAATGGCTTGTCGGTCAGCATGGCGGTTCTTCCTTCCTGACCGGGGTTTCCCGGTACTGACCTCAGCCTCGGCGGAACATGTGCAAACCGGCGGGCGCCCGGTGGAGATGGGATGAAGAACCGCGCCGTAGGTGTCCGGCGGACCCGCCTCCGGCCAACGCCATACTGTGGTGGTCGTGCGCACCCGCCGGTACCTGACCGCGGCCACTGTGGCCGTGACGGCCAGCCTGGCCACGGCGGCCTGTGGCGGCTCCGGTGGCTCCGGCGAGCAGGCGACCTCGGCTCCTTCGACCGCGCCGGCGGTGTGGCCGTGGACCCGGCCCCCGCTGCGCGCGCCCCCGGGTCAGGGGGGCGGCGCGGGGGCGGGGGCCCCGGCCCCGGCCCCGGCCCCCGGGGGGGG
>CAXUJF010000512.1:0-241 GCA_964250865.1 uncultured Streptosporangiaceae bacterium
GTCAGCGACCGAGGCGGCCAGCGCGGCCAAGGCGGCATGGTCGCCGTCCAGACCGCACCACAGCACCCGGGCCTGCGTCACTTCGGGGAAGGCACCGGCTCCGGCCAGCGCCAGCGGGAACGGCCGGTGCCCGGCGGCGGCCCGCTCCAGAGCAGGCGCGAGCGCCGCGGCCACCGGGCCTGGGGGGGGGGGCCCGCCCGACCCCCCGGCGGGGGCGCGAGCCCAGGCCGCGGCCCCCCCC
>CAXUJF010000512.1:251-1821 GCA_964250865.1 uncultured Streptosporangiaceae bacterium
CGTCACCCAGGAACGCCAGGGTGACGTGCCAGTCCTCCGGGCCGGTCCAGCGCAGGTCGCGGTGAGCGGCGGGCTCAGCCTGGTGCGGTGTCACCGCGGTGCCCAGGTCGGTGAGCACCTCGGGCGGCGGCACCACGGCGACGAACAGCCTCATGCGGTCATTGTCAGCAGGCGGTCAAGCGGTCAGGCCGCCGCTTCGCTGTCCGTCTCCGGAGCCGGAGCCATCGGACGGCGCAGCCCGGGGCGCAGCTGGGTCAGTGGCCGCAGCCCGTCGCGCACCGTGGTCCCGGTGATCCGGCTGAGGACCAGGCCGACGACCACGGCCGCGAGGGCCGAGATCACGCCGCCGCTGATCAGGCTCATGCGCGGGCCGAACTGCTCGGCGATCCAGCCGACCAGCGGCGAGCCGATGGGCGCGCCGCCCAGGAACACCAGCATGTAGATGCCCATGACCCGGCCGCGCATCTGTGGCTTGACGCCAAGCTGAGTGGCCGAGTTCGCAGCCGTGGTGTACAGCACCAGGGCCAGGCCGGTCGGGATCAGCAGGAGCAGGAACGACCAGTAGAACGGCATCAGGCCGGCCACGAGCTCGAGGAGGCCGAAGGCCAGGGCGGCCGCGACCTGGAGCCGGGCTGACGGCCGGCGGCGCCGGGCCGCGATCAGCGCCCCGCCCAGGGCTCCGGCCGCGAAGGCGGTCGAGGCCAGGCCGAACGCGCCCGCCCCGGTGTGAAAGGTTCCCCGGGACATCAGGGCCGTGGTGACCTGGAAGTTCATGCCGAACGTGGCCACGAAGAACAGCATGGTCATCGGGAGCCAGATCCGGGGCTCACCCTTGAGGTAGCTCAGGGCCTCCCGCAACTGGCCCTTGTGCCGCACCATCCGCTTGACCGGGTGCAGGTCCGCGGGGCGCATCAGCAGCAGGCCGGTGATGACCGCCCCGTAGGACGCGGCGTTGACCAGGAACGCGGTGGGGGTGCCGACCAGGCTGATCACGATCCCGGCCACCGCCGGCCCGGCGATGCGGGCCAGGTTGAAGATGGCGCTGTTCAGCGCGATCGCGTTGGACATGTCGTCCTGCCCGACCATCTCGGTGACGAACGACTGCCGGGTCGGGTTGTCCACCACCGTCACCATGCCCAGGGCCAGGCACAGCAGGTACACGTGCCACAGCCGGACGGTCCCGGTGATGGCCAGCAGGCCGAGGATCAGGGCGAGGCCACCCATCAGGCCCTGGGTCAGGAGCAGGACGCGACGCTTGGGGAACCGGTCGGCGATCGCGCCGCCCCACAGGCTGAACAGCAGCATCGGCAGGAACTGCAGTCCCGCGGCGATGCCGAGGGCCGAGCCGCTGTTGTGCGAGAGCTGCAGCACCAGCCAGTCCTGGGCGGTCCGCTGCATCCAGGTTCCGCTGTTCGACACGACCTGCCCGGCCGCGAACAAACGGTAATTACGGTTCCGCAGCGCCTGGAACGTCTTGCCCAGGCCGGGGCCCCTCGGGGTACGCGGACGAAGCCCGCGTAGGGGGGTCTGGGGGGGGGGGGCCCCGCCGGCCCCCCGCCACGGGGGGCGG
>CAXUJF010000512.1:1831-4483 GCA_964250865.1 uncultured Streptosporangiaceae bacterium
GCTTCGCCCCCGAGGCCAGCACGACTCGGGGTCAGGACTGGCTGAGCTTCTCCAGAATCGGCGCGGCCGCGCGCAGCGTCGCCCGCTCCTGCGGGGTGAGCTCCTTCAGCCGCTTGGCCAGCCAGGCTTCCCGGCGACGGCGCACCCGCTGCACCGCCGTCCGGCCTTCCTCGGTCACGCTCAGCACCACCTGACGCCGGTCGGTTGCGTGCGGGACCCGCATGACCAGGCCGCGCTCCTCCAGCGCCGCGATCACGCGGGTCATCGAGGGCGGCTGCACCTTCTCGTGCTCGGCCAGCTCGCCCGGAGTCATGCCCGTGTGGCGTTCCAGCGCCGAGAGGGCGGCGAACTGCGTGTCGGACAGCTCGGACTCCGGCGTGCCCTGCGCCGTGCGTTCGACCCTTAGCCGTCGCGCCAGCCGGGCGATCGAAATCCGCAACGCGGTGGCCAGGCCCACGTCGGACCTGGTCTGCGAGGTACTTGCCTGGGTCAGTGTCATCATCATTAGCCTGAGTCATTACTTTTGCTAACGATATGCAGACCGCCGCTATTTCCGCTAATCGAGAGCACCAACTGGCCAGGGAGCAGCGGTGACGTAACAGTCCAAGTACACCACGCGCGCCCGCCGCCGCACCGCTGATCATGGCCGGCCAAGTACCCTGGCCGGGTGGCTTCCACGCGCCGTACCCCGCCGCCCCCGCTGGAGGGCAACGATCGGCTGATCACCGCCGTCATCACCGCGGGCTGGGCGGTGGCCCTGGTCGTCGTGCTGATCGTGCGCAGCAGCCTGCCCGCGGGCGAGCGCTGGTGGGTCTGGACGTGCGTGGCCGGCCTGGTGGTCGGGTTCTTCGGACTGTGGTACGTACCGCACCTGCAGCGGCGGCGCGCCGAGACGGCCACCCAGCGCGCGGCCCGGTCCGGGCAGAACGCGACCGGAGCCTGAGGGAACCGGTCCTCAGGACTCGCCGGAGAACGACTCGAACACGGTCTCGTCCAGCGCGACCCCGGGCAGATCGACGAAGTCGTAGCCGAACTCGTCGACCACCGGCGAAATGGTCTGCCCCTGCGTCTCGGTGAGGGTGTACTCAGAATGGGCGCCGCAGCCGTGATCACCGGACACGATCCGGCCGTCGTCGGGGGCGTAGGCGTTGGCGCAGCCGCCGAACACCTGGCCGAGCACGCCGCTCAGCGGCACAAAGAACCCGCAGCTCGCACACGTGGCGGGGGCGGCCCGGGCCAGCGGCGCGTGCGGGCCGTGCTCACCGTCGTGCCAGCGCTCGGCGGTGTCGTCCCGGCCGACCGGGGACAGCACCCGGACCCGCCCAGGAAAGACCGGCGTCGGGGCCTGCCGGGCATCGGCGGGGTCCGGCGCCTCGGCCGGGCCGTCGGCGTACCAGTCGACCACGGCGTCGTCCCCGGCCAGCATGACCATCGGGACCAGCCGCTCATCGTCTTCGCCCGTCGGGAGCAGGTCCCCCACACCCAGGTCACCGGGCTGCAGCCGGTCAAGCCAGGGCACCCAGGCGGGGGCCATCAGCGCATCGGGCCCGGGCAGCAGGGCGCTGTCGTCCACCGTCACCGCCTTGGCCCGGGAGGCCCGGGTCACGGTCACCGCCCAGTGCCAGCCCGGGTACGCCGGGTCCAGGGACTCAAAGAAATGGCTGACGACCCGGTCGCCGGCGGCTTCCAGGCCAAGGTGCTGGCCAACCTGGTCGGCGCCGACGACGTCGGCCAGCGCGGCACGCGCCAGGTCGACGGCTTCCGCGCAGGCCTGATCGGGCTCTTTGCTGCGGACTCGAACTGGGCTCACAAACAGCTATTCTCGCTCATCAACCCGGGTACCTGAGCCAGCTATCAGCGAAATTTCAGCCGCGAGTGGTCGTCGCAGCCGCCCTCGCGCTCAATAATTCAGCTATGGGACTGTCGGAGGCGGGGCGGGCGACCACCCGGGTGGCCCGTTCGGCCACCGGGTGGGCCGGGCGTTTCGTGCACCGGCTCAGCGGCGCTTCCGGAGCCGGCCGTACCGGCCTGTCCGCCCTGATCGAGCTGACCGCGGCGGGCAGCGCCGCGGATGCGTTCGTGGCGGTGGCGCTGGCCGGGACGGTTTTCTTCAACACCTCCCTGCACCAGGCCCGCAGCCAGGTGGTGCTCTACCTGGTCCTGACCATGGCGCCGTTCTCCCTGCTGGCGCCGTTCATCGGGCCCATGCTGGACCGGGTCCGGCAAGGCCGCCGCTACATCTTGATGGGCACGCTGCTGGCCCGCGGGCTGCTGTGCTGGGCCATGTCCGGGGCGGTCCAGGGCGACCCGGTCACTCTGTTCCCGGCCGCGTTCGGCGTGCTGGTGCTGCAGAAGGCCTACGCGATCACCCGCAGCTCGGTGACCCCGCGCCTGCTGCCCGCCGAGATCACCCTGGTCACGGCCAACGCCCGGAACGGGCTCGGAGCCGTGCTGGCCTCCACGATCGCCGCGCCGATCGCCTTCGGCATCCAGCACTACATCGGGGCGGCCTGGGTGCTGCGGATCGGCACCCTGGTGTACCTGGGGGCGACCGTGGTCGGGACGCGCGTCCCTGACCACGTGGACGACACCGAGACGGTCGCAGCCCGCCCGGCCGCGAGCCACCCCGCACCCGGTCCCGGTGTCCCGGGC
>CAXUJF010000513.1:0-4482 GCA_964250865.1 uncultured Streptosporangiaceae bacterium
CCCTCGGCCTGGTCATCGGGTCACTGACCGCGAGCGCCCTCGGCCCGGCCCTGCTCCTGCTCAGCCTGCTGCTGGCCGCCCTGCACCCGTGGCTCGGCCGTAGTGCCGGCCAGGCGGGGGAGCGTGACCGTACCAGGCGCTAGCGTGGACGGACCGCTGACCACGACACCCGAGGGATGTGACCGAGCTGACCGGTCTCCGCCGACACCACCGGTCTGGGGCCGGCCGCGGCACCATGCTGCTGGCCGCGACCGCAGTTACCATGCCCCTGCTGACGGTGGCCGCCTGTACATCATCCGGCCCGAGCCACTCGGCCAGCGCCTCGCCTGCCCCGCCGTCTACGAGCGCCACCGCGGCGTCGGCGGCCCCGTCGGCCGCGGCCAGCCCTACTGGCGGAACCTCGGCTGCGGATTGGCCCACCTACGACCGGACCGCGGATCGGAGTGGTGTCTCGCCCAGTTCGCCCGCCCCCACCAACGTCAAGAAGGCTTGGACGGCGCGGGTGGACGGCGCGGTGTACGCCCAGCCGCTGGTCGTCGGATCAACGGTGATCATCGCCACCGAGAACGACACCGTGTACGCGCTGAATGCGGCCACCGGCGCGGTGCGCTGGTCCCGGCACCTGGCCTCGCCGGTCCCGTCCGGCCTGCCCTGCGGCAACGTCGACCCGTCCGGGATCACCGGGACCCCCGTGGCCGACACCGCCGCCGGGCGGCTGTGGCTGGTCACGTTCACCGCGCAACCGGCCTACCGGCACACCCTGTGGGCGCTTAGTTTGTCCACCGGCGCCGTGGTGGCCCAGCGGGCCATCGACCTGTCCGGCAGTGACCCCAAGGCCCAGCAGGAACGCGGCGCCCTGGCTCTGCTCGGGGAAAGGGTGTACGTGCCGTTTGGCGGCCTGTACGGCGACTGCTCGGATTACCAGGGCCGGGTGATCGGTGCCCCCGTCTCCGGTTCCGGGCCGCTGGTCAGCTTCACCACCGACAACCAGCGCCAGGCCGGCATCTGGGCCCCGGCCGGTGAGGCCGTCCGGGACGGCAGCATGTACGTGGCTACCGGCAACGGCATGCCGTACGACCAGGTGGCCGACTCCGACAGCGTGCTCCGGCTCGGCCCCACCCTGGCCGTGCAGAGCCTTTTCACCCCGTCCAACTACGTGGCGCTGTCCAGCAATGACCAGGACCTCGGCTCGACCGCGCCGGCGCTGCTGCCCGGCGGCTTGGTGTTCGAGGTCGGCAAGCAGGGTGTCGGCTACGTGCTGAACGGCAGTCGTCTCGGCGGCACCGGAGGCGAGCTGACGTCGGCCAGCGTCTGCGAAGGAGGGTTCGGCGGCGACGCCGTGGACGGCAGCACGGTCGTGTTCTCCTGCTACCGGAGCCTGCGCGCGGTACAGGTCAGCGGAGGCGCCAAGCCGCACCTGACCGTGCGCTGGTCGGTGACCGGCGGCAACCCGGGGCCCCCCATCATTGCCGGCGGAGTGGTGTGGGACGTCGACCGGAACGGCACGCTGACCGGTTACCGGCTGTCCGACGGGCACCAGGTGTACCGGGCCAGCGACGCCGCCCCCACCACCAGCTTCCCCAGCCTGGCCGCCACCGGCACCCGTCTGATCGTCCCGGCCGGCACCCAGGTCGTCTCCTACACCGGCATCTGAGGAGGCCGGGACGGTTACCTGGTCAGTCGTAGTGACGTAGCGAGGGCCACAGCTGGCCCCAGGGGTGGCGCAGCCCGGTGCAGATCCACACCTGACCCTGGTAGTACTCGTTCTTGATGCCCCACGGGTTGGACAGCGTGGCCGCCTGCCGCACGTTCTTGAAGTACTGGTGCAGGTAGCTGAGGTTGCTGCTCCGGCGGCTGCTGTCCGGTCCCAGCGTCACCGCGACGACCGTGGTGGCGTGCGGGTTGCCCGGCCCCCACCACCACTCGGTGTCGTGCCCGCTGACCGCGGTGGACAGGCCGATGCCGCGGCCCAGCTCGTTGATCGCGCCGGCCGACCCGAAGTCGTCGGCGTAGATCACCGCGTTGGCCCGCTGCTGGGTCGGCAGCGAGAACCACACCCCACGCACCGCGGCGACCAGCTGCGGCCAGCCCACGGTCTGGTTCTGCAGGGGAAACACCGCGCTGGTCACGTTGACGTCGGCGATCGGCAGTATCGGCAGCACGAACGGCGCGAACACCAGCGCGCTGACCGTCAGCCCGCCCACGAACCGATACATCCGGGACCGGCGCGCCACCAGCCAGCCGTCCAGCGCCACCGCGCCTGCCGGCAGCAGGAAGATGTAGGAACCGGCCACGTAGTAGATCTGCGCCCCGGTGGTGAGCATGAACACCACGAACAACAGCGCATACGCCCACACCAGGGCCTTCCACAGCGGCCGCCCGGACTTCCACAGGAAACGGAGCCCGGCCACCGCGCCCCACACCCGGACGATGCCCAGCACGATCAGCTGGCCGATGATCCAGACACCGATGTTGGCCACGCCGCCGTTGTTCTGGTTGAGCGAGTGGGTCATGGCGATCGTGGCCCACCCGTGCGTGGCCTGCCACCAGATGTCGGGGATCTCCAGGGCCGCCGCGATCAGCGCCCCGGCCGGGAACCACCAGTTCAGCACCAAACGGCGGGCCCCCGAGGCCAGCGCCCCGAGGAAGATCGCGATGGCGAAAAAGCCGATCAGATGCTTGTTCTCCAAACCCAGGCCGAGGATGACGCCGGCCGGGATCCACCAGCGCAGGTCACCGGTGCGCCCGATCCGGACCACCACCAGCGCCAGCGCGCCCCAGGCCAGGATGTCGAACGCGGTCGTGTCGAACAGATGATCGGCGCCGAACACGGCCGGCATCGTGGCCACCGCGAAAGCGGCCAGCAGCTGAGCCCGCCGGCTGCCGCCGAACTCGCGGGCGATCAGCCCAGCCAGGATGACCGTGCCCCACGCGGCCAGGGCCGGCCACAGGTGCAGCCCGACCAGCGACAGGCCGAACAGCTTGAGCGACACCCAGGCCATCAGCGGGGTGAACACCGGCTGGTCCACGTAGCTGGCCTGCAGGTGGCGGGCGCAGTCCAGGAAGTACAGCTCGTCGTGGTGGAAGCCGTACCGGTCGGACAGGGCCATCAGCACGGCGAACAGCAGGCCGCCGACTCCGATCACCCACCGGTTGAACGGCGCCAGGGCCGCATCCGCGCTCTTGATGGCGTTCATTTCCGTCGCCCCCGGGGGTTCACTTACCTGGATCTCAGCCATGAGGCCAGCGTCCGCCGTTTCCCCCCGGCTCACATCGGAGCGCGGGCCCCAGTCCGGTACGGCGCCGGGCTCATACCGCGGTTGGTCCCACGGCCTGATGCGTTAATACCGCGGCTTGATCTAGGTTCGGAGCGTGAGCCGGAGAATACTGATGTGATGAGCTGGGCACGGCGCCGGTACCGATGGATGGCCTGGATCGCTATCTACGTGCTGATCGGGCTGCTGACGTTCCCGCTGGAAGCGCCGGGAGCGACGGCGTTGCCGGTTCAGTTCGCCGGCTACCTGGTGGCCGGGATCGCGATGCTGGTCGTGGCCGTGCTGGACTATGTGCCCACGGCAGCGCGCTATCGGGGGCGTGTACTGCCGGTCACCTTGTGCGCCATGGCCGCGGCCGCCGGGCTGGCCGCCACCGCTGGGTTCAACGAGAACAACTGCGCGGTGACGCTGGCCAGTCTGGCCGCGACCATGGCGGCGCTTGAACTCCGTCGCTGGCAGGCCTGGCTGGTGGTCATCTGCAGCGCCGTGACCCTGGACGCCAACGCGTTCATCTTCCACGACGGTTTCGCCGAGCTGTCCACGTTCTTGCTGTACCCGTTCGTGCCGGCCACTGGCCTGCTCCTCGGCCACTTCATCCGCACCCGGCAGGAACAGGGCCAGCAAGCCACCGCCCTGCTGGCCCGGACCCAGCAGTTGCAGGCCGAGCAGAGCCGGACCGAGGTGCTGAACGAGCGGGCCCGGATCGCCCGGGAGATCCACGACGTGCTGGCCCACTCGCTTGGCGCGCTGTCCATCCAGATCCAGGCGGCCCGGGCCGTGCTCACCGACCACCAGGACATCGACCGCGCCCTGGAGGTCCTCTCCGCCGCCCAGCGGATGGCGGCCGACGGCCTGACTGAGACCCGCCGGGCCGTGCACGCGCTGCGCTCCGACGTGGTGCCGCTGGACCAGGAACTGAGCCAGGCGGCCCGGACGCACCGCGAGCGGTACGGTACCGACGCCGTCTTCACGGTCGGCGGCCGGCCCCGGCCGCTGCCGCCGGAGGCCACCGTGGCCCTGCTCCGGACGGCGCAGGAGGCCCTGGTCAATGCGGCCAAGCACGCCCCCGGCCAGCGGGTCTCGGTTCGTCTGGATTACGGCGGCGACGATGTGTCCCTCACCGTCGTGAACGACCTGACCGGCGACGGCACCGGCCCTGGCCCCGGCCCCGGCGCGGGCCTTCGTGGCCGCCACCCATGCCCGCTAT
>CAXUJF010000514.1:0-4471 GCA_964250865.1 uncultured Streptosporangiaceae bacterium
GTGTAGGGCTCGTCCAGCAGCAGCGCGTAGCAGTGCGCCAGTAGCAGGCGGCCGAGCGCGACCCGGTGCCGCTGGCCGCCGGACAGCGCGGCGGGCATGGCCTCGAGCAGCCCGCCGATCCCCAGGGTGGCGGCCACGTCGGCCAGTTCGTGGCCGGCCGGGCCCTTCGAGCCGGCCGAGCGGGCGTAGGTCAGGTTGGCCCGGACCGACAGATGCGGGAACAGGCCGGGGTCCTGCCGGAGCAGGCCGACCCGGCGCAGCCAGGGCGGAACCGCCTGCACCGGCGGCGTGGTCGAGGTGAGCACCCGGCCGCCGAGCACCACCCGGCCGCGGCGGGGGGCCACCAGGCCCGCGACCACCTCCAGCAATGTGGTCTTGCCCGCACCGGACGGCCCGAACAAGGCCACTCGCTCCCCCGCGGCGACCTGGACGGCGGCCCGCACGGTGAAGTCGCGGCGGTCAACCTCGACGTCGGCGTCCAGCACGGGCGCTCCAGATGTAGGCGGCCAGCGGCAGCGGTAGCGCCACCACCAGCAGGACCAGGGCGAACGGCAGCGCCGAGGCCAGTCCGGTCTCCTGCAGCTGGTTATAGATCTGCAACGGTATCCCGTAGGGGTGGTAGGCGATGATCAGCACCGCGCCGAACGCGCCCATGGCCCGGGCCCACGCCACCGACAGGGCCATGGCCAGCCCCGGGGCGGCCAGCGGGAGCGTGACCCGGCGGAAGGACCGCAGCGGCCGGTCGCCGAGCAGCTGGGCCTGCTGCTCCAGCTGCGGGTCCACCGCGGCGAACGCGGCCTGCGCCCCGACCACGTAGTACGGTGCGGACTCGTACACCTCGGCGATGCACAGGGCCAGGAACGTGTTGGTGGCCGACAGGTGCAGGTGGCCGATTAGCTCGCCGATCGGCGTGTACGGGCCGAACAGGAAGACCAGCAGCAGGCCGATGACCAGCGGCGGCAGCAGCAGGCTGCACAGCACGCCCGCTTCCCACACCCGCGGGAACGGCAGCCGGCCGCGGGCCAGCATCCAGGCCAGCGGAGTGCACAAGAAAAACAGCACGACCAGCGTGATCACCCCGGACTCGACCGAGGTGAGGAGCGGGTCGAACGCCCCCGGCGCGGTCAGCGAGGACCACAGGGCCGACCAGGACAGGTGGGTGAGCAGCGCGATGACCGGGCCGAGGAGCGCGATCCAGATGACCGCCGCCCCGACGATCGAGACGATGGCCGAGGCCGAGCGGACCCGGGACGCCGGGGGTCCGCTCGGCTTCAGCTCGTTCGGGCTAGCTGCCCAGCTCACTCTGGATGGCCGCGGGTACCGCGGTCTTGTCGCCGAAGACCGTCGGTGTCAGCACGGTGAATCCCCCCTGCTTGTACTGGGCCAGGCCGGCGCTGGACAGCGTGTACTTGATGAACGCGGTCCCGGCGGCGCTGGGCGTGCCGATCGAGGTGATGTCGATGACCTGCGGGCTGCCCTTCTTGGTCTTGCCGTTGGCCAGCTTGACGGTGGCCTTGGCGTACGCGGCGGCGTCCGCGGCGCTGGCCAGGCTGATCGCGTCGGGCAGCTTGATGTAGGGCAGGTGCAGCTCGATGGCCTGGGTAATGAACGCGCTGGAGGCGTCGAGCTGGCCGGACTGCAGGGTCGAATCCAGGGCGGACTCGGCGTAGATCTGGGAGGACTTGGCCGAGCCGAAGTCTGAGGTGCCGAGGATCTTGGCCACGGTGTCGGACGGCAGCTTGCAGTAGGTCTGGGCCAGCTCCAGCATGTAGATGAAGTCCCGGCCCTGCGGGTCGACGTTGGGGTCGGTGCGGCCGAGCTTCAGGCCGGACGTCTGCAGCGTGCTGCTGAACAGGCTGCACACGTTCTTCGACCCATCGGCGATGGCCTTGAAGTCGGCGGCGTACTTGCTCTTGGGGTTGTACGCCACCACGATCGAGGTGCCGGCGTACTGCACGTACCACTTGGTGTACTTCGGCTGGAGCGGGGTGATGTTGTCCCCGCCGACGCTCTCGAACACGTTCGGGCTGAGCTCGCCGCCGGCGATGTCGGTCTCCAGATCACCGGATGCCCCGCCGTGCCCGACAAACTTGTAGCCCTGGGCCGCGGTGAAGGCGGGCGAGACGATCTTCTCGTTGAGGAACTGCAGCGAGGAGGCGTAGGCGACGTTCACGTTCCCGGTCGGCTTGGCCGACGCCGGGGACTTGGCCGAGGCTTTAGCGGTCGCCCCGGCGGACGTGCCGCCATTCGATGACGAACTGGAACTGCACCCCGCCGCGGCGACCGCAAGCGCGGCCAGCCCGGCGACCGCGGCGATCCGCACGCGGATTTTCGTCTGATGATCGGCCATTCGCCTGAGATTAGCCAGCGTCTGTTACAAGCGGCAATGACTTGTAACGGTCACTGGTCACATTGTGACCACTACGTAGCCCGGGGCGGCGCGCGAGCGCGCGCGACCCGACGCGTACGCTGCCGCCATGATCACCGACTTGTTCAGGCTGACGGGCAAGGTGGCCGTGGTCACGGGCGCGTCCTCCGGGCTGGGGGTTGCCTTCGCCCAGGCCATGGCCGAGGCGGGCGCCGACGTGGCGCTGGGCGCCCGCCGGGCGGACCGGCTGGAGCAGACCCTGGCCGAGGTGTGTGACAGCACCGGCCGACGGGGCATCGCCGTCCGCACCGACGTGGCCTCGCCGGAGGACTGCCAGCGGCTGGTGGACGCCACGATGCAGAAGTTCGGGCGGGTGGACGTGCTGATCAACAACGCCGGCGTCGGGACCGCGGTGCCCGCCACCCGCGAGACGCCGGAGCAATTCCGCTCCGTGCTGGACGTCAACCTGAGCGGCAGCTACTGGATGGCTCAGGCCTGCGGCCGGGTCATGCGGCCGGGCAGCGCCATCATCAACATCAGCAGCGTCCTCGGCATCACCACGGGCGGGCTGCCCCAGGCCGCCTACACCGCGAGCAAGGCGGGCCTGATCGGCCTGACCCGCGACCTGGCCCAGCAGTGGACCGGCCGCAAGGGCATCAGGGTCAACGCGATCGCGCCCGGCTTCTTCGTCAGCGAGATGACCGAAACGTACCGGCCGGGCTACCTGGACGAGATGCTGCCGCGGATCTTGACCGGGCGGATGGGTGAGTCCACCGAGGTGGCGGCGGTGGCGGTGTTCCTGGCCAGCGACGCAGCCTCCTACGTGACCGGCCAGACCCTGGCCGTCGACGGCGGGGTCACGATCACCTAGGCCCCCGGCGGGCGGCGGGCGGCGACCTGGGTGGCCTGCTCGAAGGCGTGGCCGGCCTGCAGCACGGCGAAGTCGGCGTGGTGCGGGCCGACGAGCTGGATGCCGATCGGCAGGCCGCCTCGGCTGAAGGCGGCCGGCACGCTCGCGGCGGGGCAGCCGGTGGCCGAGATCAGGTAGGCCGAGCCCATCCAGTCCAGGTAGTCGGTCATCGGCACCCCGTTGATCTCGCTGGGATACTCCAGGTCCACGTCGAACGGGAGGACCTGGCTGACCGGCAGCAGCAGGATGTCGTAGTGGGTGAAGAACTGCCGGACCCGCTGGAACAGGGCCGTGTGCAGCTGCTCGGCCCGGGCCAGGTCGCGGCCGGACAGCGCGCGGCCCTGGGCGATGTTGTCCCGCAGCGTGACCTTGAACGCCTCCGGCGACCGTTCCTCCAGCGCGCTGAACGTGGCCTCGAAGTTCCACGCCCGCAGAGTGCGGAACACCTCGTCGGCCCCGGTGAAGTCCGGGCTGGCGTCGGTGACCTGGGCGCCCATATCCGCGAACACCAGGGCCGCCGCCGTAGTGGCCGCAGCCACCTCCGGCTCGACCGGGACCGCGCCGCCCAGGTCCGGGGAGAAGGCCACCCGCAGCCCACGCGGGTCGGACTCCAGCGGCTCGGCAAAGCGGGATCCCGGGGTTTCCAGCGCGATCGGCGACCGGGGATCCGGCCCGGCCAGCACGGACAGCAGCAGCGCGGTGTCGGCCACGGTGCGGGCCATCGGGCCGCTGACGCCCATCGTGCCCCAGGCCATCAGGGCGGGCCAGCCCGGCACCCGGCCCGGTGACGGCCGGAACCCGACCACGTTGTTGAACGAGGCCGGGTTGCGCAGCGAGCCGCCCATGTCGCTGCCGTCGCCGATCGGGTGCATGCCGCAGGCCAGCGCGGCCGCGGTGCCGCCGCTGCTGCCGCCCGCGCTCTTCGATCGGTCGTACGGGTTCCTGGTCGCGCCGAACAGCGGGTTGAACGTGTGGGATCCGGCCCCGAACTCGGGCACGTTGGTCTTGCCGATCGTGATCACCCCGGCCCGCCGCATCCGCTCGATGACCAGCGCGTCCTCGGCCGGCACGTAGCTCGCCCGGAGCGGTGACCCGTAGGTGGTGAGCAGCCCGGCGGTCTCGTGCAGGTCCTTGTGGGCCACGGGCAGCCCGTGCAAGGCCGGCAGGTCGGCGCCGGCCGCGGCCCGTTCGTC
>CAXUJF010000515.1:0-4469 GCA_964250865.1 uncultured Streptosporangiaceae bacterium
TAAAGGAACTGCGCCCGTAGGACGCGATAGGAACTGGCCAGACT
The DNA here is from genome assembly GCA_964250865.1 of uncultured Streptosporangiaceae bacterium. Lineage (GTDB taxonomy): Bacteria > Actinomycetota > Actinomycetes > Streptosporangiales > Streptosporangiaceae > Bog-532. Next base: position 45 of record CAXUJF010000515.1, read on the forward strand.
CGGCACGGTTCTGGAGGTACGGCGGGGCCCGGTGCCGGGCGTGGGGCCAGGCTGGGACGGCCCTTCGCCTTATTACTGCTTCCGTGCCGAGCAGCCGCGGCCGGATCGGCGCACCGGGAGAGCACTGGTCGCCGACCCCTTCTGCCGGCCTTTCACGGTCCTGGCGTGAATCTCCTGAGTTGGCTCACGATCATGGACTCCAGCTTGGCCCGTCCCGCTGACCTCAGGCTTCGTTGCTCATCGGCAGCGAATCTGCGCACTATTTCGAGTCGGAGGAGACGCGCCCCTATGGACCGGCGCGGGGCGGCGGCCGTTGTAGGATTCTGGCCGGTTGGGGACAATGGCGCGGTGGCAGCTGACTACGACCGCACCGACGCATTTCGCGGTGCTCGCTTCACGGGCGCGGACTTCACTAGTGCGAACTTCCGGGACTGTGACCTGCGCCAGGTCAAGATCACTGATTCGTGGCTCGTCGGCGTCAGGTTGTCCGGGCTTGTCGAGAATTTCGTCGTCAACGACGTCGATGTCACGGCGTTCGTGGAGGGGGAGCTGGACCGGCGCCACCCCGAACGCGTGCAGCTGAGAGCGATGCGGACAGCCGACGACTACCGCGCGATGTGGGAAACGATGGAGCGCCTCTGGGCCGACACCATCGCCCGCGCCGCGCGGCTGCCCGAATCTGCTCTCGGCCTGCGGGTCGACGACGAGTGGTCCTTCGTCGAGACGCTGCGCCATCTCGTCCTCGCCACCGACAAGTGGGCCGGCCGCGCGATCCTCGACGAGCCAGCGCCCTACCACCCGCTCGGTCTCCCGCAACCCGGCTATCCGCCGGCGGACGCGGCGGCGCTCGGCATCGACGCACGCCCGTCGCTGGCAGAGGTGATGGAAGTACGCGGCAACCGCATGGCGCTGGTACGCGACCTCGTCAACGGCCTGACCGACGCCAGCCTGGAACGGGCATGCTCGCGGCTGCCCGCGTCCGATTACCCGGAGGAATCACTCTCGGCTGGCTACTGCCTGCGTGTGGTCATGAGGGAGGAGTGCGAGCATCACCGCTACGCGGTACGCGACCTTGCGGTGCTGGAAGCAGACCTAGACGGCACGGCAGCACATCATGACGCGCCACCCTGATAACTCCCGGGCGGCGGCGAACTCCGCCCATGATCTGTCCTGGACCACTTGGCGACGACCTCCACGAAGCTCTCGACCGCATCCACCGCTATGCCGGTGCGCAATAATCTTAGCCCACTTGGGTTTCATGGTCCTGGCGTGTACCTGCTATGTACCTCGTTTCTTATCTGCCCTGGTAACCGGCACACTGCAGCTACTCTTACGGAGAATAAAAGTCACAATCAAGTAACGGTCTTGCCCGCCCCGTTCGGCCCGAGGAAGCCAAAGACTTCGCCGTGCCCGACCTTGAATGACACGTCGTCGAATGCCGGTCCCCGAACCGCTTGCTCAGGCCCTCGACCACCAGCGCCGGCTGGGTGGCTGAAGCTGGCACCCTATAGCGCATTGCAGAACAGTAACAGCTTGCTTGGCCGAGTTGCTAATTTTTTGGCCACTCAGCCAGGAGCAGTCGTTCACTCGCTCCGAGCGCATATTTTTTGCTCATGCAGGCAGAAGCAGCCGCGGACGCGCCAGAGCGGACCTTCATCGAGACGGCCCGCCGCGCGCAGATCGTCGCGGCCGCGATCGACACAATCGCCGAGGTCGGTTACGCACGAGCGTCACTCGCGCGGATCGCTGCGAGGCTGGGGATCAGCCGGGGCCTGATCAGCTACCACTTCGCCGGCAAGGACGAACTGATCACCCAGGTCGTTACCGAGGTGCTCGAACAGGGCGTGGCCTATATGCAGCCACGGATCCTGGCCGAGTCGACCGGCCCCAGCATCCTGCGGGCCTACATCGAATCGAACCTCGCGTTCATGCGCGAGCACCGCAATCACCTGATCGCCATCGTCGAGATCGGCCGCAACGGCACCAGCGCAGACGGGCAACGCCGCTTCTACGGCGACGCCAACATCGACGAAGCCGTCCGCATCCTGGCGGATCTTCTCGCCCGCTTCCAGGCCGCCGGCGAGTTTCGCCGCGACTTCAACCCCAAGGTCATGGCCGTCGCCATCCGCGCCGCCATCGACGCCGTACCGCCCCGGCTCATCTTCGATCCCGATCTCGACATCGGCAACTACGCCCGCGAGATCGCCGCCACCTTCGACCTGGCGACGCGTATCCAGGCCACGGAATGACACCCCACCCCGAGATACCCGACAGTCCGTGCCGCTGGGCCTGAAAAGCCAAGCGTTTCAACCGGCTAACGGATGCGGCCGCGTGCCACATACGTGCCATACATAGCGGTGATAAGCGGTCAGCTACGGTTACTCGCGAGCACTCCCCCGCCGGTGACCAGGAACGATATCCCCGCAGGTCACCTGGCGTGCACGGCCACCGATCTTCCAAGCTGGTCATGCGGTTTCGATTACCGTCGCCCGCTCTTATCGTGTCTGCGCTGGTCAACGGTATGACTGGATGCACGGACACAGATTGCCAGTGATAACTTTTCCGGCTGGGTATTTGTGGGGCGCGTGTGCGCGGTGCTCTGTTACCAGCATCTACTCGGTCACTGACGGGCACTCGCCCGGTAGTGACCAGGGACGATATCAACGCAGGTCGCACGGCGTGGACAGCTACCGATCTTCCAAGCTGTTCATGCGGCCTCAGGCGAGACCAGCACTTCCACCTGGCGCAGTTCTTCCTCATGCAGATCGTGCTCGGTCTCGATGTCGTAGTCGGTCTGCATGTTGATCCAGTACCGCTCCGACAGCCCGAGGGCGCGGGAGAGCCTCAGGCCGGTGTCGGGCGTGATCCGGCGCCTGCCGTGGACGATCTCGCTTATCCGGGTCTGCGGCAGCCCGGTCGCCTGGGCGAGCCGGTACTGGCTGATTCCCAGCGGCTCAAGGAACTCGGTGAGAAGGATCTCGCCGGGAGTGATGGGATCGTGCACCTTCGCGCTCATTAGCGCCTCCTTGTCAGTGGTAGTCCGCGATCTCGACGTCAGCGGGCCCTTGCTTGGTCCACACGAAGCAGATTCGGTACTGGTCATTGATCCGGATCGAATGCTGTCCAGCGCGGTTACCGGCAAGCTTCTCCAGCCTGTTTCCTGGTGGGATGCGAAGGTCGTTGATGTTGTTCGCCGCGTTTAGCTGACGCAGCTTTTTCTGTGCGGCGCGTTGCATGTCTGCACCGAGGCGCGGGGCCCTTTCACGATTCCAGACCCGCTCCGTCGTATCGTCGGCAAAGGACTGGATCACTTTCCTACGCTACCGTAAAGCGTTAGTAACGTCAAGCGTTAGCGTATCGCCAGTGCCCGGCCAGGGCGAGCGGCCTCGCCCGCCGCGCCACACCCGTGCCACACGCCACGGTGTCCGGCGGTCAGCCAGGGTCGCTCACGAACACCGCCGAGCTTCTGACCAGGACCTGCATTGGCACTGGCCAACACGCAAACCCGGCGACCGATCTTCCAAGCTGGTCATGCGGTTTCGATTACCGTCGCCCGCTCTCATCGTGTCTGCGCTGGTCAGCTAGGGTGACTGAGTTCGCGTCAGGCGCATACCTGGCCCTGCGGAGCTAGTCGGGCCAGGTATGCCGGCTCTAGTTCGGTGAGCGGGGCGCAAAGGAAGAGATGGCCAGGCGGCCGTTCTTGAGCTGGCCGATCCGCTGAGCGCGGGCGGCCACGCTGCTGTCGTGCGTGACCATGACCATGGTCAGCCCGCGCTCGCGCCACAGGCTTTCCAGCAGGCTGATGATCTCGTCCCGGGTGTCTTCGTCGAGGTTGCCGGTCGGCTCGTCGGCCAAGAGCACCTGGGGTTCCTTGACCAGGGCCCGGGCGATGGCCACGCGTTGCTGCTCGCCGCCGGACAGTTCGGACGGCAGGTGGCGCAGACGGTCCGCCAGGCCCACTATGGTCAGCGCCTGCTCCGCGCGGGACTGCCGCTCGGCCGCCTTGGTGTGCTGCGGGACCAGGGCCGTCGCTACGTTCTCGGCGGCGTTCAAGGTGGGAATGAGGTTAAAGGTCTGGAACACGAACCCGATGGAGCGGGCTCGGATACGGGTGAGGGCGGCTTCCCGCAGCGCGCTCAGGTCGATGCCCTCGAGCTCAACCGAGCCGGAGGTGGGCCGGTCGAGAGCTCCCATGATCTGCAACAGGGTCGATTTGCCGTGCCCGGTGGGGCCCTGGATGGCCAGCCATTCGCCGTCCCTGACCACCAGGTCGACGCCGCGCAGCGCAGCGACTACCTGGCGGCCCCGGGTGTAGTTGCGGGTTACGTCGGTGAGGATGTACATGCGGGCTCCTATTCCACCCGGGTCAGGGCCGCGGCGGGGCGCAGCCGGGCGGCCCGCCAGCTCGGCCACAGCGCCAGCAGC
>CAXUJF010000516.1:0-4449 GCA_964250865.1 uncultured Streptosporangiaceae bacterium
GCCGGTGGCGGTGCGCCAGCGGGTCAGGCGGGCGCGGGCGGCGGCCAGGCCGGGCTCGGTCCACTCCCAGTCGTCGCGGTAGTGGTGGGCCAGCAGGGCCAGGCGGACGGCCATGGGGTCCTCGCCGCCGGCCACCAGCCGGGAGACGAAGACCAGGTTGCCCAGGGACTTGGACATTTTCTCGCCGTCCAGGCCGACCATGCCGGCGTGGGCGTAGACCCGGGCGAAGACCGGGGCGGGCTGGTCGGCGTAGGCCACCCGGGCGTGCGAGGCGCTCATCTCGTGGTGCGGGAACACCAGGTCAGACCCGCCGGCCTGGACGTCGAAGGTCGAGCCCAGCTGCTCGGTGGCGATGGCCGCGCACTCCACGTGCCAGCCGGGCCGGCCGCGGCCGAAGCGCGAGCCCCAGGCCGGTTCCCCCGGGCGCTCGGCCCGCCACACCAGCACGTCGAGCGGGTCCTTCTTGCCGGGCCGGTCCGGGTCGCCGCCGCGTGCGGCGGAGACTTCCCGCATCTGGGCCGGGTCGAGCCCGGTGGGCGTGCCGAGACCGGAGAGCTCACCGAATTCCGGGTCGGCCCCGCGGGCGAAGTAGACGTCGCCGTCCAGGTCGTAGAGCGAGCCCCGGTCGGCCAGCCGGGCCGCGAACCGGTCGATGACCGGGATGGCTTCCACCGCGCCGATCAGGTGGGTCGGCGGCAGCACCCGGAGTGCCTCCATGTCGCCGCGGTAGAGCTGGGTCTCGCGCTGGGCCAGCTCACGCCAGTCCTCGCTGTCCCGCTCGGCCCGTTCCAGCAGCGGGTCGTCCACGTCGGTCACGTTCTGGATGTAGGTGACCGGGTGTCCCGCGTCCAGCCAGGCGCGGACGAGCAGGTCCCAGGCGGTGAACGTGGCCGCGTGCCCGATGTGGGTGGCGTCGTACGGGGTGATCCCGCAGGCGTAGATCGAGGCCGGGCCCTCGGGCGGGCCGGCCGCCGCCGGGAGCAGTTCGCCGGTCGCCGTATCCCGGAGCCTTGGTTCCGGGCCGCGCCCGGGCAACTGGGGGACGGGAGGACGACGCCAGGAATCCATGAGGCCAGGCTATCTTGCCAATCCGGGAACGGCCGGAACCGGCAATGGGGCCAGGGTCTGCGCCAGCTGAGGCGGCGGACCGGTGGTGACGTGGGGCGGGGACGGCACCGCCGACGGGGTACTGACGGAGCTGGCGGCCTGTTCGGCGGCCCGTCCCGCGGCGTGTCCGGCGGCGTGTTCGGCGGCTTGTTCGAAGGCGTAGGCCAGGGCGATCAGCCGCGGCTCGCTCCAGCGCGGACCCATGAACGACACCCCGACCGGCAGGCCCCAGACGTAGCCGAACGGCAGCGACACGGCCGGGAACCCCCCGACGGCGGCCGGCCCCGAGGTGTGGAACACATCGTGGTCGCCGAGCGTGTAGTCGGTCAGCCAGGCCGGGCTGGCGGTGAGCGCGAAGACCGCGTCCAGCCGGTGCTTGACCAGCGGGGTCTCGAGCGCGACCCGGGCCAGCCGGGTGGCGTCGGCCCGCAGCGCCCGGTAGCCGGGATCGGTCAGGTCGCCCGAAGTGGCCGCGGCCTTTTCGAACACCTCGTGACCGAATCGGGCCAGCACCAGCTCCGCGTTCCGCTCGTTGAAGCGGATCAGGCCGGCCAGCGTGCGGTACCGGGCACCAGGCAGTCCGGCCAGGTAGGCCTCGAGGTCGTGCTTGAACTCGGGCAGCAGCGCGCCGACCTCGGCCAGCCCGATCTTCTCCGTGTCAGGCAGCTCCACCGGGTCGATGACCAGCGCACCCCGGTCGCGCAGCCGGGCCACCGCGCGGTCCAGCACGGCGGCGGTGGCCGGGCCGGCCAGCGCGGAACCCGTCCGCCACACCCCGATCCGGGCGCCCTGCAACCCGGCCGGGTCGCAGTAAGCGGTGTAGTCGGCGGGGCGGGAACCAGTTGAATAATCAGAACCGGCACAGTGCACGGCGAGATCATCGGGGTCGGCGGCGGCCAGGATGCTGAGCATGGCCGCGGCGTCGGTGACCGAGCGCGCCATCGGGCCGGCCGTGTCCTGGGCGGCGGAGATCGGCACGATGCCGGACCGGCTGACCAGGCCCAGGGTGGGCTTGATGCCGACCACCCCGCAGGCACTGGACGGGCAGACGATCGAGCCGTCGGTCTCGGTGCCGACCGCGATCGGGGCCAGGCCCGCGGCGACCCCGACGGCCGAGCCGGAGCTGGACCCGGACGGGTTGCGTTCGAGCGCGAACGGGTTGGCCGTCTGGCCGCCCAGCGTCGACCAGCCGCTGGTCCCGTGAGTGGACCGGAAGTTGGCCCATTCGGACAGGTTGGCCTTGCCGACGATGACCGCGCCCGCGGCGCGGAGCCGGGACACGATGAAGGCGTCGCGGTCGTGGCCGCCCGGCTCACCCAGCAGCGCGGGCGACCCGGCCGTAGTCGGCATCCCGGCCACCTCGACGTTGTCCTTGACCAGTACCGGGATGCCCTCGAGCGGGCCGCGGGCACCGCTGCGGGCACGGACCGCGTCGCTGGCGCGGGCCTCGGCACCGGCCTCGCGGTTGACCGTGATCACCGCGTGCAGGGCCGGGTTCAGCCGGTCGATCCGGTTCAGGTAGAAGGCGGTGACGTCGGCGGAGGTGAGGGTTCCGGCGGACATAGCGCGCTGGAGGCCGCCAACCGACGCTGATCCGTACATGGCGGGGGGCTCCGGCATGCGGGCAGGATAACTAATTCGGGCGTTCCGGTCACTAATTGCGCCGGGCCACTTGGCGGGGTCAGGCCGGCCGGGTGGGCTCGGGCGGACCGGTCATGTGGGCCATGTGGCATCGTGCACAGCGGGGTGGAGGCAATGCCACATTCTGCACAAGGTCAGGTGCGGGCGGAGAACAGCCAGTGGCTGAGGCCGGGGAGGAGCCAGAGGCTACCCGCGATCAGGGCGGCGAACGCGACCACGGCGAACCCGAAGACCCAGGCCCCGCCGGGGACGCCGGTGAGCAGGGCCAGCTGGTCGGCGTCGGAGGCCAGTGCGCCTGAGGTTCGGGCCCCGGAGGCCCGGGCCCCGGAGGCGCCGGCGCCGCCGCGCCGACGGCGTCGCGGCCGCTCAAAGATGGGCCGGAGGCCGCCGGACCGCAGGAACCAGGCGAACAGGTAGGCGAACACCTCCTGGGCCTGGAGCGAGGCGAACCGGCTGATCAGGAAGACCAAGAGCGCGGTGGCCAGGACGGCCAGGAAACCGTAGGCGTTGCGGATGGCCACGAACGCCGCGGCCAGCAGCAGCAGGACCAGCCAGAGCAGGAACGTGGCGTGCCGGGCGGCGAGCAGCCAGGCCGCGCCCAGGCCGAGCAGTGACGGGGTCACGTAGCCCGCGGCGGTGGTCAGAACCAGCCCGGCGCCGTGGCTCTTGCCGCGCGAGGACGTCACGCCGGAGGTGTCGGAGTGCAGCCGGATGCCGTCCAGGCGGCGGCCGGTGGCGACCGAGACCACGGCGTGCCCGCCCTCGTGGGCCATGGTGACCACGTTGCGGGACACGCGCCAGACCCGGTGGCTGGCGACCACCGCGAAGGCCACCGCGGCGGTCAGCGCGACCAGCCAGGTAGCCAGGACCGGTCCGGTGGCCGTCACCCGGTCCCAGAAGCTCGCCAGCGTGGTCACGGCAGCCAGGCCACGTGCCCGTGCAGTTCGGCATAGCCGATGAACGCGCCCATGTCGATCAGCGTGTGCGCGATGACCAGCGGGGTGACCCGGCCCCAGCGGCGGTACAGGATCCCGAAGATCACGCCCATGACCGCGTTGCCGATGAACCCGCCGAAGCCCTGGTACAGGTGGTAGGAGCCGCGCAGGGTGGCGCTGATCGCGATGGCCCGGGAATTCCGGAAGCCGAGCTGGTCCAGGCGGCGCAGCAGGAAGCCGATGACCAGGACCTCTTCCAGCAGGCCGTTCTGCGCGGCCGACAGGATCAGCACCGGGATGCGCCACCACACTCCTGGCAGGCTCTCCGCGACCACGTTGAGGTTGAAGCCCAGATGGAAGGCGGCTATGACCCAGCCGAGGCCGAAGCCGCCGATGACCGCGGCCACGATCGCGCCGCGCAGCAGGTCCTGGACCGGGCGCTTGCCGTCCAGCCCGATGACCGACGGGGACTCGCCCTCGCGGGCGATCAGGTACAGCGCCAGCACCACCGGGGCCACGCCGAGCAGGGTGTTGGTGAGCTGGAGGAAAAGGTCGAGGGTGGGCCGGCCGGGGGCGAGCGAGCCGTTGAGGTTGGCGGTCTGCTTGCCCAGCGACTTGCTGGCGGTGAGCGAGCCGATCAGGTCGACGAAGGCGTACAGGCCGCTGCCGCCGAGCGAGACGGCGAAGACGGCGATGATCTCCCACCAGAGCAGCCTGCGGGTGGGCAGGACCCAGCGGTCCACTGGGGCTGGAGTGTCGCCTGGGG
>CAXUJF010000517.1:0-4444 GCA_964250865.1 uncultured Streptosporangiaceae bacterium
GGCCCAGGCCGCGGTCGGCCTGGACGTACCGCACGAGAGCGCCGACCTGCACGTCACCGGCACCGCTCTTTACACCCAGGACCTGGTCGGCCGGACGTTCGGCCTGCTGCACGCCTGGCCGGTCACGGCGCCGCACGCGCACGCCCGGCTGGTGGCGCTGGGCACCGAAGCCGCGACCGGCCTGCCGGGCGTGGTCCGGGTGCTGACCGCGGCCGACGTGCCCGGGCTGAACGACGCCGGGGAGAAGCACGACGAGCCGCTGTTCCCGGCCGAGGTCATGTTCTACGGCCACGCCGTGGCCTGGGTGCTGGGCGAGACGCTGGAGGCGGCCCGGCAGGGCGCGGCCGCGGTCACCGCCGAGTACGAGCCGCTGCCCGCGCTGGTCAGCGTGCACGACGCGATCGCGGCCGATAGCTTCCAGGGCCAGGCCAAGACGGTCAGCCGGGGCGACGCGGCCGCCGGGCTGGAACGGGCCACCTACCGGTTCTCCGGCGAGCTGGAGATCGGCGGCCAGGAGCACTTCTACCTGGAGACCCAGGCCGCGCTGGCCCTGGTGGACGAGAACGGGCAGATCTTCGTCCAGTCCAGCACCCAGCACCCGTCCGAGACCCAGGACATCGTGGCCCACGTGCTGGGCCTGGCCGCCCATAACGTCACCGTGCAGTGCCTGCGCATGGGGGGCGGGTTCGGCGGCAAGGAGTTCCAGCCGCACGGGCTGGCCGCGGTGGCCGCCCTCGGCGCCACGCTCACCGGCCGCCCGGTGAGCCTGCGCCTCAACCGGAACCAGGACATCCAGCTGACCGGCAAGCGGCACCCGTTCTACGCCACCTGGGAGGTGGGCTTTGACCAGCACCTGCGGCTGTGCGCGCTGCGGGCCACGCTGACCAGCAACGGCGGCTGGAGCCTGGACCTGTCCGAGCCGGTGCTGGCCCGGGCCCTGTGCCACATCGACAACGCCTACTGGATCCCCGACATCGAGGTGCACGGCCGGGTGGCCAAGACCAACCGCGCCTCCAACACCGCGTTCCGTGGCTTCGGCGGCCCGCAGGGCATGATCGTGATCGAGGACATCCTGGGCCGCTGCGCTCCGCGGCTGGGCCTGGCCCCGGACGAACTGCGGCGGCGGAACTTCTACGCCCCCGGCCAGGCCACCCCGTACGGGCAGCCGGTGCGGCACGCCGAGCGGCTCGAAGCCATCTGGTCCACGCTGATTGACCGCAGCGACTTCGCCCGCCGCCAGGCCGCGGTGACCGCGTTCAACACGTCGCACCCGGACACCAAACGCGGCCTGGCCATCACCCCGGTCAAGTTCGGGATCTCGTTCAACCTCACCGCGTTCAACCAGGCCGGCGCGCTGGTGCACGTGTACAAGGACGGCTCGGTACTGATCAACCACGGCGGCACCGAGATGGGCCAGGGCCTGCACACCAAGATGATCCAGATCGCGGCGACCGCGCTGGGCGTGCCGATGAACCTGATCCGGCTGGCCCCCACCCGCACCGACAAGGTCCCGAACACCTCGGCCACCGCGGCCAGCTCCGGTACCGACCTCAACGGCGGCGCGGTCAAGGACGCCTGCGAGCAGATCCGCGAGCGGCTGGCCGCCGTGGCCGCGGGCCAGCTTGGCGTGCACCCGGCCGACGTGCGCTTCGCCGCGGGCGTGGTCACCGGCATCGGGTTCGGTGACCGGCGGCTGGCCTGGGCCGACCTGGTGCACGACGCCTACTTCCAGCGGGTCCAGCTCTGGGCGGCCGGCTTCTACCGCACCGAGGGCCTGCACTGGGATTCCGCCCGGATGCAGGGCGAGCCGTTCAAGTACTTCGCCTACGGCGCGGCCGCGTCCGAGGTCGAGGTGGACGGGTTCACCGGCGCCTACCGGGTGCTCCGGGCCGACATCGTGCACGACGTGGGGGACAGCCTGTCGCCGCTGATCGACGTGGGCCAGATCGAGGGCGGCTTCGTGCAGGGCGTGGGCTGGCTGACCCTGGAGGAGCTGCGCTGGGACGAGTCCGACGGCCCGCACCGGGGCCGGCTGGCCACCCAGGCCGCCAGCACCTACAAGATCCCGAGTTTCTCCGAGCTGCCGGAACAGTTCAACGTGCACCTGTTCCAGCGGGCCACCGAGTCCGGCGTGGTCTACGGGTCGAAGGCGGTGGGGGAGCCGCCGCTGATGGAGGCGTTCAGCGTGCGCGAGGCGCTGCGCCAGGCGGCCGGCGCGTTCGGGCCGCCCGGCTACGAGGTCGAGCTGGCCTGCCCGGCCACGCCGGAAGCGGTCTACTGGGCCATCGAGGCCGCCCGCGCCGCAACCGGTGCGACCGGTGCGACCGGTGCGACCGGGGCGCCCGCGATCCACGTGGGGGTGTGAGATGGACTGGCTCGATGCCGTTCAGCAGCTCCGGCACGAGGGCCGGCCCGGGGTGCTGGTCACCGTGGCCGAGGTCCGCGGCCACGCCCCCCGGGAGCCCGGGGCCAAGATGGTGGTCAGCCCCGACCAGATCTGGGGCAGCGTGGGCGGCGGCAACCTGGAGGCGTCGGCCGTGGCCCGGGCCCGGGAGCTGATCGCGTCCGGGGCCACCACGCCGGAGTTCCGCGAGACCAGGCTCAGCCCGCACAGCCGGACCGAGCATGGCCGCCAGTGCTGCGGGGGCGTGGTCCGGCTGCTGCTGGAACCGCTCCCGGCCCGCCCGGTGGTGGCCCTGTTCGGCCTGGGCCACGTCGGCTACGAGCTGGCCCGCATCCTGTCCCGGCTGCCGGTCCAGCTCCGGCTGGCCGATTCCCGGGCCGAACAGCTGGACCGGGTCCGGCTGGCCGACATCATCGACGGCCGGGCGGACGTGCATGTCCACCACACGCTGCTGGGCGAGCAGGTGCTGGAGCAACTGCCACCCGGGGCGCACGTGCTGATCATGACCCACGACCACGCCGAGGACTTCGCCCTGTGCGACGCCGCGCTGCGGCTTTCCCCGCCGCTGGGCAGCATCGGGCTGATCGGCTCCAGCGCCAAGTGGGCCCGGTTCCAGGCCCAGCTGGCCGGCCAGGGCCACGCCCCGGAGACCATCGCCCGGATCACCTGCCCGATCGGGCAGCCCGGCATCACCGGCAAGGAACCGGCCGTGATCGCGGTGGCGGCGGCGGCCGCCCTGCTGCCCGCCCTGACTCAGCCTGCGCCGGTGGCGGCCCACCCGTGACCATCTACGCCGGCCCGGTCATCGACGTACCGGGTGACCCGTTCGCGGGCGATCCGGAGGGGGCCCTGGAAGCCGACGACGACGGCGCGCTGCTGGTCCGGGACGGGGTCATCGCGGCTCGCGGCTCGCTGGCGGCGATCCGGCGGGCGCACCCGGGCGAGCCGGTGACCCGGCTGGACGGCGGGCTGCTGCTGCCCGGTTTCGTCGACACCCACGTGCACTACCCGCAGATGCGGGTCATCGGCGGGCTGGGCCTGCCGCTGCTGGACTGGCTGGAGCGGCGCGCGCTGCCGGAGGAGGCCAAGCTGGCCGACCGGGCCTACGCCCGCGCGGTGGCGGCGGAGTTCCTCGACGGCCTGATCGGCTCGGGCACGACCAGCGCCCTGGTCTTCGGGTCGCACTTCCCGGGGGCCATGGACGAGCTGTTCACCGCGGCCGGCCGGCGGGGCCTGAACCTCACCTCCGGCCTGGTGCTGAGCGACCGGATCCTGCGCCCGGACCTGCTCAACACGCCCGAGGCCGCGCTGGCCGGCAGCACCGAGCTGATCAGCCGCTGGCACGACCACGGCCGGCTGCGCTACGCGGTCACCCCGCGGTTCTCGCTGTCGGCCTCGGACGAGATGCTCGACGTCTGCGCCCAGCTACTGGCCAAGGGCGTCTGGTTCACCTCGCACATCAACGAGAACGTGGCCGAGATCGCCCAGGTCGCGGGCCTGTTCCCGGCCGCGCAGCACTACCTGGACACCTACCGCCGGCACGGCCTGGTCACCGAGCGGAGCGTGTTCGCGCACAACGTCCACCCCGACGACGCCGAGCTGGCCATGCTGGCCGGGCACGGCGCGTCGGTCTCGCACTGCGCGACCAGCAACTGCGCGCTGGGCAGCGGGCTGTTCCCGCTGCGCCGCCACGTCGACCACGGCGTCCACGTCGCGCTGGGCTCGGACGTGGGCGCGGGGGTGGGCCTGTTCCTGCCCAAGGAGGCGCTGCAGGCCTACTTCGTCCAGCAGCTGCTGGGGCCGGACGGGATGAGCCTGACCCCGGTCCACCTGCTCTACCTGGCCACCCGGGCCGGGGCCCAGGCCCTGGGCCTGGACGGCCAGGTCGGCGACTTCGGCATCGGCAAGGACTTCGACGCGGTGTGGCTGCGCCCGGCCGACGGCAGCCCGCTGGCGGTCAACCTGGCTCACGCCGTCAGCCCCACCGACGCGCTGGCCCGGGTGTTCGCCCTGGCCACCCCGGCCGACGTGGCCGGGGTC
>CAXUJF010000518.1:0-4440 GCA_964250865.1 uncultured Streptosporangiaceae bacterium
TCCGACCGGGTCGTAACCGGCCCGCCCGGCGCGCCCGGCGATCTGGTGAAACTCGCGCGCTTGCAGCAGCCGGGTCCTGGTCCCGTCGTACTTGGACAGCGCGGTGAACAGCACGGTGCGGATGGGCACGTTGATGCCGACGCCGAGGGTGTCGGTGCCGCAGATGACCTTGAGCTGGCCGGCCTGGGCCAGGGTCTCCACCAGCCGCCGGTACTTGGGCAGCATGCCGGCGTGGTGCACCCCGATGCCGTGCCGGACCAGCCGGGACAGCGTCTTGCCGAACCCGGAGCTGAACCGGAAGTTGCCGATCGTCTCGGCGATCGCATCCTTCTCGGCCCGGGTGCACACGTTGATGCTCATCAGCGCCTGGGCCTGCTCCAGCGCCGCGGCCTGGGTGAAGTGCACCACGTAGACCGGCGCCTGCCGGGTCTCCAGCAGTTCCTTCAGCGTCTCGTGCAGGGGCGTCAGCACGTACTCGAAGGTCAGCGGGACCGGGCGCTCGTCGGACTGCACCACCGCGGTGGGCCGTCCGGTGCGCCGGGTCAGGTCCTGCTCGAAGAACCGGACGTCGCCCAGCGTGGCCGACATCAGCACGAACTGGGCCCGCGGCAGCTCGATCAGCGGTACCTGCCAGGCCCAGCCGCGGTCCGGGTCGGCGTAGAAGTGGAACTCGTCCATCACGACCTGGCCGACGTCGGCGTCGGCTCCGTCCCGCAGCGCGATGTTGGCCAGCACCTCGGCGGTGCAGCAGATGATCGGGGCCGTTGGGTTCACGCTGGCGTCGCCGGTCATCATGCCGACGTTGCGGGCCCCGAACGTGTCGATCAGGGCGAAGAACTTTTCCGACACCAGCGCCTTGATCGGGGCGGTGTAAAAGCTGCGCTGGCCATTGGCCAGGGCGGTGAAGTGCGCGCCTGCCGCGACCAGGCTCTTACCCGAGCCGGTGGGGGTACTCAGAATGACGTTGGCCCCCGACACCACCTCGATGAGCGCTTCCTCCTGGTGCGGGTACAGGCTCAGGCCCTGCCGCTTGGCCCACTCGGCGAACGCGTTGTAGACGGCGTCGGGATCCGGGCCCGCAGGGCCGGTGCCGTCGGAATCGGGGGTGAGGGGCAGCGCGTCAGTCAGCATCATCGCTGCTCCATCATGTCTCACTTATGGTTCAACAACGGTTCGGTCATAGACGTTCCGTGTCCGTGGCGTCCCGCGGTGAGGCGTTGTCGGCGCTCAGGCGGGCGCGGCGGCGTTGTCGGCCGTGAGGTAGGTGGCGCCGCAGGCTTCGGCCAGGGAGGGGCCGAACAGGGAGGCCGGGGTGTAGGCGCCGGGGCGGCCCTCGCCGGCCAGCAGGCGGCGGGTGATCTCGGCGGGCACGGCGCCGGTGAAGGCCTGTGCGTCGCCGAGCTGGAGCCAGCCCTCCCGGACGGTGCCGTCCGGCCACTCCAGGCGGGCGTGTCCGTATGAGTACTCGCGGGGGCGTTCGCGGGACTTGAGCTTCACGCCGGCCAGCCGCTTCCTGGCGAAGGCGCGGACCGGCGCGATGGCCAGCAGCGTGGTGGCCAGGGGCAGGATCGCGCGGATGGCGGGCGATGACGGTGCCTCGCTGGACGCCGAGACCACGTTGGGGGCCCGGCTGGCCCGCTGGGCCGCGATGAGCTCGCCGAGCGGCATACTCGCGGTGGTGACCTTCGTACCGTCCGGGAGAGTGAGGCTAGCCGGGTCGCCGGCGATCTGGGCCCGGACCAGGCGTCCGTTCTGGTAGCGGCGGCCCTCGTACCGGCCGCGGCCGCGAGCGTCGGGAAAGCCGTCAAGGATGGTCCCGGCCAGGGCTTCCCCGATGACGCCGGCCTCCATGGCCAGGGAGGGGACCATGTCCACCCGGACTTTTACGGGCGTGTCTTCGTTGACGGGCGTGTCTTCGGTTTGCGGCGTGTCTTCGTTCTGCTGGCTCAGTTGGACCACGACGCTCTCGGTAGCGGTGACGCCGAACCCAGCCCCGGTCACCAGGGTCTTCCCAGCCGCCACGGCCTGCTGGTCCAGATCGAGCAACGCGGCCACGGCGGGCAGGTCGTTGGCCAGATCCACGTAGTGACTGCCGGTCAGGCAGGCGCGCGCGATCGGTCCGGCCGTCGTGGTGAACGGACCAACCGTGTTGATGACCACAGCCGGCTGCTGGCGCTGGATCTCGGCCGCCATGTCCTGGATCGAGGCGGCGACCACGGTGCGTGTCCGGGTCTCCGGCTGGGCGGCGGCGTCTTGCAGCTGGGCAGCGTCTTGCAGGCGGGCGGCGTCTAGCAGGCGGGCGGCCTCTTGCAGGCGGGCGGCGTCGCGGCCGACCAGGACCGGGGACAGCCCCCGGCTCAGCAGTTCGGTCGCGATCGCCCGGCCGCTGCGGCCGGTGCCCCCCAGAATCCAGACTTCAGTCCCCATGACCGCTCCCGTCGATTGATCGCCTCGCCGTCTTCGTGACGACATGGCGTGTCATCACTGTACAGGGTAATGACATGGCGTGTCATCACTTATAGTGTGGCCATGAGCAGATGGCGGCCGGACGCTCGGCAGCGCCTGGAGCAGGCCGCGATCGAGCTGTTCTCCACCCAGGGGTTCGCCGCGACGACGGTGCCGCAGATCACCGCCCGGGCCGGCCTCACCACCCGGACCTTCTTCCGGCACTTCGCGGACAAGCGGGAAGTGCTGTACGGCGGGGACGAGATTCCCGAATTCGCCACCCGGCTCATCACGGATGCGCCCCCGTCCCTGGAGCCAGCGATGCTCCTCATCGGCGGCCTGCAGACGGTGGCCGAGACCCGCTTCGAAGGGCGGCGGGAGGACATCCGCGTCCGGCGGGCCATCATCCGGTCGGACGAGAGCCTGCGCGAGCGGGATCTGCGCAAGCGGGCCGACCTGGGCGAGGCGATCCGGGCCGGGTTCACCGCCCGTGGCGTCGACGCCAGGACCGCGGTCCTGCTGGCCGAGACCGCCGTGACCGTCATTCAGGTTGCCCTCGAGGAATGGCTGGACCGGGACGACGACCGGACCCTGTTCGAGGTCATGCTGGAGACGATCGGGTCCCTGCAGGCGACGCTGGCCACCTTCCCGGCCTTCCCCGCCGGGGTTTCGGGCCGGGAGGTTCCGGATTCGGTGGGCGAGGTCTAGCCCAGCTCCGCGGGCCGGGCCGCGCGGTAGAGCACGTGGCGTCGGAGGCGGTCGCCAGGCGGCAACCGGGGATGGTCGAAGTCATCGGCCGGGTCGTGGGTCATGCCGGTGCGGCGCATCACCGCCTGGGACCGGACGTTGGTGGCGCTGGTGAAGGAGACCACTTCTGACAATCCGTAGTCGTCGAAGCCGGCGTCCAGGGCGCGGCGGGCGGCTTCGGAGGCGTAGCCGTGCCCCCAGGCTGGGCGGGCCAGCCGCCAGCCGACCTCCACCGCCGGGGTGAACGGCGCGTCGAACGAGGGCACGGCCAGCCCGGTGAAGCCGATGAACTCTCCCGTGGCCTGGACCTCGACGGCCCACAGGCCGAAGCCGTGCTCGGCGAACCCGGTTTCGATCCGGTCCACGAACGCGTCGCTCTCGTCTCGGGTCAGCCGGGCCGGGAAGTGTTCCATCACCTCGGGGTCGGCGTTCAGTGCCGCGAATGGAGCCCGGTCCTCCGGCCGCCATCGGCGTAGCAGCAGGCGATCGGTGTGCAGGCTCATGGGGCGCCTCCGCTCGGGGGACGCGCGCTCATGGGGTGCCCCGCTCGGGGGACGGGGCGCTCATGGAGTGCCCCGCTCGGGGGACGGGGCGCTCACGGGGCGCTCACGGGGCGCTCACGGGGACGTCGTTGATCAGGGCGGTCAGGCCGGCCTCGTCCAGCAGGTCGGCCGGGCGGACGGTGCGGTCCCGGCGCACGTAGTGGAACGCGGCCCGCACCCGGTCCACCGGGACACCGGTCAGCGTGGCCCAGGCCAGCCGGTAGGCGGCGAGCTGAACGGCGACCGCGTGCTTTTCCGGCTCCGAGGCAGGCGGTTTGCCGGTCTTCCAGTCGACCACGTCGATCAGGCCGTCCGGGGCGTCGTCGAAGACCGCGTCGATGCGGCCGCGGACCAGCCGGTCGCCGATCAGCGTCTCGAACGGCACCTCGACCTCGCGCGGCCACCGGCCCGCCCACTCGCTGGTTTCGAACTGTTTCCGCAGCTCGGCCAAGTCCGACTCGGCTTCGGCTTCGGCCCGGGCAGCCGGTCCCGGCTCACCCAGCAGGTCGTCGCCGCCGAACAGGTCGTCGGTATCAATCAGCCGTTGCTGCCCGAAGCGTTCCTCCAGCCACTGGTGGAACGCGGTGCCGCGACGGGCGTACGGGGCCGGTGGGCGGGGCATCGGCCGGCGCACCTGGCGGGCCAGCTCGGCCGGGTCGCGGGCCAGCATGACCAGCGACGACACGGACAGATGGCCGGGCAGGAC
>CAXUJF010000519.1:0-4440 GCA_964250865.1 uncultured Streptosporangiaceae bacterium
TGCCCACTCAGTCCGCCACCCCCTGAATCCCGCCCGGTCCGGGCTGCCCATCGGGATCATGGACAGATGAAGATTCTTGCTCTGGGTGACCGGGATTCCGCCCTTCTGACGCACCGCGCCCTCGACGCCGCGTTCGCGTTGACGCCGAGCGACGTTGAGTGCGAGTGGACCGCCACTGACAGCCGCGAGGCCCGCGACCTGGATCAGGCAGATGGGATCTGGCTGCTGCCCGGCTCCCCCTACCGCGATGACACCGCCGCATATGCCGCTATCGGCTACTGCCTGCGGACGCAGACGCCGTATCTCGGGACGTGCGCCGGCTTCCAGTACGCCTGTGTCGCGCTCGCGCGTGCCCGGGCCGGGATCACGAACGCAGCACACGCGGAAAGCGATCCAGAGAATGGCACCCTGGTGGTCGCGCCGCTGGCGTGCTCGCTCTACGGTGAACGCCGCCTGGTCATCCCCGCCGCGGGAACCCGGCTGGCCAAGATCTGCGGCACGGCGCCGTTCAGCGGATTTCACTGGTGCGGCTACGGCCTGGCCCCAGCAGCCGAGCAACTCCTGCTCAACGCGGGCGTGGTCCTCAGCGCACGCGCCGAGGACGCCGGCGTGGAGGCGATCGAGCTACCCAGCCACCCCTTCTTCATCGCCACCGCCTTCCAGCCCCAGGTTGACGCCAGCGAACACCAAAAGCTGCACCCTCTCATCCGCGCGTTCCTCGCCGCCGCCCGGTCCGCAGCCGGCCGCCGCCCGTGAGAACGGAGATCCGAACCACGGGCACTTAGGTAGGTGAAGTCTTTGCGCCCTCTCTATCGTGGTGAAGAGTCGCCTGGCTGCGCAGTGATTAATAATCGGTTGCCGCCGGCACCTGCCTGCTCTAGCCTCACCTGTGCGCTGATGGCTGGATGGATACGGCGTGGAGCACAGGAGGCGGTGTGGAGCGTACGGTTCGTACTCCGGACGGCCGGACGCTGGGGGTCGAGGAATCCGGTGATCCTGCTGGCCGGCCGGTCCTGGTCCACATGGGCACGCCGAACTCCAGGCACCTTTACGGCCCGAACGTGCGGGATGCCGCCGCCCGTGGGCTGCGGCTCATCGGCTACGACAGGCCGGGTTACGGAGGGTCCTCGCCGCAGCCGGGGCGCACCGTCGCCGACTGCGCCGGCGATGTCCGCACGATCTGCGCTGAGCTCGGCATCGATCGGCTGGCCACGTGGGGCATCTCAGGCGGCGGCCCCCACGTGCTGGCGTGCGCTGCCCTGCTCCCGGACCTGGTGACCGCCGTTGCCTCGCTCGCCTCGCCGGCTCCATACGGAGCTGAAGGCCTTGACTACTTCGCCGGCATGGGCCAGGAAAACGTGGATGACACCCGCCTGTTCCTCACAGATGAGGCGGCAGCCAGGGCGAAGATGGACCAGGACCGGGAGGAAATCCTGGCCACGTCGCCAGAGGATGCGGCCAAGGGGATTGAATCACTCCTCACGCCGACAGATGCCGCGGCGCTGCGCGGCGAGCTGGCCGACTACCTGATCGCCTCCGAGCAGGACGGTCTGGCGCCTGGCAGCCAGGGATGGTGGGACGACAACTGCCTGGTCAGGCCGTGGGGATTCGACCTGGCCGGCATCACTGTCCCAGTCCTGTTGCTGCACGGCAGGCAGGACATGTTCGTGCCGTTCGGCCACGGCGAATGGCTGGCCGCGCACATTCCCGGCGTCGAGGTCCGGCTGCTCGACGACGACGGGCACCTGACGCTCATGAAGAATCGCGTGCCCGAAGTGCATGCCTGGCTGTCAGAACACCTGTAGCGCGCCGCCTGAGCCCCAGCCTTGTCCCCAATCAGTCACCTACCGGGCAGGTTTTGCACTGCCGCCGGCGGCCCTTCGCGGGCCGGGTCCCCAGGTGCGGGACGGAATTTCCTCAGAGTGCCGGTAACTCCCGGTCCTCAGCTGCGTGGATGGTGCTCCACCCGCGCTGCGCGCCGCGCGTTGAGGCCGAAAAGAGGAAGATCGCCCCCCAGATCAGATACGTCGCGGACATCAACCACGACAACCAGGTGGCGTGCGGGGCGAAGGCGGCCGCCGCCAGCATCGCCGCGCCGAGCGCCGCGACTACCGCTCCCGCCACGAACATCCACCGCAGGTGGCGGGCATGGCCAGCCGCCACGGCAGCCAGTTCAGGTGCAACTGGGCGGCCGAGTATCACCGCACGGTGAACCCGGCGCTGTTGCGCCTTCGGAAGGCTCCGGAGCGGGTCTGCGTCATACACCGCGCCACTATGACACGCCCCTGCGCACCAGGGACAGCCTCCGGCTGCCGGCTTACCAGCGGGGGCTCGGTGATCAGGACGCGCCCGGCTGGATCAGCTGATTCTGCTGGCTTGGCGGTGCCGCGTTTGCCGCCACGGCCAGGTCCCATATGCGGCCATCGTCAACGCGTCGAGAACGGCCAGCACCGGCAGTATGCCCACAGGCTGGGGAAGCCATGAGTGCGGTATGAGCCACCACGCCACAGCCAGCAGGGCACTGAAATCAGCAGGTACGCAACCCCCGTGCAAAAAGAACCGCACCAGCGTCAGGCGCTCTTGCCCGCGGTGGAGCCTGACTACTTTCCGCTCGCGGTACGGCACCGGCTTGTCCGCCACGGCCCAGAGTCTGGCCGGCGCCAGCGTCAGCATGTGTTGACGAACCCTAAGTCGTCAGCTTATGCTGACGGGTATGGAAACGACCCTGGAAATAGCCGAGGGCGCCGCCAGCAACGACCCTGAGGTCGGATTGCGTGCGGTGGCGGCCCTGCGAGCTCTCACCGAACGCCTGGAGGTCCTCCAGGTGGAAAACGCCCGCGAGCTGGGCTGGTCGTGGCAGGACATCGCCGTCCGGCTGGGCGTGACCAAGCAGACCGTGCACCGCAAGTACGGCCGCCGGATCGGGAGACGATGATGTTCGAGCGCTTCACCGGGCAGGCCCGCCAGGTCGTCGTACAGGCCCAGCACAACGCGCGGCGGTTCGGCCACAACTACATCGGCCCGGAGCACCTGTTCCTGAGCCTGGTCGCGGCCGACGACCCGGCCAGCGCCCTGCTGCGTGACCTCGGGCTCACGCCGGAGCGGACCGAGGCGGAGTTCAATCGCATGACCCACAGCAAGCCCAGCGGCCCGCCCGGAAGCAAGGCTCCCTTCCCGGCTCCCGCCGACCCCACGGTCGGCCCGCTGGCGGGCCTGGACGCCGAAGCGCTGGCCGCGATCGGGATCGACCTGGAGGAGGTGCGGATCCGGATCGAGGCCACCTTCGGGCCGGGCGCCCTGAGCCGGGCCGTACCGCCTCATCAGCGCGGACGGAACGGCCCAGCGCGCCGCCGGTTCCTGCACCGTAGTCGGCGTGGTCCCGGACGGGCCGGCCCGGACACCGGGTGGGTGCCCGCACGCGGCCACATCCCGTTCACCCCGCGGGCCAAGAAGGTCCTCGAGCTGTCGCTGCGCGAGGCGGTCGGGCTGGGCGACAACTACATCGGCATGGAGCACCTCGCGCTGGCCCTGATCCGGATCAAGGACGGCGTCGTTCCCCACCTGCTGGCCCGACTGGATGTCTCACCGGACACCATCCGCGCCGCCCTGCTCGACCAGCACCGCAAGGCCAGCTGACACGCCCAGGCCCGCTAGCTGATCCTGGACCGGCTCAGGCTGAACTGCTCGTGCCGCGCGTGGTCCACCTGGCCCAGGAATGCCTTGAACTCCCCGAGCCGGTAGGCCGTCCCGTCCCGCCCGGTCGTGGTCTCCACGTGGAAATCCCGACCCAGATCCGTCAGCCGGCGCAGCACGGCCGGCTCGCTGAGCCGGGGGCCGGGCCGGCCGTGCTGCGAACCGGTCGCTTGTACCGCCGCCGTGATCTGCGCCGCGGTCAGGAACCCCTGCTGTCCCCGGAGCACCGCGAACACCGGGTCGTGCACGTGGGCCGACTCGTCCGCCAGCGGCACCGGATCGCCCTCGTGGTCCAGCGCGCGGCGGATGGCGTGCCCGACCGCCTCGGCCACCGGCGGCGGGAAGGCGTTCCCCACCTGCCGGTACCGGGCCGTCTTGCGGCCGGTGAACTCCCAGCCCCAATCGTCCTGCCAGCCCTGCAACCGGGCCACCATCGCGCAGGTCAGCCGGGGCGTCAGGGCAGGGTCGTCGTCCGGTCCCGGTGCCTCGTCGGCCAGCCCGAGCCCATCCACCCCCAGCTCGGCCCAGGCCCGCTTGGCCCGGGTCGGGCCGAGATCGGCCCCACCGTGCTTCTTCGACCCGCCGACGATGGGCGGGGCGATGCCGCTGGCCCGCCGGGCCCACCGGCCACCCGGCAGGGCGGGTTCCGGAGGACCTTGAGGACGGGTCGGCTGGTTCCGCCAGTCTCCCGGCGGCCTCATCCGGCATATGCGCCCCGGCTGTCGTGCCGGGCGCATATGCCGGATG
>CAXUJF010000520.1:0-4434 GCA_964250865.1 uncultured Streptosporangiaceae bacterium
GGGCCGTCCGCGGCCGGCTGGGGCGCCAGCGGCTCGGGCGCGTCGGGCAGCACCCGGTCGAAGTAGGACCGGGCCGCGGCCCGGGTGCCCACGTCCCGCCCGGCCCGCTCGGACATGTACCACCGGTGCTCCAGGATCTCGTGGAAGATCTCGGCCGGGGCGAGCCGCCCGCGCAGGTCGGCCGGGATCGCCGCCACCACCGGTTCGTACACCTCTTCCCGCCACCGGTTGGCCGCCACGAAGTCGGGCACCGGGCGGCCCTCCTTCTGCTCCAGCCAGGCCCGGAACGAGGCGATGTCGTTCAGCAGCCGGCGGGCCTGGTTCTCGCCCGCGTCGACCCCGGTGCGCAGGAACAGCTGGCGGCTGTGCTCGCCGGATTCGGCCACCCGGGTCCGGACCTTCAGCCGGTTCCCGGCCGGGGTGCTGATCAGCTCGACCTCCTCGGCGTCGAAGCCGAGCTGGTTGAGCCGCCGCAGCCGCTGGGCGATGCGGTACCGCTGCTCGTCCGGGCGCAGGATCTCCTCCCGGGTCAGCTCCTCCCACAGCGCGGTGTACCGGCTGCTCAGCTGCTCGGCGATGTCCAGCGGGTCGACGTCGGACGGCAGCAGCTCGCCGAACTGCAGGTCGAGCAGCTCGCCGTAGACCCGCTCCTGAGCCAGCTCCAGGTCGTAGCTCCGCTGCCCGGTGGACAGCTGCGGGTGCTGCTCGCTGGTCTCCGCGTCGACCAGGTAGGCCTCCAGCGTGCCGGCGTCGTACCGGAACAGCGTGTTGGACAGCGAGCAGTCGCCCCAGAAGAACCCGGACAGGTGCAGCCGGACCAGCAGCTCGACCAGCGCGTCCAGCAGCCGGTCGGTGGGCTGGCCGCCGCGCGGCCGGGAGAACACGGCCCGGTAGGTGGTGGCGTAGGCCAGGAACCTGGTGACCAGGACCGCGTCCATGTCCGCGCTACGGTCCACCGCGACCCCAATCACGTCGACCGCGGGGATGCTCAGCTCGTCCAGCGAGCGCAGCAGCGTGTACTCGCGGCGAGCCAGCCGTTCGGGCAGCTCCTTGAGCGCGTACAGTACGCCGTCGTCTTCCACGAACCGGACGACGTGCCGGTGGACCCCGCGCTGGTGGATCTCCACCAGCCGCTCGTCCTGCCAGCTCGCCAGCGGCTCGTCCCACGGCAGCGCGAGCAGGCCGGCGGCCTCCTCGGCGGGCGGGGTGAAGACAAAGCGCACGCCGGTTACCCTAGCCGACCAGGAGGAGGCCGCCCATGCCCGAAGTGCTCAGCCGCCGGGCGCTGAACCGCGCTCTGCTGGCCCGGCAGCACCTGCTGGCCCGCCAGCCGGTCACCGCGGCAACCATCACCGACCCCACAGGCACCACCAAGCCCACAGGCACCACCAACCCCACAGGCACCACCAACCCCACAGGCACCACCAACCCCACAAGCGCGGTTCTGGGCATGGTCGAGCACCTGGTCGGCCTGCAGGCCCAGGCCCCGTTCCCGCCCTACTACGGCCTGCTGGCCCGGCTGGACGGCTTCCGGCCCGAGGACCTGGCCCGCCTGCTGATCAGCCGGGACGTGGTGCGGATCGCGCTCATGCGGGGCACCATCCACCTGGTCAGCGCGGACGACGCCCTGACGCTGCGGCCGCTGGTCCAGCCGGTCCTGGACCGGGCCCTGGCCAGCAACTTCGGCAAACGGCTGCCCGGCGTGGACCTGGCCGCGGTGGCGGTGGCGGGCCAGGCCCTGACCACCGGGGACCCGCTGACCTTCGCCGAGCTGGGCGAACTGCTGACCCAGGACTGGCCCGGCCACCCGGCCGACGCGCTGGCCCAGGTGGTACGGGCCCGGGTCCCGCTGGTGCAGGTGCCGCCGCGCGCGGTCTGGGGAAAGTCCGGCCTGGCCCGGCACACGCCGATCGACGTGTGGCTGGGCCGGCCGCTGGCGGACCAGCCGTCGCTCAAGGTCATGGTCGAGCGCTATCTGGCCGCGTTCGGCCCGGCCACCGTGGCGGACGTGCAGGCCTGGTCGGGGCTGACCCGGCTGCGGGAGGTCATCGGCCCGATGCGGGACCGGCTCCGCGTCTTCGCCGACGAGCAGGGCCGGGAGCTGTTCGACCTGCCGGACAGTCCGCGGCCCGGCCCCGACGTGCCCGCACCGGCCCGGCTGCTGCCGGAGTACGACAACCTGATTCTGTCCCACGACGACCGGGCCCGGATCATGTCGGACCGGGACCGCCGGGACCTTTTTAAAATGCTGAATGTCTTCCCGGGCAGCGTGCTGCTCGACGGTTTCGTGGCTGGCCTGTGGCGGGTCAAACGAGCCAACGGCACCGCCACCGTGACCGTCGAGCTGTTCCGCGATCGCGTTCCGGCCTCGGACCGGGACGCGGTCACGGCCGAGGCCGCCCGGGTGCTGGCCGTGGCCGCCCCCCCGGCCACCCCCCACAACCCCGGGCTGACCGCGGCCGCGTTACCCCCCCGCGGTACGGCGTGGGCGGCCGCGCCCCCGCCCCCCCGGTGGCCGCCACGATCGCCTCGGTCGTGTAGGCCAGGAACGTCAGCGACTCCTGGAAGTACAGCTGCACGGTGTCGATGTCGTGCGACAGGTAGCCGATGGACAGGTCCTGGCCCAGGCTGAGCGTGTAGTCGCCGCCCCGGGTGGACAGCAGGAACGCCCCGTCGATGGCGGGCGCCCACAGGATCTCGCCGTCGAAGACCCGCTCGATCTGCCGCCGGATCGGGTAGCCGTGCTCGGTGGTGACGCTGATCGCGTCGTAGGCCGCGGTGCTCAGCACCAGCGCGTACGGGCCGTCCACCCCGGCCAGCCGCAGTTCGGTCAGCGCGTCCACCACCACGTCCGGGTACTGCGTCGGATCGGCGGGCAGGCTCAGCGGGGCGTTCGAGCCAGCGTCCCGCAGCCCGGTGATGCCGGCCGCGGCGTACCCCTCGAAGATCGCCCGGTCCTCGGCGAACCCGATCTGCTTGGCCGCGTCCTTGAGCGGCTGCCAGTCGGCGTCCTGCGCTCCGCGCTCCACCGAGTCGATCTCGTACCGGCTCAGCGTGAACGGCACCCGCAGCCGGACCAGCGGCTGGGACTCGCGTAGGTGCGCGATCACGCCGTCGGCCGGGGCGGCCACATCACCCAGGCGCCCGGTGTTGACCGCGGCCAGGGTGGGCCCGCCCGGCCCCGCCACGTCGACGATGCGGCGCCCGGCCACGTAGGTGGCGAAGGTCCGCTTGGCCTCCTCCTCGAGGTCGGCCCACGCGGCATCGGAGATGGGGGCGAGCTCGCGATAGAGGTTGTTCATTGCGGAGTGCTCCTTCTGAGATTGCCGATTCCAAGTGAACCGTTGGATCGCGGCGTGGGGGACGCAGGGCCGGGTTCCGGTGGCCCGGTGGTACTGGTCGCGTCGTCAGCGGCCAGGGCCGTGGCCACCCCGGGCCCGTCGGGCGGGTCGTCCAGGAAGTCGGCCGACGGGGCGAAGAACAGCGTCCCGGTGACCGCGGTGGAGAAGTCCAGGATCCGGTCGGTGTTGCCGGGCGGGTCGCCGATGAACATGTTCTGCAGCATCTGCTCGGTCACGCTGGGCGAGGCCGCGTAGCCGATGTAATAGGTGCCGAACTCCTGGCGTCCGACCGAGCCGAACGGCATGTTGGCCCGCAGGATCTGCCGCTCGTTGCCGTCCGCGTCCTCGATCGTGTTCAGCGCCACGTGCGAGTCGGGCGCCTTCTGATCATCGGGGATCTCGATGTCGCTCAGCTTGTGCCGCCCGATGGCCCGTTCCTGCTCTTCGGTGCGCAGCGCGTTCCAGCTGTCCAGGTCGTGGGTGTACTTCTGCACGATGACGTAGCTGCCGCTGGTGAAGTCCGGGTCCTGCGCGCCGACCAGGGCGGCTTCCTCCCCGGCCCGGCCGCCGGGGCTCTCGGTCCCGTCCACGAACCCCATCAGGTCCCGCTCGTCGAAGTACCGGAAGCCGTGTACCTCGTCCACCACGGTGGCCACCCCGCCCAGCCGGTTCATCACCTGGCTGGCGAACTCGAAGCACAGGTCCATCTGGTTGGCGCGCAGGTGGAACAGCAGGTCGCCCGGGGTGGCCGGGGCGAAGTGCCGGGGCCCCCGCAGCTCGCGGAACGGATGCAGCTCGGCCGGCCGCGAGCCGCCGAACAGCCGGTCCCACAGGTCCGAGCCGATGCCGATCACGGCGGACAGCTCGCCTTCCGGCAGCCGGAACCCGACCGCCCGCTCCAGGCCGGACGCGTCGGCCAGGAAGTCGCGTACGGTGTCCTCGCCGCCCGGGTCGATGGTCAGCACGAGGAAGATCGCCGCGGTGCGCAGCGGGGTGACGATCGGCTGCGGCTCAGGCGGCGGCTGCGGTGCTGTCACGAGGCAAGCTTGCCACAACTGCCCCACCCCCACCGGCTCAGGCCTACGGTGAGCCC
>CAXUJF010000521.1:0-4432 GCA_964250865.1 uncultured Streptosporangiaceae bacterium
CGCCCGGCCCGGCCGCGGTCCGGCCTGGGGCGCACAGTCAGGCGCACGTTCACGGCCAACGAGTCGTGGCCCTTCATCGTGCTCATCGGGCTGATGGCGGTGTTCACCGGCCTCGCCCCGGGCAAGTTCCTGACCACCAGCGACCTGTCGCTGATCAGCCAGGGGACGGCCCCGTTCCTGGTCATGGCGGTCGGCGAGACGTTTGTCATCCTGACCGCGGGCATCGACCTGTCCGTCGGCTTCGTGCTGGTGCTGTCCGGGGTGGTGGCCGGCGAGTACTACGTCCACAACGGCGGGGCCAGCGCCGGCGTGGGCACGATCTGGCTCGGCGTGCTGATCGGCCTGGCCACCGGCGCGGCCTTCGGCGCGATGCAGGGCGTCATGGTGGCCAAGCTGAAGATCCCGCCGCTGATCGCGACGCTGGCGGGCCTCGGCATCGCCGAGGGCCTGAGCTACCTGATCACCGGCGGCCACGACGTGGCCACCGTGCCGAGCAAGCTGGCCAGCTCGATCGGGCAGGGCAGCCTGTTCGGCATCCAGTGGCTGATCGTCATCTCGTTCCTGGTCGCCCTGGTGTTCGGCCTGATCCTGGCCTATACCCGGTTCGGCCGCTACACCTACGCCATCGG
The DNA here is from genome assembly GCA_964250865.1 of uncultured Streptosporangiaceae bacterium. Lineage (GTDB taxonomy): Bacteria > Actinomycetota > Actinomycetes > Streptosporangiales > Streptosporangiaceae > Bog-532. The sequence goes on from CAXUJF010000521.1 coordinate 630, forward strand.
CTCCAACCCCGAGGCGGCCCGGCGCGTCGGCATCAACGTGGACCGGTACCTGATCGGCGTCTACGCCCTCAGCGGCCTGATGGCGGGCCTGGCCGGCATCATGAACCTGGCCTACTTCAGCACCACCACGATCTCCGGGCACCCGCTCGACAACCTGGTCGTCATCACCGCGGTCGTCCTGGGCGGCGCCAGCCTGTTCGGCGGGCGCGGTTCCATCCTCGGCACGTTTCTCGGCGTCTTCATCCCGGAGATGCTGGCCGCGGGACTGATCATCATCGGCGTCAACCAGTACTGGCAGTACATCCTGACCGGCGTAGTGCTCGCCGCAGCCGTCTATCTCGACCAGTTTCGCCGGCGGCTGCGCGAGCGCGCCTGAGGCAATGAAGCGGGGACCGCGAGGGCGCGTTCCCATATTTCAGGAGGATTGAATGTCACGTAGATACCCCGCGAGAGCGGTCAGCCTGGCCGCGGTCGCGGTCATCAGCCTAGGGCTCGCCGCCTGCTCCAGCAGCGGCGGCAGCAGCCCCAAGAGCAGTAGCAGTGGCAGTGCCGCTAGCTCCGGCTTGAGCAAGAAGAACCTCGAGCTGGTGGTCGGCACCAAGAGCGACGACTTCTACATCACGATGGAGTGCGGCGCCGAGGCCGAGGCCAAGAAGCTCGGGGCCAAGCTGACCGTCAACGGGCCGGCCGACTTCTCGGTCAGCGAGCAGACCCCGATCCTGAACTCGGTCGCGGCCACCAAGCCGGACGCCCTGCTGGTCGCCCCGACCGACGCCAAGGCGCTCGACCCCGAGTTGCAGCGGATCCAGACCGCGGGCACCAAGATCGTGTTCGTGGACACCTCGTCCAGCGACACCTCGCTCGGCGTGTCCCGGATCACCTCTAACAACGTTGGCGGCGGCAAGATCGCCGCGGACACCCTGGGCGAGCAGGTCGGCGGCAAGGGCACGGTTGCGGTCATCAACGTCGCCCCGGGCATCAGCACCACCGACGCCCGCATCCAGGGCTTCCAGGCCGAGATGAAGCTCAAGTTCCCGAACGTCAAGGTGCTGGGCACCCAGTATGACAACGACAGCTCGGCCACCGCGGCCAGCCAGGTGTCCAGCGACATCGCGGCCCACCCCGACCTGGCCGGGGTGTTCGCGACCAACGTGCTGAGCGCCCAGGGCGCGGCTACCGGCGTGCAGCATGCGGGCAAGACCGGCAAGGTCAAGGTGGCCACCTTCGACGCCGAGCCGCAGCAGATCACGTTCCTCAAGTCCAACACCATCCAGCTCGCGGTGGCCCAGGACCCGTACGCGGAAGGCGTGGACGCCGTGCAGCAGGGGCTGAACGCGGCCAACGGCAAGACGGTCACCCCGACCATCGGTACCCCGCTGACGGCCATCACCCCGGCCAACGTGAACTCGTCCGGCGTGCAGCCGTTCATCTACAAGAGCAGCTGCTGACCCACCCGCTGATCCCCCGGCGCGCCCGCGTCCGGGGGATCAGTGCTGTCTGACAGACTGTCGGGATTCGGGAGTCCCACGCGGAAAGGAAGCATGTGATGGCCGGCGAGGAGATCGTGCCCCGGGCGGGCGATATCGTGCCCCCGGCGGGCAGTCAGGCCGGTGCGAACGGGCAGCTCAGCCAGGCGCAGCTCATCCGCCAGATCGAGCAGGCCCAGCTGGAGCTGGGGCACACGGTCGACGCGATCACCGACCTGGTGAAGCCGGCCAACGTCGCCCGCCGCACCGCGGAAAAGCTCCGGCAGCGTGTGGCCACCGTGGACCCGAAGCTGGTCGGCGCGGGTGCGGTCGTGGTGGTCGGGCTGGTGGGGTTGCTGATCTGGCGGCGCCGGCGCTAGGCGTCGCTGTCCTTGGTCAGTTCCTCGTACTCGGCCGGGGACAGCGTGCCGGGCAGCAGCTCGCCGCCGCCGGCGGGCAGCTGGACCCGGAACATCCAGCCCGCCCCGTAGGGGTCGGAGTTGACCAGGCCCGGGTCGTCCTCGAGGTCGCCGTTGGTCTCGGTCACCTCGCCGTCCACCGGGGAGTAGAGGTCGCTGACCGACTTGGTCGACTCGACCTCCCCGCACGGCTCTTCGGCCGTGACGGCCAGGCCGTCGGCGGGGAGCGACACGAAGACCACGTCGCCCAGGGCGCGGGCGGCGAAGTCGGTGATGCCGACCGTCGCGGTCGAGCCCTCCACCGCCACCCATTCGTGTTCCGCGGTGTAACGCAGCTCGGCAGGAACGCTCATGTTCGGGATCTCCTGTAAAAAGGCAAGTCGGTTAGCTCGGCCGGCTCGGCCCGGCCTCTGATGTCGACGGCCAGCTCACCCGGGCCGGCCGCCATCGCGTCCGGCGTCAGGTAGGCCAGCGCGATCGGCGGGCCCAGCGTGGGCGACGGCGCGCCGCTGGTCACGGTCCCGGCCGGCTGGCCCGACGCCAGCACCGTGTACCCGTGGCGGGGTACCCGGCGCGAGGCCATGGTCAGTCCGGCCAGTATCCGGTCCGGCGTCGCCTGCGCCCGCTCGGCCAGCGCCGCGGCGCCGACGAAGCCACCCGGTTTGTCGAACTTGACCACTCGTCCCAGCCCTGCGTCGTACGGCGTCGTGTCCGGGCCGAGCTCGTTGCCGTAGAGCGGCATGCCGGCCTCGAGCCGGAGCGTATCGCGGGCGGCCAGGCCCGCGGGCACCAGGCCGGCTGATACCCCTGCGCTGGCCAGAGCCTGCCACACCGGCTCGGCGTCCTCGCAGCCGACGAACAGCTCGAAGCCGTCCTCACCGGTGTAGCCGGTGCGGGCGATGAGGGCCCGCCGCCCGGCCACGGTGCCGGGCAGGCCCGCGTAGTACTTCAGGTCGCCCAGGCGGGCTTCGGTGAGCGGCGCGAGGATGGCCGCCGCCGCCGGGCCCTGCACCGCGATCAGCGCGTACTGCTCGGTCCGGTCGGTGACCCGGGCCTTGAACGGCGCCGCCCGGCTCTGCAGCTCGCCCAGGACGGTGGCCGTGTTGGACGCGTTGGCCACGACCATGAACTCTTCGTCGCCGGTCCGGTAGACGACCAGGTCGTCGAGCACCCCGCCGTCCTCGGCGCACATCATCGTGTACCGGGCCCGGCCGGGTGCCACCGCGGACAGCAGGCCGGTCAGCGCGTAATCCAGCGCCGCGGCCGCCTCCGGCCCGGTGACCATGATCTCGCCCATGTGGGACAGGTCGAACAGGCCTGCCGCCTGGCGGACGGCCCGGTGCTCGGCCGTCTCGCTGCCGTAGCGCAGCGGCATCCGCCAGCCCGCGAAACCGGTCAGCGTGGCGCCGAGCCGCTCGTGCTCGGCCAGCAGCGGGGTGGCCCGCAACGGGGCCGGTGCGGCTGGGTGGCCGGCATTCGATTGTGATTCAGTGTCTTGGGCATTCGATGGTGATCCAGGCACGTCCGAATGGTATGCCGGTCGCATGGAGCTTCTCACCGATGATCAGATCACTGCTGAACTGAGCGAGTCGCCGGGCTGGACCACAGAAAACGGCGAGATCACCCAGACCTTCGAGCGGCGCGACTTCCGCGACGCCCTGCTGCTGGTCGGGGCGGTGGCGTTCCTGGCCGAGGAAGCCGACCACCACCCGGACATCGACATCCGCTGGAACAAGGTCACGCTGACCCTGTCCACGCACTCGGCCGGCGGCCTCACCGCCGCTGACTTCAGCTTGGCCCGCCGCATATCGGCCCTAGGCTAAGCTCATCGTTTCGTGAGCAGACAAGTCCTTGACGCGCGCGCCCGGCGTGCGGGGCGCGCTCCCTGGCCCGTGGCCGCGCTGGCCGCGGCGGCGGG
>CAXUJF010000522.1:0-4428 GCA_964250865.1 uncultured Streptosporangiaceae bacterium
GGGCGCTTTCGGCCAGCGCGGACCGGCGTACGGCCGAAGCGGCCGCGCTCTCAGCCGCCGCGATGGCGAACCGGGCCGAGACGCCGGAGCGTGAATCCACCGCGGACGAGTCCCGGACCAGCCGGGTGAACCGGGCGATGACCTCGACCAGGTGCTCGGGCAGTTCGGCGCCGGGGGCGGCCCCGTCCCAGCCCACCACGGCCTCCTGCCGGATCAGGCCGAGCTCGTCTTCCAGTGTCAGGGGGTAGTGCGTGCGGATCTCGGCCCCGAACCGGTCCTTCAGCGGGGAGATGATCCGGCCGCGGTTCGTGTAGTCCTCGGGGTTGGCGCTGGCCACCAGGACCAGGTCCAGGGGGAGCCGCAGCGCGTACCCGCGCACCCCGATGTCACGTTCTTCCAGCACGTTGAGCAGCGCGACCTGGATCCGCTCGGCCAGGTCGGGCAGCTCGTTCAGGCAGAAGATGCCCCGGTTGGTCCGCGGTACCAGGCCGTAGTGCACGGTCTCCGGGTCGCCCAGGGTCCGGCCCTCGGCCACCTTGACCGGGTCGATGTCACCGATCAGGTCGCCGACGCTGGTGTCGGGGGTGGCGAGCTTCTCGCCGTAACGGTCGCGGGCGTTGCGCCAGACGATCGGCAGGTCCTCGCCGAGTTCCTCGGACAGGCGCCGGCACCGGGCGCACACGGGCACGTAGGGGTGGTCGTTGATCTCGCACCCGGCCACGGCGGGCGCCCACTCGTCCAGCAGCCCGGCCAGGGTCCGGATCAGCCGGGTCTTACCCTGGCCGCGCTCGCCCAGCAGGATCACGTCGTGACCGGCCAGCAGGGAGCGCTCCAAGTGCGGGAGCACCGTGTTCCCGAAGCCGATGATCCCGGGGAAACGGTCCTGCCCGGCCCGCATCCGGGTCAGCAGGTTCTGCCTGATCTCCTCCTTGACGCTCCGGTAGACATGGCCGTCCGCGCGGAGTTCGCCCAGCGTGGCGGCGGCGGGTGGCCGCCCATGCCGCGCGGTGGATTGACGATGCTGGCTGTTTGGCTGCACCATTCGACACTATGTCCATCTACGGGCTGTTCGCATCCGGCCGGCCTTTACTGCGCTCCCGGCGAACACCCCTGGCGATCAAGACGCCACCTTGCTAGCCGCCCCCGTCCCGCCCAGCCGCGGGGATTTTATGTAATGACATGCATCCGTGCCCAGGCGTCCCCGCCAGTGACGGGCGCGCTGCCAACCGGACCGATGGCGCCAACGTACCGGTGATAGCCGGACCGAAGCCGCCAACGTACCGGTACCGCTGCGATGCCATCGCGGCGGCCGGGCGGGCGGGAGCGTGGCACACTGCACTGGTGGCTACGGTGTCAAGATCAGTGCAGGCCGACGACATAGTGGCGGCGCGCGAGCTGTTGCGCGACATAATTGCGCCCACCCCCGTGCTGAGGTCCCGGGTGCTGTCCGAGCTGATCGGCGGCCCGGTCTACCTCAAGTGCGAGAACCTGCAGCGGACCGGGTCGTTCAAGATTCGCGGGGCGTACCTGCGGATCGCCCGGCTGACCGACGAGGAGCGGGCCCGCGGGGTGGTGGCGGCCAGCGCCGGGAACCACGCTCAGGGCGTGGCCTACGCGGCCAGCCTGCTGGACACCAGGTCCACCGTGTTCATGCCCGAGGGCGCGCCCCTGCCCAAGATCCAGGCGACCAGGGACTACGGCGCGGACATCGTCCTGCACGGGTCCTCGGTCGAGGACGCGCTGGCCGGGGCGGAGGAGTTCGCGGCCAAGACCGGCAGCGTCCTGATCCACCCGTTCGCGCACCCGGACATCATCACCGGCCAGGGCACGCTCGGCTTCGAGATCATCGAGCAGTGCCCCCAGGTCCGCACGGTGGTGATCCCGGTCGGCGGCGGTGGGCTGGCCGCCGGGGTCACGGTCGCGGTCAAGAGCCTCGATCCCGCCGTTCAGGTGATCGGGGTGCAGACCGCCGCGGTGGCGCCGTACCCGGCTTCGATGGCGGCCGGGCGGCCGATCCCGGTCAAGGGCACACCGACGATGGCCGACGGCATCGCGGTCAGTCAGCCGGGTGAGCTCGCGTTCGGGCTGCTGGCCGAGCACGGCGCGCGGATCGTCACGGTGACCGAGGAAAGCCTGTCCCGCGGGCTGCTGCTCTGCCTGGAACGGGCCAAGCAGGTGGTGGAGCCAGCCGGGGCCGCCGCCGTGGCCGCGCTGCTGGAGCACGGCAGCGAGATCCAGACGCCGGCCGTGGTCGTGCTGTCCGGCGGCAACATCGACCCGCTGCTGCTGGTCAAGCTGCTCCGGCACGGCCTGCGCGCCGCCGGGCGCTACCTGGCCTTCCGCTGCCGGCTGCCGGACCGGCCCGGCGCGCTGGCCACGCTGCTGCACGAGCTGGCCGGTCTGGGGGCCAACGTGCTCGACGTGTGGCACGAGCGGGTCACACCCCGGCTGCAGGTCGGTGAGGTCGAGGTGCTGCTGCAGGTCGAGACGCGCGGCCCGGAGCACTGCGAGGAAATGATCACCGAACTGCGCGAGGCCGGGTACACGCTGATCTTCAGCTGAGACCGCTGCTTCAGCTGAGACGGCTGCGCCGGAGCGGACGCGGATACGCCAAGGGGGCCAGCCGTCTCCGGCCGGCCCCCTTGGCTCGCGTCAGTTGCCCGCGTACGGAACCGCGTCCAGGATCTCCACTGAGGCCGACCGCCCGTTCGGCAGCGAGTAACTCGCGGTCTCGCCGACCTTCTTGCCGTTGATCGCGCCGCCCAGCGGCGACTTGGGCGAGTACACCTCGATCGGAGCGCCGGTCTCCTCGCGCGAGGCGAGCAGGAACGTGACTTCCTCGTCATCGCCGGGGAACCGGACGGTCACGGTCATGCCCGGGCCGACCACGCCATCGGTCCGGGGCGGGTCGCCGACCCGGGCGTTCTCCAGAATCGACTGCAGCTGCAGCACGCGGCCCTCGTTCTTGCCCTGCTCTTCCTTGGCCGCGTGGTAGCCGCCGTTCTCACGCAGGTCGCCTTCTTCGCGAGCGGCCTCAATCCTCTTGGCGATCTCGACCCGCAGCGGCCCCGAGCGGTCATCAAGTTCGGCCTTCAGGCGGTCGTACGCCTCCTGGGTCATCCAGGTGACGCTTCCGTCGCGAGTCTCGGTCACGGGCACTCCTCAGAACTGCACGGCTTGCCATGTCGTAGGGGCCGCCGTCGCGATCCCCTCAGGGGTAATCTTTTGAGGCTAACAAGCGTCAACGACAAAGCCGCGCTAGTCAAATGGTGCAGGTAGGGAATGCGGCGCGAACCTGTCCGTGTTTTCCAGTGGTTGACGCTGTTCCGGACCGCGGCGGGGGACAAACGCCCAATTACGTTTCGTCTTCGCATGCCCGGACCAGGTGAATGAGGCGTCAGGTGAACACCAGCGAGGGAGATCAGTTGTCCGCCGACACAGGCCCGGGATCAGACCGGCAGGCAGGATCAGACCGGAATGCCGGGCCGGGCCAACTGCGGCTGATGGCCGTGCACGCACACCCCGACGATGAGTCCAGCAAGGGTGCCGCGACCATGGCCCGCTATGTCCGCGAAGGCGTGGACGTGCTGGTGTGCACGCTGACCGGTGGTGAGCGTGGCGATGTGCTGAATCCGGCCATGGTCCGGCCCGAGGTGACCGCCAATCTGCCCCAGCTGCGCCGCGAAGAGATGGCGCGGGCCCGGGAAATCCTGGGTGTGCAGCAGCGTTTCCTGGGCTTCGTCGACTCGGGCCTGCCGGAAGGTGATCCGAAGCCGCCGCTGCCCGACGGCTGTTTCGCGCTGACCCCGCTGGACGAGGCGGCCCGGCCGCTGGTGCAGGCGATCCGCGAGTTCCGGCCGCACGTGATGCTGACCTACGACGAATCCGGCGGCTACCCGCACCCGGACCACGTCATGACCCACAACGTCGCGGTGGAGGCGTTCGAGGCGGCGGCCGACCCGGACCGCTACCCGGGCACGGGCGAGCCGTGGCAGCCGCTCAAGCTGTACTACTTCGCCTCGTTCCACCGGGCCAAGTACGTCGCGCTGCACGAGGAACTGCTGCGCCGCGGCCTGGAGTCTCCCTACGTGGAGATGTTCGAGGCGCGGGCCAAGGACCCGGAGCGGCGGGACCGGCCCGAGCTCGAGCTCACCACCCGGGTGCCGTGCGGCGACTTCTTCGAGATCCGGGACGAGGCGCTGCTGGCCCACGCGACCCAGATCGACCCGAAGAGCTTCTGGTTCGCCTGCCCGCTGGACGTCCAGCGCGAGGCCTGGCCGACCGAGGACTATCATCTGGCTAGGTCGCTCGTGGATACCGAGCTGCCGGAAGATGACTTGTTCGCCGGGGTCCGGGAGAAGGTGTGTTTGTGACCGCTGCTGGCACCGTGCTGGCCGCTCACACTGTGCTGGCCGCTCACACTGTGCT
>CAXUJF010000523.1:0-4124 GCA_964250865.1 uncultured Streptosporangiaceae bacterium
CAAAGGGTTTCCCGTTTACGGCAACTTTTTTGGGGGTTGGGGTGGGGGGGGGGGGCCGGAGCACGGGCTACGCCCAGGTCACGGTCAGCGCCGAGGGCGGCGGCCGCACCGTGCTCGACGTGACCGACCCCACCGGCGACGACAACGGGCCTGGTACCTACCAGTACCCGACCGCGTCGGACTTCGTGGCCGGGTCGTTCGACCTGACCCGGTTCCAGGTCCTGAGCGACGGCACCTTCGCCTACCTCCGGGTCACGCTGGCCAACCTGGTTCCGACGTTCGGGGCCCTCGACGGGGTACAGCTGCTCGACTTCTACGTTCATGGGCCCGGCGCGTCGAGCACCTCCACCCAGGCCGCGTACGCCTCCCGCAACTACACCATCGCGCCGTCCGGAGCCTGGAGCCAGCGGGTCGAGGTGCAGGGGTTCGCCTCGCCGGTATGGGTGAACGCCGCGGGCAACTCGGTCGGCACCGCGTCCGCGCTGGCCGTGCAGGCCGACAAGACCATCACCGTGGCGCTGCCCGAGGCGCAGCTCGGCACGCCGACGTCCGGCTGGGGCTTCAGCGTGGTGCTGGCCGGCCAGGACGGGTTCAGCCCCGACCAGGCCCGGGCCTTCACCGCCACGCCCGGCGCTTACTCGTTCGGGGTCTGCGCCACGGGCGGGACCGCGCCGATCTGCACGGTCGACCCGTCCACCGTGCCCAAGGCCATGGACGTGATCACGCCGGCCGGAGTCTCGCAGGCGACCGAGCTCAACCCCGTTCTCGGCCCCGTGGCCATCCAGCCGGTCACCGTGCCCTAGCCACCATTGGCGGCTGCCTCCAACTCCGTGCCCATGTCGGCCGTCGGCATTATCATGCCGCTGGAGGGGACACCCGACATCGCCGTCAGGTGCGCATCATTCGACGAGGCATAGGGCGTTAATGAGATGAGGCGACAGCGGCAAGCTGGCACTGGTTCCGGTGTCAATGCTCGGGTGGATGAGGCGGAGTCGCCGCCGGTTCCGGCGTCCGCTGAGCAGGGTGCTGCGCACGCAGGCCAGCCCGGCGGCCCTACGGTCGGGCGCAGCCGGCGCCGTCGGCGCATCGTGATCGCGGCCCCCTTCGTCGTGGTGCTGTTGTGGGCGGTTGTCTCGTATACCGTCTGGACGCTGCAGCCGACCAGCATGACGTTGGGTGAGCACAGCGCCGAATGGGTCAGAAACGAGGTGCCGTTCGGCAACTGGCTGGTCGACCGGGGCGAGCACGTCTACTACACCGTGAACGCGCCGAAGACGGGCGGGCCGCAGCTGAAGACCCTGCCGGCGGTCGGGCTGACCCCGGCGCAGACCAGCCCCCCGGCGCAGAGCAGTTCCCCGAAGTCACCGGCCGCGGCCTGGCCGCCGCCGGTCGAACCGGTCTTCCCGCACCCGCTGCCCGGCGAAGGGGTCTGGAAGCCGGCCGGCCCACCGGTCAAGGGCGGCCCACCGGTGCTGGTCACGACCTTCCGCCCCGAGGCCGCCTATCCCCAGATCGTCGCCTACGTGGCCTGGTTCGACCACACGCGCACCCAGATCGGCTACTACCCGGGCCGCTACGAGCCGCCGAATGCCGCCGTACGCGGGCCGGCGATGGTCCCGGACGATCAGCGCTCGCGGCTGCTGGCGACCTTCAACGGCGGCTTCACTTACACCGACGGTGCTAACGGCTCGGCCGACAACGGCCGCACGAACGAGCCACTGAAGCGCGGCAACGCCACGCTCATCGGCTACCGCGACGGCCACATCGCGATCGTGAACTGGAACAGCGGCCCGGATGTGGGCTCAGACGTCGCGTGGGCCCGCCAGAGCCTGGCCCCCATCGTCTGGGACGGGAAGCTGAACCCTCAGCTGAACGACGACCCGAACAGCCCGCAGTGGGGGTACACGCTCGGCGGCCTGACCCGCGTCTGGCGCAGCGGTGTCGGCATCGACGGTCACGGCAACCTTATCTACGTCGCCGCCAACGACCAGACCGTGATCACCTTGGCGAAGATCCTCCAGCACGCCGGCGCAGTTCGGGCGATGGAATTTGACATCAACCCCGAATGGCACACCTTGATCACTTACACCCACGACACCAGCGGTCTCGTCCCGACGATGGTTGCGGCCAACCCGATGCAGTCGCCCCACCGTTATCTCGTCCCCGACGACCGTGACTTCTTTGCTGTCTACCAGCCCCTCCCCGGCCCGGTCACCGTCCCCTTCAAGTAAGGAGACGGATGAGCTTCTTCGGCGCGAGGATCCGGTAGCTCTCGCTCACGAGCTCACGAATTTCCTCCCAGTCGGTGTCGTCGGTGAGCAGCACACCGATGCGATCACCGCCGGCTCGCGAGGCGAAGTACGGGTGGCCGACGGACAGCAACGCGTCGCGTTCGCCCGGGCGGGCCCGCAGCACGAGCAGGGGGACAGTCGTGCCGGCCGGACCCTCCGTGGCCACGAGCAGGCAGAATGACCTCCGGCGGATGTCGAATGAGTATGCCGTCGATCTCTGCCTGACCAGTGAACCGTCCACCCGCACCGTCACCTCGGGCAGCACCAGGCACAGCGTGCGCACCCGCTCGAGGACGTCCTCCGGGATCTCTACGGGCGCGGTCTCGCGGGCATGAGACATCCGGCGCGCTGGCGACGAACCACGGTCGTTGTCCTGGCCCACGGACGGCCTACCGGCGGAACGCAGCGCGGGTTGCCGCTGCGGTGGAGGTGAAGTACTCCCGTGGCCAGATGAAGCCCCACTCGCGGAACTTCACTCCCTCGGTGACAGCGCGCCGGTAGCCGAAGCAGACGAGGTAGAGCGTCCGGAGGTACATCATCGCCTCGAGCCGGTCGAGTTCGTCGTCGGTCGGCTCGACGTGCCGGCGGTAGGCATTGACGGCAGCGTCGATACGGTCCTGGCTGGGCTGACGCGGATTCCACGAACCCGTGCCCCAGATCAGGTAGGCCAGGTCGGCCAGGCGTGGCCCGCGCCCCGACGCCTTCCAGTTGATCGCGACTGGGCCTTGTCCGCTCAGGACGGCGTGATCGGGGGCGTGGAGGAGATTTCCGTGCAGCAGTCCCTCGGGAAGGCCGTGACCGGCGTCAGCCTTGACCACCCCGTCGCGCAGCCGCTCGAATCGCTCGCGCTCGGCCGGCGCGACCTTCGTATCCACGGCGTCGAGGAACGACAGGGCGGCCAGCAGGTCCTGACGCGGGGAGCCTTCACGGCTGGGGTCCTCACCGCTCGCCCCGCCCGGCCGGCTGACGGAGTCGTCGTCCGGCAGCGCGTGCAGCCGTCCGAGCAACTCACCCATCATGGCGAACTTCTCCGCGCTGTCCGGGAGCTGGCCGCCTTCGACGAACCGCGTCACCAGGACCGCGCTGCCGTCGAAGTCAGATACCGCATCGTCAGCCGCCAGCCGCTCGCAGGATAGTCCTGTCGCTCCAGGAACCGCAGGACCGCGGCGTCGCCCTCAACCCCAGCGCGCGGCCGAGCGGGCGGAAAGGCCCGCGCGACCCACGGCTCGCCGTCACTCCGGTCGATGCGGAAGACGTAGGTCTTATGCACGCTGAGCTTCGTCGCCGCGACCGGGTCTATGCCGTAGCGATCCCGCAGATGAGTGAGGAGCCGTTCAGCCACGGGCTCGTGGTGCATTCGCGTACGGAGACCTTCGAGATCCGTAGCGCCTCGGTATAGCGCTGCCCAGTCTCCTCGGCGTGGCGCCGGACAACCTTCTTGAAGCTGGCATCCTTGGTCATGGACAAGCCCTCCCCTGGATACCCCTCGTCCCCCAGCGACGCGGTATCGGAAGATGGCCTGTGACGTTGACGACCGAGAGGGCTATTCCCCTTCGCCGATGGAACCCGGCTGGGGCGGACGTTCCACAGCTCGGCGACCGGTCGCCGCCGAGAACAAACTTTTCCCGAGGCGTTCGGTCCTCGTCAAGTCCCCGTGCACAAGGCACAGCAAGAAGGCCCCTTCCGGATTCGGAAGAGGCCTCTGACTAGCTAAGCCAGGTGTTCGGCGCGGCCGCCACCATGTCGCTCGACCGGTAGCGGCGCCAAGCCGCCAGAATCCGGTTATAGATGCCTCAGCATCAGTGCCGGGGGAGGTCCGCCTGTTGGGCGGAC
>CAXUJF010000523.1:4134-4424 GCA_964250865.1 uncultured Streptosporangiaceae bacterium
TGCCCCCCCTCCTGGGGGGGGGGTGGGGGGGGGGGGGGGGGCCCCCCCTCCCCCGGTGAGGCAGTAAGTCCTTAGCCAGTCACTGGCAGGGTGGTGTTGACCGGAGTAGGAACGGGCGCGGAACCGGAACCGGTCGATGCCGGCTTGGTGCTGGTCGGTGTCGGCTTGGTGCTGGTCGGTGTCGGCTTGGGGCTGGTGCTGGTCGGTGCTGGCCTAGGCCGGGTGGCGGTGGGCGTCGGCTCGGGCGGGGTTCTGGTCGGTGTCGGCGTCAGCGATGGGAAGGGCCTAGT
>CAXUJF010000524.1:0-4422 GCA_964250865.1 uncultured Streptosporangiaceae bacterium
CAGCAGCACGGCGTCGGGCAAATCGTGCTCGTCGATGTTCTTGTCAGGCAGCCGCTCCATCAGCCGCACCATGTCATAGCCGAGATACCCGACGAGCCCGCCCGACATCGGCGGCAGACCCTCGGGCACCGGTAGCCGGGTTTCCGCGATCAGGGCGCGAAGGCTGTCGAGCGCGGGCCGGTCCTCGGCGGCGAAAGCGTCCGGCGCGGCGGTGGCGTGGCGGTTGATCTCGGCGCGTCCGCCGCGGCACCGCCAGATGAGGTCGGGTTGCATGCCGATCACCGAGTAGCGGCCGCGCGCCGCGCCACCTTCCACGCTTTCCAGCAGAAACGCGTTGGCCTTGCCCTCCGCGAGCTTGAGGAAAGCGGCGACCGGCGTTTCGAGATCCGCGACGCCGCGCTGCCAAAGCAGCGTGCCGCGCCCGTTCTCGTAGGGGGCGCGGAACGCGGCGAAGTCGGGCGGGGAGGGCGCGTTCGTCACGGCTGGGCGATGCTGTCGAGCATCTTCTGGTTCACCACGGGCGGCGTCCGGTCCCGCAAGGCGCGGACATAAGTGAGCTCGACATCGTTGCCGATCGCCCTCGCCAGCGCCTCGCGCACGCGCCCGAAGCCGATCGGGTCGGCTTTCGGGTCGGGGTGCTCGATGATCGCGGGCACCGCCACCACGAAACCATCCGCCGTGCGCACCATCGTGGGCTCGCCCTGCTTGGTGGCGAATAGCGGGTGCACCAATTCCAGCGGCACGCCCGCGGTCGGCTCAGCCCGGCCGGTCAGCGGCGAGCGGGTGACTGAAAGCCCGGCGCGGGCCGCCATGTCCGCGAGCGTCGCCCCGCCCTTGACCCCGGCGAGCAGCGCCGCCGCGGCGGTCTCCTGCTCCTTGTGGATCGCATCCTCCGTCCAGTTCGCGCGGACCTGGTCGCGCACGGCGTCGAACGGCTTGGGCGCGGCAGGCGTCGTGTCCTCGAGTTCCAGCGCGTAATAGGACGAGCCTCCGGTCGACGGCGTCGGCACCTCCGTCAGGTGCGGCGGGTCGCCCTTGCGCGCGGCGAACGCGGCGGCGACCACGGCCTCGCGCAGCTCGGTCGGCCCGGGGATCGGCGCCGGCTGGCCTTCGGTCGTCTTGCCTTCGGCGTCGAGCGTGCCCGTCACCGCGGCGAGCCCGAGGTCGGCCGGCAGCTGGTCAAGGGTCGCGCCGCCGCCAAGGATGGAATCGAGCTTGTTGGCGCGGTCATAGATCACGTCCGCCGCCTTCTCGGCGAGCACGCGGTCGCGCAACTCGTTCTTCACCTGATCGAAGCCGCGCTCGACGCCCGGCAGCTCCTTGGTGACATGCACGACCGCCCAGCTGCCCGACAGGCGGACCGGGGCGGACACGCTGCCGGGCTTGGCGTCGAACACCGCCATCGCGAGCTCGGGCGACGGCCATTCGGAGCGCGCCGCTTGGTCGAGCTCGATCGCGGCCCCGCCCGCCGCCTGCGCGTCCTTTTGCACCTGCGCCCAGTCCGCCCCGCCGGCCCAGCTCGCGTCCAGCGCCTTCGCCTTGCCCTCGTCTCCGACCGTGACCACCTCGGCCGACCGCTTGCTCGGCGTCACGAACTCAGCCTTGCGGCTTTGGTAAGCGGCGCGGAGGTCATCGTCGGAGATCGTCATGTCCTTGGCCAACGTCTGCGGGGCCAGGATCACCGCCTTGATCCGGCGGTACTCCGGGCTGCGATAGGCTTCCGGGTGGTTCTCCCACCAGCGACGCAGCGTCGCCTCGTCCGGGGCGGCGGGCGGCGTTGCCGCCCCGCACCGCCGGCCCCCCCTGGCGGCCCCCCCCCGGGCCGGGGGCCGCCGGGGCGCCCAGCGGCCCGAAACCCTGACTCATGTGAGCACCTCCTCGTGCTCGGCGTAGAACTTCAGCAGCGAGCTGCGCAGCATCGCGGTGCGGTAGCGGGCGCTGGCCCGGTGGTCGCTCAGCGGGGTGGCGGCCTCGGCCATCAGGTCGGCCGCCGCGGCCACGGTCTCGCGGGTCCACGGCCGCCCGGTCAGCGCTTCCGCCGCGGCCCGGGCCCGGATCGGGGTGGCCGCCACCCCGCCCAGCCCGATCTGGATCGAGGCGACCGAACCGTCGGAGCCGAGCCGGAGCGCGTAGGCCACGGCCACGCTGGAGATGTCGTCGAACCGGCGTTTGGCGATCTTGTGGAACCCGGTCACCGGGGCCAGCGGGCGCGGGATGCGGACGGTTCTGATCAGCTCGCCGGGATGCCGGACGGACTCCCGGTAGCCGGTGAAGTAACCGGCCAGCGGGACCTCGCGGTCCCCGGCGGCCGAGGCCAGCACGAGCGAGGCGCCCAGCGCGAGCAGGACCGGCGGGGTGTCGCCGATCGGGGAGGCGGTGCCGAGGTTGCCGCCCAGGGTGGCCCCGTTGCGGATCAGCCGGGAGGCGAACTGCGGGAACAGCGCGTCCAGCAGCGGGACCTGACCGGCCAGCCGGGTCTCGATCTCGGACAGGCTGAGGGCGGCGCCGATATCGAACCCGTCCGGGCGGACCGCGAACTCCCGCAGCTCGGGGAGCCGGTCGATGCCGATGGTGAGGGCGGCTCGGCGGTGCCGGATGTTCAGCTCGACGCCCCAGTCGGTGCTGCCCGCCACCAGCTGCGCGTCCGGGTGCTCGGCCAGCAGGCCGAGGGCTTCGGCCAGGTCGGCCGGGCGGACGTAGCGGCCCTGGTCGCTGCTCACGCTGGTCGGCGCGGGCGCCGGGGCCGGACCGGTCTGGCGGGCCAGCAGCGGGTCGGCCGGGTCCGGTGGGCCGAGAGCGTAGGCAGCGTCCCGGATGGGCCGGTAGCCGGTGCAGCGGCACAGGTTGCCGCTGAGCGCGTGCAGATCGAACCCGTTCGGCCCGTGCTCGTGGTCGCTGGGGTCGCTGGGGTTGCCGGGACTGGAGTGGCCATTGTGGCTGCCGTTGCCCGTGGGGCTGGAGTGGCCGTTGGTGGCAGCGGTAGCGGGGGCGCGGTTGGGGCGGTAGTACTCGGCGGCCATGGCGCAGATGAAACCCGGGGTGCAGTAGCCACACTGGGAGCCGCCGCGCCGGGCCATCTCCCGCTGCACGGGGTGCAGGTCCCCGGGCTGGCCCAGGCCCTCGGCCGTCACCACTTCCTGCTGGTCGAACCCGGCCGCGGGGACCAGGCAGGAGTTGATCGCCACCCAGCGGGTGCCGCCCGCGCCGTCGTCCCGGGCCACCAGCACCGCGCAGGCCCCGCACTCGCCCTCGGCGCAGCCTTCCTTGGCCCCGGTCAGGCCGCTCCCCCGCAGCCATTCGAGCAGCGTGACGTGCCCGCCGACCTCCTTGAGGTCGCGGGACCGGCCGTTGACCACCACTGCCGGGCTCACACACGCTCCTACCTGCGACGCCGTACTTTCCTTGCTACCGACGATAGCGCGGTCGCGTTTCAATCAGGTCAGCTCAGAAGCCGGGAATGGCCTGCCAGGCCCGGCCGGCGTCCGGGGCGTCGTCGCGCAGGACCGTGCCCTCGATCAGCCCGTAGGGCCGGTCGGCGGCGTAGTAGACCTCGCGCTCGTTGGGCAGCCCGAACGGGCTCAGGTCGACCAGGAAGTGGTGCTTGTTCGGCATCGACATCCGGATCTCGGCCACCTCCGGGTGGGCCTTCAGCACCTCCTCGCCCATCGTGTACAGGGTCTGCTGCAGGGCCAGGCTGTGCTTGACCGCGAACGCCTCCAGCAGGATGCGCCGCACGTCGGTGTAGCTGGCGTCCCAGTCCAGGCCGAGGCTCGCGTAGCGCCAGCGGGCGGTGACCGCGGTGGCCAGGATGCGGTCCCGGTCCTCGGGCAGCGTGGTGTACCGGTCGCGCGGGAAGCCGGTGAACTCCGACCCGGTCGACTTCAGCACGGTCAGATCGGTCAGGCCGGACACCACCCAGGCCTGCGGTCCGTGCACGGTGACCACGGTGGTCCGGGTGCCGCCGCCGGCCCGGGAGGAGAAGGCGTGCCCGTGGTCGGCGCCGTCGACCGGGATCCGGTCCCAGGCGTACTCCTCGACGCTGATCTTGGCCCCGGTGACCCAGTCGAAGCCGCCGGTGAAATGCCGTCCCAGGCGCAGCGCGAACTCCTCCAGCTGGCCCACCCCGTACTGCTGGGCGAAGGCGTAGACGGTGTTCTTCTGGGTGTCGGTCGCGACGATGTGGGAGTTGTCGCCGTCGGTGTGGGCGGCGGCGAAGTCGCCGCGCAGCGCGGTCGACACGTTGAGGTCCCTGATCTGGTGCCGGTCACCGTCGCGGGCGACGTGCACCAGGCGGACCTCGGCCTTGCCGTACTGGTTGGTGCCGAAGGTGATGGCCATGGCTGATTTTTCCTTTTAATGGGCGGTGATACGGAACTGAGTCCGCAGCGATGGCGGCAGCCCGGCCAGGCTGGGGCCGCCGGC
>CAXUJF010000525.1:0-3700 GCA_964250865.1 uncultured Streptosporangiaceae bacterium
GCGCCCCGGGGCGAGGCGGCACCGATCCGTCGCGGGAAGCTCGGTCCTGGCCGGGGTGCTCGGGCTGACGGCGGCGGGAGTCGCCCAGGGGTCAGCCGCGACCACCTCGGCGGCCGCGGCCACCCACGCCACGGTCAAGACGGCCGCGGGCGTCACGCCGGCCAGCGATGCGGCCGTGGCGCCGGCCGCGCACGTGGCCGGGATGCCCAACTTCGGGCCGAACGTGTACGTGTTCACCCCGGCCATGCCGCAGAGCCAGATCCAGGCCACGGTCGACTCGATCGCCACCCAGCAGATCCCCAACCAGTTCGGCCCCCAGCGGTACACACTGCTGTTCGAGCCGGGCACCTACGGCTCGGCCGCCGACCCACTGTCGTTCCAGGTCGGTTACTACACCCAGGTCGCCGGTCTGGGCAGCTCCCCGGGCGACGTGACGATCAACGGCACCATCAACGTCTACAACCAGTGTTTCCCGACCACCGACGGCAGCAGCAACTGCATCGCGCTGGACAACTTCTGGCGGTCGCTGTCCAACCTGACCATCAACGTCGCCGGGCAGACCGGCTGCCAGTCCGGCACCGACTTCTGGGCCGTGTCGCAGGCCGCGCCCATGCGCCGGGTCAACCTCACCGGCGGCAACCTGTCCCTGATGGACTACTGCTCGGCCGGCCCGCAGTACGCCAGCGGCGGCTTCATCGCCGACTCGTCGTTCTCCGGCGGCTCGGTGACCAACGGTTCCCAGCAGCAGTTCCTGGTCCGGAACACCAACCTGGACGGCTGGTCGAACGGCGTCTGGAACCAGGTGTTCGCGGGTGACCCGGGGGCCCCGGCCCAGAGCTTCTCCAGCACGTCCGGGCTGGCCGGCGGGACCAATCCCTACACCACGCTGGCCACCAGCCCGCAGACCGAGGAAGAGCCGTTCCTGCAGACCAGCAGCACCGGGACGTACAGCGTGTTCGTGCCCGCGCTGCGGCAGAACTCGTCCGGGCCGTCCTGGTCCAGCGGCACCACCGCCGGCACGTCGGTCCCGATCAGCAAGTTCTTCATCGCCACCCCGAGCACGTCCATCGTGGCCATCGACGCGGCGCTGGCCCTGGGCCAGAACCTGATCCTGACCCCGGGGGTCTACGACCTCAAGGCGCCGATCCTGGTCTCGCGGCCCAACACGATCGTGCTCGGCCTGGGCTTCGCCACCCTGGTGCCGCAGAACGGCACCGCCGCCATCGACGTGCTGGACCCGCAGGGCGTGAAGCTGTCCGGGCTCATCGTGGACGCCGGGCCGAAGAACTCGGCTGCGCTGGTCCGGCTGGGCACCTCGCTCACCAGCAAGCTGGGCAGTGCGTCCGACCCGGCCCTGGTCCAGGACGTGTTCTTCCGCATCGGCGGGGAGACCGCGGGTACCGCCACCGACAGCCTGGTGGTGGACGGGTCCCACGTGATCCTGGACGACATCTGGGCCTGGCGGGCCGACCACGGGGCCGGCCAGACCGGCACCCCCGACCAGAACGGGGTGGGCGGCGGCGCCAACGGCTGCTGGACCTGCGACCAGGCCCAGACCGGCCTGGTGGTGAACGGCAATGACGTGCTGGCCTACGGCCTGGCCGTCGAGCACTACCAGAAGAACGAGGTGGTGTGGAACGGCCAGGGCGGCGAGGTCATCTTCTTCCAGAACGAGATGCCCTATGAGGTGCCGAGCCAGGCGGCCTGGATGTCCAGCCCCACGACCGACGGCTACCCGGCGTTCGTGGTCGGGTCCAAGGTCACCAGCTTCTCCGGTTACGGCCTGGGCAGCTACAGCTTCTTCAACCAGGGTGTGGACATCCACTCGGCCACCGCGTTCTCGGTGCCGGATACCGCCGGAGTGCAGCTGCACGACGTCTTCACCCGGTTCCTGAGCGGCGCCGGCGGCATCGACCACGTGGTCAACGACACCGGGGCCGCGGTGAACAGCACCTTCAACGGTCCCAGCGACGTAGTCAGTTACCCCTGATCCGCCGTTGTCCCTGAGGGGCGCGAGAAGCACACAGGCCCCGTCCGCGACCAGCGGACGGGGCCTTCTCGTACGGTCTTACGGGGTTACTCAGCTCAGCTGCTGACCGCATCCTTGTCGCGGTGCGGCAGCTTCCAGCCCGGGCGGACCCAGTGGCAGGTGTACCCCTCGGGGTAGACCTGCAGGTAGTCCTGGTGCTCCGGCTCGGCCTCCCAGAACGGCCCGGCGGGCTCGACCTCGGTGACGACCTTGCCCGGCCACAGGCCGGAGGCGTCCACGTCGGCGATGGTGTCCTCAGCGACGCGCTTCTGCTCGTCACTGGTGTAGAAGATCGCCGAACGGTAGCTCAGGCCGATGTCGTTGCCCTGACGGTTCTTGGTCGTCGGGTCGTGGATCTGGAAGAAGAACTCCAGCAGATCCCGGTAGGAGATCTTCTCCGGGTCGAAAATGATCTCCAGCCCCTCGGCGTGCGTGCCGTGGTTCCGGTAGGTCGCGTTGGGTACGTCGCCGCCGGTGTAGCCGACCCGGGTCGAGATCACACCGGGCAGCTTGCGGACCAGCTCCTGCACCCCCCAGAAGCACCCGCCGGCCAGGATGGCCTTCTCGGTTCGGTCGCTCACTTCGCGGCCCTTCCCTTCTCGTCGAACAGCTTGCGATAGTCGCCGTAGCCCTCGTGCTCGAGGTCATCGAGCGGGATGAAGCGCAGCGAGGCGGAGTTGATGCAGTAGCGCAGGCCGCCCTGGTCCGGTGGCCCGTCGGGGAATACGTGACCCAGGTGGCTGTCGCCAGCCTTGGAGCGGACCTCGGTCCGGACCATGCCGTAGCTGGTGTCGCTCTTCTCGATCACGTTGTTCGGCTCGATCGGCACGGTGAAGCTCGGCCAGCCGGACTGGCTGTCGTACTTGTTGACCGAAGCGAACAGCGGCTCGCCCGACACCACATCCACGTAGATGCCCGGCTCCTTGTTGTTCCAGAATTCGTTGTTGAAGGCAGGCTCGGTCCCGCACTGCTGGGTGACCTGGTACTGCTCGTCGGTCAGTTTGGCCAGCGCGTCGGGGTCCTTGCGGTATTCGGTTGCCACGTCAGCTCCTTGTTGTCGGGGCTGTCATCACTTTGACGCTTGATACGCACCCAGTACAACCCGTCAAGGTGGCTAAACATTTCGTTGGCTGAGACCGATGAACCCCCCGTTGGCGGGACGTCTCAGCCCTTAGAAGTACTCCGGGTGCGCAGCCCGTCTCCTCCTGGCGGAGGACACCGGGATCATCCAGTCGGCCGATGTTGGATGAGGGCCACCCGGTGCACAGTGGTATCGCCGCATTCGTACGGACATGACAGGGGGCCCTCGAATGCACCGCAACGACCTGGCCGTCAGCTCACTGCTGCGCGAGGCCGCAGACGTTGGTGCCGCGCTGCCGTGCGCAGACCACCCGCACCTGTGGTTTTCCGAACGGCCTGACGACCTGGAACTAGCCAAGGCGGGCTGCCGATTGTGCCCGCTGCGCGGACCGTGCCTGGCCGGCGCGGTCGAACGCGCGGAACCCTGCGGCGTCTGGGGCGGTGAGATCATCCAGCGCGGCCGCGTCCTGGCCGTCAAGCGCCCACCCGGCCGGCCGCCCAAGCGGCCCGGGAAAGTCCGCCGCCACTGACGGGGATCGCAGGGCCAGGGCGCGCACCCCCCCGGGCGTTAGCCGGCAGGCCCCCGCCGCC
>CAXUJF010000525.1:3710-4415 GCA_964250865.1 uncultured Streptosporangiaceae bacterium
CACGGGCCCGGGTAACGCCCGCCCCCACGGCGGGGTAGCGCCGGGCCCGGCCGCCCCCCCCGGGGGGTTTGGGGGGCCTGGCCAGCGCAGCACCGGGACGGCGCAGGGCCGGACAGCGCAGTGCCGACTCAGTTCACAGCCGACTCAGTTCACAGCCGGGGTAGTACTTCCTGGGCGAACAGGGCGGTCACCTCGTCGTGCCGCTCAGGCGCGCAGGCCGGGGAGAAGATCACCGTGTCCGCCCCCGCCGCCTGGTAGTCGGCCAGCCGGGCCAGCACCGCGTCCGGGTCACCGTGCAGCAGGTAGCGGTCGGCCAGCGGCGCGAAGTCCTGCTGGTAGACCTGGCTGACGAAGCCCACCGCTTCGTCGCGGGCCCGGGCCCCGTCGCGGTCGACGCTGCCCCAGATGAACAGGGCCCCCGTGACGGCCTCGCTGGGCCGGCCCGCCGCGAGAGCGAACACCCGCCCCCCCGCCCCGCTGCGGCCAAAGGAGGCGGGGCTGACCATGTACGGCATCCAGACGTCGCCGAACCGGGCTGCCCGGCGCTGGGCCGCGGGCTGGCGGCCACCGACCCAGATCGGCGGGTGCGGCCGCTGCACCGGAGGCGGGTCCAGGCGCAGGTCCTGCAGCGAGCCGAACGACCCGGCCGCGGTGACCGTGTCGCCGGACAGCAGCCGGACCAGTACCGCCAGGGCCTCGTCGGCC
>CAXUJF010000526.1:0-4409 GCA_964250865.1 uncultured Streptosporangiaceae bacterium
GACAACCCGCGCACCGAGGACCCGGCCAGCATCCGGGCCGCGATCCTGGCCGCCGCGGACCGGCTCATGCGGGGTCAGTGGGAGGTACTCGGCGTGCTGCGCACCGACCTGGTGCGCCCGGACTGGTTCCGTGATCCGGTCACCGGCCGCCGGTCCGAGCCCGACCGGTACGCGTTCCGGATCAATCACCGGTCCGAGGAACAGGTCGGCAACGTCAAGCAGGTGTGGGAGATCTCCCGGTTCCAGCACCTGACCCTGCTGGCCAGCGCCTGGTACGTCAGCCAGGACGAGCGCTACGCCCAGCGGATCGCGGACCAGCTGCGGTCCTGGTGGGCCGAGAACCCGTTCCTGTCCGGCGTGCACTGGACCAGCGGCATCGAGGCCGGCGTCCGGCTGATCAGCCTGGCCTGGATCCGGCGGCTGCTGGACGGCTGGGCCGGGGTCAGCGCGCTGTTCGAGGACAACGACCTGGCCGTGGCGCAGATCCGCTGGCACCAGCAGTTCCTGAACGGCTTCCGCAGCCGCGGCTCGTCGGCCAACAACCACGTCATCGCCGAGGCGGCCGGCCAGCTGGTGGCCAGCTGCGCGTTTCCCTGGTTCGCCGAGAGCGCGACCTGGCGGCGCCGGTCGGCCCGGCTGCTGGAGCGGGAGCTGGTGGCCAACACGTTCCCGTCCGGGATCGGCCGGGAACTGGCCTCGGACTACCAGGGCTTCGTGGCCGGGCTGACGCTGCTGGCCGCGGTGGAGGCCGACGCGGCCCACCACCCGCTGACCCCGGAGCTGTGGCAGCGGCTGGGCGCGATGATCGACAGCGGTGCCGCCCTGCTCGACGCCGCGCTGCGGGCGCCCCGGCAGGGTGACGGCGACGACGGCCGGGCCGTGCTGCTGGACGCCCCGGCCGATGAGCCGTGGCCGTCGCTGCTGGCGGTCGGGGCTGAGCTGTTCGGCCGGCTGGACTGGTGGCCGCGGGTGTCACCGGACGCGGCCAGCACGCTGATCGGGGCCCTGGCCGGGGTGCGCCGCGACGTGCCCGGCCGGCCCGCGCAGCGCCCGTCGCGGTTCACCGACGCCGGGATCACCCTGCTGCGCACGGACGGGGAGCAGGCCCCGGAGATCTGGTGCCGCCTGGACGGCGGCCCGCACGGGTTCCTCAGCATCGCCGCGCACGCCCACGCCGACGCGATGTCGGCCGAGGTGCGCTACGGCGGCGTCGACGTGCTGGCCGACCCGGGCACCTACTGCTACCACGGCGACCCGGCCTGGCGGTCGTACTTCCGCTCCACCCTGGCCCACAACACGCTCGAGGTGGCCGGCCGGAACCAGTCGGCCGAGGGCGGCCCGTTCCTGTGGCTGCGGCAGGCCCAGGGCCGCGAGCTGGAGGTGTCCGACACCGGCGACGGCATCGGCTGGACCGCCGACCACGACGGCTATCTGGACCTGCGGCCGGCGGTCCGGCACCGCCGGTCGGTGTGGCTGGACCGGGCCTCGCGCCTGATCGACATCGTGGACGAGCTCGACCTCGCAGACGAGGCCGGCGGCGCCTGCGACGTCCGGCTGGCCTTCCATTTCGGCCCCGACGTGCGGGCCGAGCTGGACGACGGCTGCGCGCTGCTGAGCTGGCCGTACGCGGCCACGCCGGGCGCGGCCCGGATGGAGCTGACGCCCCAGCTGCACTGGACCCTGCACCGGGGTGAGACCGAGCCCATCCTGGGCTGGTACTCCCGCGGGCTGGGCCACCGCACCCCCGCCTACACCCTGCTCGGCTGCGGGAACGTTCCGGCCGGCACCCCGCTGACCACCCGCTTGCAGTTCCTGGACTACCGGGCGCAGGAAAAGCAGGCCGATGCCGCCGTGGCGGTATCAACCGGCGCCGCCAGTTCTCTTGTGGAGGACACACCGAACCTGCGAGCGGAGGCCGGATGAGCGGACAGGCGCTGGACCTGCGGAGGTCCGCGCGGATCGTGCGGCGGTACCGGGGGCTCGTCGGCATCCTGGCCGTCGTCGGCCTGCTGGCCGGGGCCGGGTACGCCCTGCTCCATCCGCCCCAGCTGACCAGCAGCGCGCTGGTGGTGCTGCCGGCCTCGAACAAGACCATCTCCACCTTCGTGGTGATCGCCACCAGCGATCCCGTGCTGGCCGCGGCCCTGCCGCAGGCCGGCCACGGGCTGACGCTGGCCACGCTGCGGCCGAGCATCACGGTCAAGAGCCTGACCGGGAACGTGCTCACCGTCAGCGGGCAGGGCGCCACCGCGGCCCAGGCTCAGGCGGCCACCAACGCGGTCGCGCGCAGCTTCATCAGCTACATCGGCTCGGGCCAGAGCGCGGCCGGCACGATCAAGGCCAAGCTGCTGGCCCCGGCCGCCAGCGCCACCGGGCCGTCGAGGACGGCCCAGCTGGCCACCGGGGGCGGCCTCGGCCTTCTCGCCGGGGCCCTGATCGGGGCGATGATCTCGCTCGCCCTGGGCCGCAGTGACCGGCGGCTGCGGGAACGGAACGAGCTCGCCGACGCGATCGGCGCGCCGGTGGTGGCCTCGATCGCCGCCGGGCATCCGTCCGACCCCGCGGGCTGGACCAAGCTGCTGGACGAGTACGAGCCGGGTGTGGTCCACGCCTGGAGCCTGCGCCGGGCGCTCAGCCAGCTCGGCCTGGTCGACCTGGATCTGGAGATCCCGGCCGACCAGGACGGCTCCTCGATCGCGGTGCTCTCGCTGTCGGCGGACCGGACCGCGCTCGCGGTCGGCCCGCAGCTGGCCGTGTTCGCGGCCGGCCTGGGCGTCCCGACCACGCTGCTCATCGATCCCCAGCAGGACGAGCACGCCACCGCTTCACTGCGGGCCGCGTGCCGCGGGCTGCTGGCCCAGCGATCCGGCGACGCTGACCCCGGCCTGCTGCGGGTGGCCGTGACCGACCGGGAAGGCATCGAGCAGCAGCCCGGTGGCCTGAAGGTCATCGTGGCCGTGGTCGACGGCCAGGCCCCGAAGGTGGCCGAGACGATCCGCGGTGACGTGACCGTGCTGGCCGTGTCGGCCGGGACGGCCACCGCCGAGCAACTGGCCCGGGTCGCGGTCAGCGCCGCGGCCAGCGGGCGCGACTTCGCCGGCATCATGGTGGCCGACCCGGAGCCGGACGACAGGACCACGGGCCGGCTGCCCCAGCCCGCCCGGCGACCCGGCCGCCGTCAGCCCACCCGGCTGACCGGCACGACGACGGAGACCCGACGGTGAAGGACCAAGACCGGCCGGTACTGCCCGCCCTGAACAGCGACGACGGCCTGCCCGAGCGGCTGTGGGCCTACGACGACTTCCTGGCCGAGGAGGACCCCCCGGTCAGCGACTTCTCCGCTGGCCTGGTCAGCCTGGGCTTCATCAAGGCCGGGCTGCGGCGCTCCGCGCGGCTGTGGTGCGCCACCGCGGCGCTCGGGTTGGTGTGCGGGCTCGGGCTGGCCGTGGCCGCCCCGCCCGCCTACCAGGCCACGACCACGGTCCTGCTTACGCACAACTCGTCCCAGGACCCGACCGACGCGGTGTCGACCGATATCTCGCTGGCCAGGAGCCACACGGTGGCCGACCGGACCATGGCCAAGCTGGGGCTGACCGGGAACGCCGGCGCCTTCGTGGCGGCCGAGAGCGTCTCGGCCATCACTAACCGGGTGCTGCAGATCACGGTCAGCGCCTCGTCCAGTGCCCAGGCCGTGGCCCGGGCCACGGCGCTGGCCACCGAGTTCCTGGCCTTCCGGGCCGAGCAGCTGCAGGACCAGCAGCAGCTGGTCACCAGCGGGCTGGATCAGCAGGTCAACCAGGCCAAGGCCCAGCTGGCCACGATCACCGGGCAGATCAGCCAGCTGTCCGGCCAGTCCGGGTCGGCGGCCAAGCTCACCCAGCTGAACACCCAGAAGACCGACGCGGCCAACAACCTGGACGCGCTGCAGCAGACCGTGGCGTCGAACCAGGCCAGCGGCGAAGCCCAGGTGCTGGCCCAGATCAAGGGCAGCCAGGTGCTGGACGCGGCCGCCCCGGTGCACCACTCGGCGCTGAAGACGGACCTGATCTACGCGCTCATCGGCCTGGTCGCCGGCCTGGTGGCCGGTCTGGCCTTCGTCGTCGTCCGGTCCCTGATCACCGACCGGCTGCGACGGCGGGACGACATCGCCGACGCACTCGGCGCCCCGATCATGGTCAGCGCGGGCCCGGTCCGCCGGCGCCGCGGGGGGGCCGGGGGCCCGTGGCGGCCCCCGTCCCGGGCCCGGCGGGCCGCCGACCTGCAGCGCCTGGTCGCCTCGCTGCGCGCCACCATGCCCGCGCGTCCCTCCGGGACCACCGCGCTGGCCGTGGTGGCGGTGGACAACCAGCCCGAGGTGGCCCGGGTGCTGGTCGCCCTGGCCACCTCACAAGCCCGCGACGGCAAGAAGG
>CAXUJF010000527.1:0-4408 GCA_964250865.1 uncultured Streptosporangiaceae bacterium
CGGCGGCGGGGCCGGCGGCGGTGCGGGCGGTGGCCGCGAACCGGCCGCGTCCCGGCCGCAGCTGTCCCGTACCGCCTCGGAGCTGCTGATCTCGGCCGAAGCCAGCGCCAACATGGTCGTGCTGCGGACCCCGGCCGGTGCGGCCCAGTTCCTGGCCTCGGTGCTCGACCACGCGGCCTGGCCGTCCATTCTCGGTACCGTGGCCGGCGACGACACCGTGCTGGTCATCGCGCGCGACTCGGCGGGCGGCGACGCCCTCGCGGCCCAGCTGCTCGCGCTGGCCGAGCGTCGCCGCTGACCCCGGGCGCTGACCCGGTAGGGTTCCGTCGCGGCACTACAAGAAGGACTGAGACAAACGTGACAGAAGCTTCAAGCGCGCCCCCGACCCGGCTGTGGGGCGGAAGGTTCGAATCGGGGCCGGCCGACGCGCTGGCCCGGTTGTCGGTGAGCGTCCAGTTCGACTGGCGGCTGGCCCCGTACGACCTGCTCGCCTCCCGGGCCCACACCCGCGCGCTGTTCGGCGCCGGGCTGCTGACCGAGGCCGAGCGGGACGCCATGCTCAAGGCCCTGGACGATTTGGACCAGGCCTGCCGGGACGGCAGCTTCCGGCCCACCGCGGCCGACGAGGACGTGCACACCGCGCTGGAACGCGGTCTGCTGGAACGGCTGGGCACGCTGGGCGGCAAGCTCCGGGCCGGGCGCAGCCGCAACGACCAGGTCGCCACCGACCTGCGGCTGTACCTGCGGGATCACGTCCGGATGATCGTGTCCCGGCTGGCCGAGCTGGAGACCGCGCTGCTGGGCCAGGCCGAACGCCACGCCGACGTGGCTGCTCCCGGCTTCACCCACCTGCAGCACGCCCAGCCGGTGCTGTTCTCCCACCAGCTGCTGGCCCACGTGCACGCCTTCGCCCGCGACGCGGACCGGCTGCGGGACTGGGACTCCCGCGCCGCAATCTCCCCGCTCGGCGCGGGCGCGCTGGCCGGTTCGTCGCTGCCGTTCGACCCGGCGGAGCTGGCCAAGCAGCTCGGCTTCGCCGCGGCCACGACCAACTCCATGGACGCGGTCAGTGACCGCGACTTCGCGGCCGAGTTCTGCTTCGCGGCCGCGCTGATCGGGGTGCACCTGTCCCGGCTCGGCGAGGAGATCGTGCTGTGGTCCTCGCAGGAGTTCGGCTGGATCGAGATCGACGACGCCTACGCCACCGGCTCGTCGATCATGCCGCAGAAGAAGAACCCGGACGTGGCCGAGCTGGCCCGGGGCAAGGCCGGGCGGCTGATCGGCGGCCTGACCGGGCTGCTGACCACGCTCAAGGGCCTGCCGCTGACCTACAACCGTGACCTGCAGGAAGACAAGGAGCCGGTGTTCGACGCGGTCGACACGCTGCTGCTGGTGCTGCCCGCCGTGGCCGGGCTGATCAGCACGTTCCGGCTGCACGCCGAGCGGGTCGCAGCCAGCGCCAGCGCGGGCTTCACCCTGGCCACCGACCTGGCCGAGTACCTGGTGCAGCGGGGCGTGCCGTTCCGCGAGGCCCACGAGATCGTCGGTCACCTGGTCGTCTGGTGCCAGGTGCACGACGTCGAACTGGAAGACGTCGGCGACGAGGACCTGCTGCGGGTCTCACCGCACCTGACCCCCGACGTCCGTCAGGTGCTGACCGTCCGCGGCGCGCTGGAGGCTCGCAAGCAGCGGGGCGGCACCGCCCCGGCCCGGGTCGCCGAGCAGCTCACCGCGCTGCGCAGCCTGGCCGACCAGCACGCGGCCTGGGCCACAAGCTGATACTCGCCCGGGAGTTCTTCGACCGGCCGGCGCTGGACGTGGCTCCGGCCCTGCTGGGCTGCGTGCTCGAGACCGACACGGCGGCCGGGCTGGTGGCGGTGCGGATCACCGAGGTCGAGGCCTACAGCGGCCAGACCGATCCCGCGTCCCACGCCTACCGGCGCAAGTCCGGCCGCAACCAGGTCATGTTCGGGCCACCGGGATACGCCTACGTGTACCAGATCTACGGCCTGCACTTCTGCGTCAACCTGGTCTGCCAGCCCGCCGGCACGGCCGAGGCCGTACTGTTGCGGGCGGGTCAGGTGGTGGAGGGGACCGAGGTGGCCCGGACCCGGCGCTCCTCGGCTCGGACCGAGCTGCAACTGGCCCGCGGGCCGGCCCTGCTGTGCCAGGTGCTGGCCATCGACCGCCGGTTCGACGGCACCGACGTGTGCAGGCTGGACTCGCCGGTCCGCATGCACGGCCCGGGTCCGGGTGACGCGCCCGCGGCCGGCACGATCCGTACCGGGCCCCGGGTCGGCGTGACCCAGGCGGCCGACTATCCCTGGCGGTTCTGGATCGACGGCGACCGCACGGTCTCCGCCTACAAGCGGGCGGTGCGCCGTCCCCGCCCAGGAACGCAAACGGTTACCACTCCGGGCGCAGATGGTGGCACCATTCAGCCGTGACCGACATCATCGACGAGCTGACCTGGCGCGGCCTGATCGCGCAATCCACCGACCTCGACGAGCTGCGCAAGGCGCTCGATTCCGGTGTGGTCACGCTCTACTGCGGTTTCGACCCGACCGCGCCCGGCCTGCACATCGGGAACCTGGTCCAGCTGCTGACCCTGCGTCGGCTTCAGCTGGCCGGGCACCGCCCGATCGGTGTGGTCGGCGGGGCCACCGGCCTGATCGGCGACCCGAGCGGCAAGTCCGCGGAACGGGTGCTCAACCCGCTCGAGACCGTGGCCAAGTGGGTGGACCGCATCCGCTCCGAGGTCGAGCGCTTCCTGGAATTCGGTGACGCTCCCAACAGCGCCACGATCGTCAGCAACCTGGACTGGACCGGCGACATGCCGGTGCTGGAGTTCCTGCGCGACATTGGCAAGCACTTCCCGGTGAACCAGATGCTGGGCAAGGAGTCGGTCCGGGCCCGGCTCGAGGCGGGCGGGATAAGCTACACCGAATTCAGCTACCAGGTCCTGCAGGCCATGGACTTCCTCGAGCTGTTCCGGCGGCAGGACTGCACGCTCCAGATCGGCGGCAGTGACCAGTGGGGCAACCTGGTGGCCGGCGTGGACCTGATCCGGCGGGTCGAGGGCGGCTCAGCCCACGCCCTGGCCACCCCGCTGATCACCAAGCCGGACGGCACCAAGTACGGCAAGACCGAGGGCGGCGCCATCTGGATCAGCCCCGACCTGATGAGCCCGTACGCGTTCTACCAGTTCTGGCTCAACGTAGAGGACTCCGAGGTGCCCGGCCTGCTCAAGGTGTTCACGTTCCGGTCGCGGGAGGAGATCGAGGACCTGACCGCGCAGACCGCCGAGCGCCCCCAGGCCCGGGCCGGGCAGCGCACGCTGGCCGAAGACCTGACCACGCTGGTGCACGGCGCCGGCGCCACCGGCCGGGTGATCGCGGCCAGCCGGGCCCTGTTCGGCCAGGGCGACCTGGCCGACATCGACGAGCCGACCCTGGCCGACGCGTTCACCGAGGTCCCGCACACCGAAGTCTTCCTGGCCGCCCCCGACGAGGCGCTGCCGTCGGTGGTCGACCTGATGGCCCTGACCGGCATCGTGACCAGCAAGTCCGCGGCCCGGCGAACCATCGCCGAAGGCGGCGGCTACCTCAACAACGCCAAGGTCGCCGCCGAAAGCGCCGTGCCTGCCCGTGCTGACCTCCTGCACGGCCGCTACCTGATCCTCCGCCGCGGTAAGCGCTTCGTTGGCGCCGTCGACGTCCAGCAGGCTTGACGGCATTCCGTTTCGGTACGGTTAGGTCCCCCGGGTCTGGAATACCCGAACGGGCGGTGAAGTTGTACCCCTCTACATGGCCAACAGCGTCCGAACCTGGTCTGCTGGCGTGTAAGGTAGGACTACCGCACCACGGAGCCGGAAACGGCGCCTGAACTGCGGGCCCGGACTGGGACCAAATGCCTTTCGGCAAATCGGTTCCGGCGGGACCCCCGGACAAATTCGATTGTGGATAACGTGCACAAGCACCATCCGGAGTCGGGTAAGGTTTCGGAGGTCGGGCGGATCGCCCACTTGTTCCCAGAATCCATTAAGGGCTCTGATTTGACGGGTGGGAATGCGTCCGGTAAGTTAGAGTAGTTGCCCTGGAGGTGGCCGGGAGGCTGCTGATGGTGTGCATCTGTTCCTTGAGAACTCAACAGCGTGCTAAAAGCCAGTGCATTAAGCACATACCCCCGTCGATGGGGTGGTCTCCTTTTTGGGGGCTGCTTTGTCAACGGATTTATATGTCAAGATCGCTGAGCTGGTCTGGTCTTTCGGGGCTGGGCTGGTTTGGCACTCTCGGATGTTTACAGTCCGCATGGTGCTGACCCGTAAGGGTTGGCTGGCGGTTGTATATAAAGCATTCAACGGAGAGTTTGATCCTGGCTCAGGACGAACGCTGGCGGCGTGCTTAAC
>CAXUJF010000528.1:0-4406 GCA_964250865.1 uncultured Streptosporangiaceae bacterium
GCGCCCCGGACCGGGCCACTCCGGCGGGGGCGGGGGCCGGGAACCTGGCCGGGATGAGCGGCCGGACGCTGGGCCCGGTGCTGGGCCGGCTGCTGGCCCGGACCACGCCCGCGGTGCAGTCCGCGGCCAGCTTCGTGCTGGAGGGCGTGGCCATCATGGCGCTGCCGTATCTGGGCGGGCTGGCCGGGGCGGCGGCAGCCGCGTTCACCCTCGGCCTGACCAGCGGGTTTGGCAACGTGCTGCTGATCACGCTGCTGCAGCAGTGGGCCCCGCCCGCGCTGCTGGGCCGGGTGATGAGCCTGATCATGCTGGCCGCGTGGGGCACGCTGCCGCTGTCGGCCGTGATAGCCGGAGCGCTGGTGCTCCGGTTCGGCCCCGCCCCCTACTTCCCGGTGGCGGGGGCGGTCGTGGCACTTGCGGTGCTGGGGGCACTGACCCAGCGGGAGTTCCGCCACCTGGGGGCGGCGGAACTCCCGCAGGAGATCAGCGGGCGGGTCAGTACGCGTCGGTGATCGCCGCGACCTCGCCCTGGTCGAGCTTGATCGTCGCGGCGGCCACGTTCTCCTCCACGTGGTCGGCCGAACCCGAACCGGGGATCGGCAGGATCTCCGGCGAGCGGGCCAGCAGCCAGGCCAGCACGATCTGGCGCGGGAACACGCCGTGGTCGCGCGCGGCCTTGACGATCACTTCCACCTCGTCGGCGTCCTGGATCGGCGCCCACGGCAGAAAGGCCAGCTGCTCCTGCTCGCACAGGTCCACGACGGTCTCGGACTTGCGGTCGGTCACGTTGTAGCGGTTCTGGATCGACACGATCGGGACGATCCGCTCTGCCTGGCGCAGGTGCTCCTCGGTCACGTTGGACAGGCCGACGTGCCGGATCTTGCCCTCGTCCTTGAGCTGGGCGAGCGCACCCACCGACTCCTCGTACGGAACCTTCGGGTCCGGGGTGTGGTACTGGTACAGGTCGATCTGGTCGACCTGGAGCCGCCGCAGGCTGCCCTCGAGCGCCTCCCGCAGGTGCTCCGGCCGGCCGTCCGGCTCCCACTTGTTCGGGCCTGACCGCTGGAAACCACCCTTGGTCGCGATGACCAGGTCGTCGGCGTACGGGTGCAGCGTCTCGGCGATCAGCGTCTCGCTGACCTCCGGGCCGTAGGAGTCCGCGGTGTCGATGAAGTTGACGCCGAGATCGACCGCACGGCGGAGCGCGGCCTTGGCCTGCTCCCGGTCCGGCGGCTCACCCCAGACGCCGGATCCGGTGATGCGCATGGCACCGTAACCGAGCCGGTTCACCGTCAGGTCGCCGCCGATGTCGATCGTGCCGGCCTCGGCTGCGTTGGGCTTGCCAGTCATTGCCTACCTCCTCTTCCTTGGGGTCAAGCTTTCCAGGCGCTCCGCCGGGCCCGCGGCCGGGGCTGCGGGCCGCTGTGCTCGTGCGCACGGGAATGGGGGCGGCTCACCGGCCGCCGTGGCACCCACCGGGGTGCCCGCGCGCGAGCCGATCCACGCCCAGGCCAGTTCTCCCGGGCCCGGGCCTGGTGCTCTTCCTGCAGGTCGGACCGTAGCCGGTCCAGCAGCATGAGCAGCTCACCACGCATCGACCAATCCGCCTCGGTGGGTTCGGACCGCAGCAGGCCGGCCAGCCCGTCCTGCAGTTCGTGAGCCTGATTGAGGCTGCGCTCGAGGTCGTCCTCGACCTGCTCGGGCCGGACGGTCTGGGGGGTCACTCGGTGCAGCAGCGCCGGCGGCCGGATGACCAGGCCGTCGGGCGGGGTGGGGTTGGTGGTGGCCGAGGTGATGCCCGCCCGCACGTGGTCGCCGACCGAGCCGACCGCCACCGCGAGCTCGCGCAGCTCCTCGGTCAGGGCAGCGCGAATCCGCGGGTCACGCAGCGGGCTGTCGATCTCGGGCCGGGAGGCGTCGGCGGTCCAGCGGGCGATAACCCGGACCGTAACCGCAGCGCGCTCCAGCGTCTCCAGGCCAGTGCGCAGCGGGATGGCCGCCTGGGGCAGGATCCGGGCGCCGGGGTTGAGCCGCAGGCTCTCCTCAGATTCGGTCAGCGCCCGGTCGACCCGGGTGATCTCGCCGCCGAGGGCGCGGGCCTGGTTCAGCCGGTCGGTGCTGCGGCTGGCGTCGGGGCCGTCCTCGATGTCCCCGGCGATCAGGTCGAGCAGGTCGGCCAGCTGCCCGCTGAGGTCCTCCACGGCGTCCTCGGCCGACTCCAGCTTGACCGGGCTGAACAGCAGGC
Source organism: uncultured Streptosporangiaceae bacterium (assembly GCA_964250865.1). Lineage (GTDB taxonomy): Bacteria > Actinomycetota > Actinomycetes > Streptosporangiales > Streptosporangiaceae > Bog-532. The sequence goes on from CAXUJF010000528.1 coordinate 2,246, forward strand.
CGCCGATCAGCCCGACGGCCGCGCCGATCAGCGTCTCGACGATCCGGCTGGTGGCCGCGCTCGCGCTGCCCACCGCGGACAGGATGAGCATCGCGCTGATCGGCACCTCGAGCAGGTCATCACCCAGCCGGAGCACCAGGCCCACGGTCAGCGCGACGGCGACCAGGATGCCCAGGCTCCACCAGGTGAAGCCGACCACCACCGACAGCCCGATCGCGACCAGTACCCCGGCCACCACGCTGATCACGCGCTGGGCCGCACTGCGCAGGGTGTGGGTCAGGCTCACCTGGACGACCAGCAGCGCAGTCAGCGGGGCCAGCACCGGGCCCTCGTGGCCAGCGAACATCAGGGCGGCGAGGTAGGCGGACACAGCGGTCAGCGTGAGCCGCGCGATATAGGCGATCCGGGGCTGCGCCCGGCGTCGGGCCAGTGTCAAGGTCTCTGGGGTGGCGCGGACGACGGCTTCGACCGCAGTACGGGCGCCGCGTGACCGCCACCAGCTAGTAAAAGTGGTCACCAAGACTTCAAGAGCTACGCAGCGCCCGTAATTCCATCATTAAAAATATTTTGATCTAATCGAGAGCTAAATCACCCTGTGGTCAGGCCGCCGTGGGCTCCCGCAGATAGGCGGCCCATTGCGGGTCACCATCGCGGGCCACGCCGATCAGCCGCCAGTGCGCGCCGCGGGGCACCGCCGGTATCCGTGTCAGCGTCCAGCCAAGCTCCTCCAGCAGGCGGTCGGCCTTCTGGTGGTTGCACGGAGTGCAGGAGGCGACGCAGTTCTCCCAGGAATGGGGACCGCCGCGGCTGCGCGGGATCACGTGGTCGATGGTCTCGGCCTTCCGGTCGCAGTACGCGCACCGGTAGTTGTCCCGCCGCATCAGCGCCGCCCGGGTCAACGGCACCCGGTTACGGTACGGGATGCGGACGTAACGCCGGAGCCGGATGACCGACGGGGTGGTCAGGGTGACCGACGCCGAGTGCAGGGTCGCCCCGGCGGTGTCGTCGTGGACCACTTCGGCTTTCCCGCTGAGCACCAGGCACACGGCGCGGCGAAGCCCCACTGTGGTAAGCGGCTCATACGTAACGTTGAGCAGCAGGACTCTTCGCACTCCCACCTCCGCCGGGCGGTTTCGCATCAGAGCAGACCGTGTTCCCAGTGTGTCCGCTGAAGCGCGCCACCGCTACTACAAAAGAGTAAACACGCAGGAGAGTCGCATTACTTCCGGCTACCCTCTGCGGCCCGACTAGGGTCTTCCCATGACTGCAGACCAGAGGCCGGACGGGTATCCGGACGCTCGGCGACTCGACCTTGTTGAGGATCTGTTCGGCTTCGAAGTCAGCGACCCGTATCGCTGGCTGGAGGACGCGGCCAGCCCCGACGCGCAGGACTGGCTGCGGGCACAGGACGAGCTGTTCCGCTCCCGCGGTGCTCAGCTGCCGGGAATCGATCACCTGGCCGGGCGGATCCTGGAGCTGACCGGGACCGGTCACATCGGGGTCCCGGCCTGGCGCGGGGACCGGCAATTCTTCACCCGGCGGCTGCCGGGCCAGGAACACGCGGTGCTGTGCACGGTTGATCCGGGCTCCGGCGAGCAGGCTGGCGGCGAGCAGGCTGGCGGCGAGGCGCGGGCGCTCATCGACCCGGCCGTAATGGACCCCACCGGCAAGACCACGCTGGACAGCTGGCAGCCGGACAAGGAAGGCCGGCTCCTGGCCTATCAGCTGTCCGAGGGCGGCAGCGAGGAGTCCGTGCTGCGCGTCCTGGACGTGGAGACCGGTGAACTGGTGGACGGCCCGATCGACCGCTGCCGGTACACCTCGATCGCCTGGCTGCCGGGCGGCAAGGCGTTCTACTACACCCGGCGGCTGCCACCGGAAGCGGTCCCGGCGGGCGAGGAGCAGTACCACCGCCGGGTCTACCTGCACTACCTGGGCTCGCCCGCGGACGACGACATACTGATCTTCGGCGCCGGGCGCGACAAGACGACCTACTACTCGGCCTCGGTCAGCCTGGACGGGCGCTGGCTGATGATCAGCGCGGCCCGCGGCACCGAACCGCGCAACGACCTGTGGATCGCTGACCTGGCTGAGTCCGGGCTGGCCACGCCGGCGCTGCGGGCGGTGCAGGAGGGGGGGGACGCCCGGACCGGGGCCCGGG
>CAXUJF010000529.1:0-4393 GCA_964250865.1 uncultured Streptosporangiaceae bacterium
GTCTCAGGGATAATCCCTGAGACCGCTTCCATGATCGGCCCGGGCCGCCGCGGCCCGGCGGGTCAGCTGACCAGGTTCTCCTGTTCGGCCAGGAACCCGCGGCCCTTGACGATGCGGGTGTCCAGGTCGGCCAGGAAGGACTCCAGCGCGGCCCGTTTGGCCTCGACCGTGTCCCGCAGGCTCTCCTGCAGCACCAGGCACTCGCGGGTCAGCTGCCGCCGTTCCTCGGCGCTGGTCCGTTCGTCGTGCCAGGTCTGCCGGATCTGCGCGATGCGGTCCTCGTTGCGCAGCAGCACCGCGATCTCGTCCAGGTTGAGGCCCAACAGCGTCTGCAGCTCCCGGATCCGTTCCACCCGGGCCAGGTCGGCGGGGGAGTACCGGCGCAGGCCGCCGGGCGTGGTGCAGGCGGGCACCAGCAGCCCCAGCTGCTGGTAGTAACGCAGCGCGCGCTCGGACACGCCGAGCTGCTGGGCCGCTGCGCCAATACCGAGCAGCGGCCCGTCGCTCCCCGCCGCGCCCGGCGCGGCCGTAGCCTCAGCCATCCCGGTTCGGGGTCCCCGGCTCTTCGCCCGGCCCGCTCACCGCCGTACCCGCCGTACTCGCCGAAGCGCCATTGGCCCCGTGCCCGTTCGACCGCGGCCCTCCATTCGAGACAGCCCCGCCGTTAACCGCGGCCCCGCCGTTAACCCCCGGAGCCCCATTGACCGCGGCCGCCCCCGCGGCGTCTTCGCTGACGCCCACGGTGAGCGCCGCGTCTTGGCCGTCGGTGGCCAGCGGCTCCAGGCCGAGCAGGCCGCCGGCCCCGGCCGCGCCCTCGGCCAGCTCTTCGCTCACCGGCTCATTGACGTGCAGGTAGCGCTTCCCGCGGAGTGCGGAGGCGATGATCGCGATCAGCGTGGCGATCGCGGCGAACGTGAAGGCCAGGTGCAGGCCGTCCGCGAAGGGCTGCTCGATCAGCTTGGGGAAGAATGACCGTCCGGTGATGTAGGCGGCCTGTCCCGGCGGCAGGTGCTTCAGCGCCCCCGTCGGCCCGAGCAGTTCCTGGATCGGGTTGTACCCGAGGAAGGCGGAGAACAGGCTGCCGATCGGCGGCTCGTTCGCGACCGTGTGTGCGGCCGCGGTTGGGACGCCTGCCGCCACCAGCCCGCTGTACAGGTGCTTGGGCAGGTGGGAGGCCAGACCCAGGGTGACGATGGTGAAGAACAGGCCCATGGACAGCACGGTGGCCGAGTTCTGGAACGTGTTCAGCATGCCCGCGCCGGCGCCGCGCTGGTCCGGTGGCAGGCTGTTCATGACCGACGCCTGGTTGGGGGAGAAGAACAGCCCCATGCCGACCGCGAACAAGAAGATGAGCAGGGCGAACCAGATGTACTGGAAGTTGATCGGCAGCAGTTCCAGCAGCAGGAAGGTGGCCCCGGAGATGATCAGCCCGGCCGTGGCCAGCAGCCGCGCGCCGTAGCGGTCAGACATCCAGCCCGCCACCGGGCCTACGAGCAGGAACCCGACGGTCAGTGGCACCATGGCCAGACCGGCCCACAGCGGGGTCTGGCTGAAGCTGTAGCCGTGCTGCGGCAGCCAGATGCCCTGCAGCCAGATGATCAGCATGAACTGCAGGCCGCCGCGGCCCAGGGCGCCGAGCAGACCGGCGATATTGCCCGCGGTGAACGCCCTGATGCGGAACAGCCCGAGCCGGAACATTGGCTGCGGAACCTTGGTCTCGACCCAGCCGAACAGGACCAGCACCGCGATGCCGCCGATGACGGCGGTCAGGACAAAGGGACTGGTCCACCCGGTTGGGTGGCCGCTGTAGGGGAGCAGCGAGTAGACAATCCCGGTCAGCAGGGCGACCAGGCCGATGGCGAACAGGGCGTTGCCCAGCCAGTCGATCTTGGCCGGGATCCGCACGCCGTTGTCGCGGAGCTTGAGGTAAGCCCAGACTGTGCCGAAGACTCCGAACGGCACCGAGACCAGGAACACCAGCCGCCACTCGATGGGCGCGAGCACGCCGCCCAGTATCAGGCCCAGGAACGAGCCGCTGATGGCGGCGATGCCGTTGATCCCCATCGCCTTGCCCCGCTCGTCCTGAGGGAAGGCGTCGGTCAGGATCGCGGTGGAGTTGGCGAACAGGAACGCGCCGCCGACGCCCTGGAAGATCCGCATGATGATGATCCATAGCGCGCCGGCCGGCCCGGTCAGCCACGTCACCGACAGCAGGATCGAGAAGATCGTGAAGACCGCGAAGCCCAGGTTGTACATCTTGACCCGGCCGTAGATATCGCCGACCCGGCCCAGGCTGACCACCAGCACCGCGGTGACCAGCACGAAACCCATGAACACCCACAGGAAGTAGCCCGTATTCGACGGGACCAGGGGGTTGAGCTCGATCCCCCGGAACAGCGCCGGCAGGGAGATCAGCAGGATCGACTGGTTGATCGTGACCATCAGGATGCCGAGCGTGGTGTTCGACAACGCGATCCACTTGTAAGGCATCCCGCGCTTACCCGACGCAACTGAACCAGCGGGCGGATTTACCTCCCCAGACATACAACTCCCCAGATTAACCAGTAAGAGATATTTCGCACGTGAATCGTATCGGATCTTAACGTCAACGTCAGGTCGCAAAAGCTCATCAACGTAACGTCTCGGTGACCGCTGGCCTCAGCTCTCCGAGCCGTCGGCCACTGCCACAGCCTCTTCTTCCTCCCGCTCCGCCGGGGCGCCCTGCAGCTCCGCGGCCTGGACCCGCTCGGCCTCAGCCAGCAGCGAGTGCCCGGTGGCCAGCACCCCGATCCCCACGATCAGCGCCGCGGCCGCGATGAAGAACGGCACGTGGATGTTGAACGCGATGACCAGCCGCCCGGCCGCGTACGGGGCCAGGCCGCCGCCGATGAACCGGACGAAGCTGTACGCGGCCGAGGCCACCGGGCGCTCGACCGGGGACACGGTCATCACGGCCTGCGTGGTGACGGTGTTGTTCACCCCGATGAAGATGCCGGACACGATGACCGCCGGGATCAGCACGGCGCGGTCGGTGGTCCAGATCGCGATGGCCAGCACGACCACGGCGAACAAGAACAGGTTGAGGTACATCGTGCGGGCGATGCCCAGGGCGGCCTGCAGCCGCGGCGCCCCGAACACGGCGAAGAGGGCCACCAGGAGGCCCCAGCCGAAGAACACCAGCCCCAGCTTGATCGGGCTCAGCTTCATCGGGAACGGCGCGTAGCCCAGGACGGTGAAGAAGCCCCAGTTGTAGCAGAGCGCGGTCAGCGACATGGTCAGCAGGCTGCGGTGCCGCAGCGCCCGCAGCGGTGCGGACAGGCTGGTCTTGTGGTCCGGCTTCGGTGTGGGTTCGACCAGCACCACCGTGGCCAGCAGGGCGATCGCCATCAGGACCGAGACCCCGAAGAACGGGCCGCGCCAGCTGATCTCACCCAGCGTCCCGCCCAGCAGGGGGCCGATCGCGATGCCCACCCCCAGTGCGGTCTCGTACAGCACGATCGCGCCGGCGAACCCGCCGCTGGCCGAGGCCACGATGACCGCCAGCGAGGTGGCGATGAACAGCGCGTTCCCCACGCCCCAGCCGGCCCGGAAGCCGATGATGGCGTTGATGCTGGGGGAGGCGCCGGCCGCCGCGCTGAAGGCCACGATCAGGATCAGCCCGGTGATCAGCGTCTTCTTGGCGCCCAGCCGGCTGGACACCCAGTTGGTGATCAGCATGGCCACCGCCGTGACCACCAGGTAGCTGGTGAACAGCAGCGTCACCTCGCTGGGCGAGGCGTGCAGCTGGTTCGAGATGGCGGGCAGGATCGGGTCGACCAGGCCGATCCCCATGAACGACACCACGCAGGCGAACGCGACCGCGAACACGGCCTTCGGCTGCTTGAACGGGCTCGCGGCCGAGCCCCCTGATGTGCCACTCACGTGTTGCTCCGTTCTGTGACGTGCCGTTCTGCAGGCTGCGCCGCGCGCTGGCCGGTCAGGGCGTCCATCGCCGGCAGGGCCGCGGCCAGCGCGGCCTGATCCTCCGGGCTGAGCCGGGCCAGCATCCCGGCCAGCCGCCCGGCTCGCGCGGCCCGGCGCCGTGACAGCAGGGCCGAGCCTTCGGCGGTGATGCTCACCTCGACCACCCGCCGGTCGCTCGGGTCCGAGGCGCGGGCGATCAGCCCCGCGTCCTGTAGCCGCGCGACGAGCTGCGTCATGGCGGGCTGGGTCACGCCCTCGTTCACGGCCAGCAGCGTCAGCCGGCTCGGCCCGGACCGGTCCAGCGTGGCCAGCGTCGCCGCCGCGGTGAACGACAGCCCGTCCCGCGGGGCCAGCGAGCGCAGCAGGCTCAGCAGCCGCTCAATCCCGGCCGCCACCCCCAGCGCCAGCTCGTCCTCGCCCGGTGCCAGCC
>CAXUJF010000530.1:0-4390 GCA_964250865.1 uncultured Streptosporangiaceae bacterium
GTAGCGCGGCCCCCGGGCGGCTGCGGGCCGTTTTACAGCGGTGGCTGGTAGCCGCCGATCCAGTGGATCTTCAGCCAGGTCATGGCCGAGGCCCAGGCCCCGGACACCTCGAGCAGGCCCACCACGACCAGCAGGGCCCCGCCAATCCTGGTCACCAGGCGCGCGTGCCGCCGGGCGTAGCCGAACACCCGCATGCTGCGCTGGAACGCGATCGACACGATCAGGAACGGTATGCCCAGGCCGAGGCCGTAGATGAAGGCCAGGAACGCGCCCCGCCCCGCCGTACCCGTGGTGCTGGACAGGGCCAGCACGGTGGCCAGGGTGGGGCCGATGCACGGCGTCCAGCCCAGCCCGAACATCACGCCGAGCAGTGGCGCCCCGGCCAGCCCGGCCCGCGGCCGGATCGACGGGCGTAGCACCCGGCCCGCGAACGAGAACCGGTCCAGCAGGCCCGCGAACAGCAGGCCGAGCACGATCGTGACCGCGCCGAGCACCTGGGTCACGCCGGTCTGGTGGTGGGCCAGCAGGGTGCCGCCCAGGCTGCCGGAGGCCGCGCCGTAGGTCGCGAACAGGGCCGAGAAGCCGAGGACGAACAGCATCGTGCCCGCGATCGTCCGGCCCCGGCCGGGTGGAACCGGAGCCGGTGGTTCGGCCGGCGGGTCGTCGACCACGACGCCGGCCGCTACGGCCGGGCCGTTGGCCGCCGTGACCGCGGTCGCCGTCGCGGCGGTCCCTGCCATCCGCTGGGCGGCGCGGCCCGTACTCGCGCCCTGGGCGTCGGAGCCGGACATGCCGGTGGCGTAGGCCAGGTACCCGGGGACCAGTGGCAGGCAGCAGGGGGAGATGAACGTGATCGCGCCGGCCGCGGCGGCGATCGGCACGGCCAGGATGAGCGGGCCGGAAAGAACCAGCTGCTGCACTCCGCTGATGACCGGTTCACCTCCGTACCCGTGGGCCTGCTGGCATTGCACCTGCTTCTCGACAACTATGGCATGTCGTAGCACGCCCGGCGCGGGGTGGCCAGAACCGGTAGGGTTGCCGGGTGAAATCGGTCCCGGCCCGTACCCTGCTGGCCGCCGGCGCGGGCGCCTTCGTCCTGGCCGTCGCGCTGTACGTGGTCTACGCCGCCATCCACCCGGCCAACTGGACGCTGGACCCGGTCGACCTGGCCGTCTACCGGTCGGGGGGCTTGATCGTCCGCGAGGTCCGGCCCGACTTCAACCCGAAGGTCTACGCCCCGCTGTACCAGTGGGGTGGTTACGGCAACCTGGGTCTCAAGTTCACCTACACCCCGTTCGCGGCGGTCGTGTTCGCGGTGGTGTCGTTTATCCCGTGGGGCTGGCTGCCGCACCTGTCCGTCGCCGTCAACATCGTGGCCCTGGTCGCGGCGCTCTGGTTCGCCTTCCGCGGCCTCGGCTACTCGGGCCGGGTGCGGGCCGGGGCGACGCTGCTGGCCGCGGGGGCGGTGTTCTGGACCGAGCCGGTCATCCGCACCCTGTACCTGGGCCAGGTCAACCTGGTGCTGATGGCGCTGATCATCTGGGACCTGACCCAGCCGGACACCGCCCGCAGCCGGTGGTGGAAGGGCTTCGGCGTCGGCATCGCGGCCGGGATCAAGCTCACCCCGCTGGTGTTCATCCCGTACCTGCTGCTGGCCCGGAAGTACCGGCAGGCGGCGGTGGCCACGGCCGGGTTCGGGTTCACCGTGCTGGTCGGCTTCATCATTCAGCGGCACGCCTCGGTGAAGTGGTGGTTCAACGGCCTGTTCTTCCAGGGGGGCCGGACCGGGTTCACCGCCTGGTCGGGCAACCAGTCGCTGCGTGGCCTGGTCGCCCGGCTGTCCGGCAGCATCGCCGGCTCGGGCAAGGAGTGGGCCGTGGCCGCGGTCATCTGCGGCGTCGTCGGCCTGGTCAGCGCGGCCGTACTGGACCGCCATGGGCACCAGATGGCCGGCCTGCTGGCCGCGGCCCTGACCGGCCTGCTGCTGTCCCCGATCAGCTGGGACCACCACTGGGTCTGGATCGCCCCGGCCGCCGCCGTGGCCGGTCACTACGCCGTCCGGGCCTGGCGGACCTCGCGCTGGCACGCCGCCGCCTGGGCCGCGCTGGGCGTGGCCATCATCGCGCTGTATGGGGCCTGGCCGGGCAGCCTGTGGAGCGAGCCGACCGACCTGGGCGCGTTCTCGCTCGGCATCATCTGGCAGCCACCGCAGACCGACCCGCTGACCTACTACCAGCACGGTGACCAGCCCTCGTACGTCGAGTACCACTGGTACGGGCATGAGCTCCTGACCGGGAACGCGTACATCCTGGGCGGCCTGGCCCTGCTGGTCCTGCTGGCCGTGGCCGCGCTCCGGGTCCGGCGCCAGCCCGTGCCGGCCGCCGAGACGGATCACCCGCGGTCTCGGCGTGACCGCGAGGCCAGCCAACCGGCCTGACCCGCCCGGGGCTATGCTCGCGCGGGGAGTACCGCCAGCCGAAAAAACCAAGGCGAGGGCAAGGAAGGTCCCCATGCGCGCTACACCGCCGTTCCGTGCCGACCACGTGGGCAGCCTGCTGCGCCCGCCCCGCCTGCTGCAGGCCCGGGAGGATTTCGCGGCCGGCCGTCTGTCCGCCGATGACCTGCGGGCGGTGGAGGACGAGGCGATCACCGACGTGGTGGCCATGCAGGAGGAGATCGGCCTGCAGTCCGCCACCGACGGGGAGTTCCGCCGCGCGTCCTGGCACATGGACTTCATCTACCAGCTGGGCGGGGTGTCCAAGGTGCCCGGCAACATCGCGGTCAAGTTCCGCAACGCCAGCGGGTCGCTCGAGGCCGGGTTCGCGGCGCTGCGCATCGACGGCCAGGTGCGGGTGGACGAAACGATCTTCTCCGAGGCGTTCACCTACCTGCAGTCCCAGGTCAAGTCGGCCATTCCCAAGCTCACGATCCCCTCGCCCAACATGGTCCACTACCGGGGCGGCCTGGCCGCGATCGACCCGGAGGTGTACCCGGACACCGAGCAGTTCTGGACCGACCTGTCGGCCGCCTACGCCGACGAGGTACGGCGCCTCGGCGAGCTGGGCTGCCAGTACCTCCAGTTCGACGACACCAGCCTGGCCTACCTGAACGACCCGGCCCAGCGGGCGCAGATCGCCGAGCGGGGCGACGACGCCGAGCACCTGCACCTGCGCTACATCAAGCAGATCAACGACGCCCTGGTGGCCAAGCCGGCCGGGATGGCCGTCACCACGCACATGTGCCGGGGCAACTTCCGGTCCTCCTGGGCCGCCGAGGGCAGCTACGACTTCGTGGCCGAGGCACTGTTCAGCGAGCTCAACGTGGATGGCTTCTTCCTGGAGTACGACGACGCGCGGTCCGGGGGATTCGAACCGCTGCGGTTCGTGCCCAAGGGCAAGATAGTCGTGCTCGGCCTGGTCACGACCAAGAGCGGTCAGCTGGAGGACCCGGACCAGCTCAAGCGGCGCATCGACGAGGCGTCCCAGTACGTGCCGCTGGACCAGCTGTGCCTGTCACCGCAGTGCGGGTTCTCCTCCACCGTGGAGGGCAACGTGCTGACCTACGACGAGGAAGTGGCCAAGCTGCGCCTGATCGTCGACGTGGCCCGGGACGTCTGGGGCGACTGACCTGCTCTCGGACGTCACCGGGCTGCTGGTCTGCCCGGTCTGCGGGGCTTCCTTCACGCTGAGCGGGCCGGTACTGCGCTGCGCCACCGGCCACGCCTTCGACGTCGCCCGGCAGGGCTACGTGAACCTGATGCCCGGCGGCGCGCGCCCCGGCACCGCCGACACCACCGAGATGGTAGCCGACCGGGCCGCGTTCCTCGGTGCCGGGCACTACGCGCCGCTGGCCTCGGCCCTAGGGGATCTGGCTCTGGCCGACCTGGCCGCCGAAGCCTCGGCTGACCTGGGCGGCCCTGCGATGCTCGACTCCGGCGCGGGCACCGGGTACTACCTGGCCGCGGTGCTCGGTGCGCTTCGGGCCGACAGTGGCCCCCCGGCCGTCGGCCTGGCCATGGACGTCTCGGTCCCGGCGCTGCGCCGGGCCGCCCGGGCTGCCGCCGGCATCGGGGCCATCGGCTGGGACACCTGGCAGCCGTTCCCCATCCGGCCGGGCGCCGTCTCGCTCATCCTCAACGTGTTCGCCCCCCGCAACGGCCCCGAATTCCACCGCGTACTCCAACCCGGCGGAACCCTGATCGTCGCCACGCCGGCCGAAGGTCATCTGTCCGAACTGGTCGGACCGGCCGACCTCCTCACCGTCGACGAACGTAAGGACAGCCGCCTGGCCGCGACCCTCGGGCCGTATTTCACCCGCACCACCCGGCGCGACCTGACCGTGCCCCTGCGCCTGACGCCCGCCGAAGCGGCCACCCTGATCGGCATGGGCC
>CAXUJF010000531.1:0-4389 GCA_964250865.1 uncultured Streptosporangiaceae bacterium
GTCCTCGGCGGACGGGCCGCCGAACGAGTCGTCGCTGGCCGACCGCTGGTTGCCGAGCACCCCGGGCAGCAGCCGGGAGATGGCCTCCACCATGACCAGCACCGCCGCTTCACCACCGGCCAGCACGTAGTCGCCGATGCTGACCTCATCGACCGCCATCCGCGACCGGGCCTCGTCGATGAACCGGGTGTCGATGCCCTCGTACCGGCCGCAGGCGAAGATGAGCTGCTGTGACTTGGTGTACCGGGCCGCGCTGGCCTGGTTGAAGGGGACTCCGCTGGGCGTGGGGACGATCAGCCGCGGTTCCTGGTCTGGCACCGAGGGCCGGTCCGGCGGCGCGATCTCATCCAGCGCCTCGCCCCAGACCTCGGGCTTCATGACCATGCCGGGGCCGCCGCCGAACGGGGTGTCGTCCACGGTCCGGTGCGGGTCGTGCGCCCAGTGACGCAGATCGTGGACGTAGAACTCGATGTCGCCCCGGGCCGCGGCCTTGCCGATCAGCGAGACGCTGAGCGGGCCGAAGTACTCGGGAAAGATGCTGACGATGTCGATGCGCATGAGGTCATGCCTCGACGGCTTCGCCGGAGTCGAGCAGCCCGGGGGGTGGGTCGATGACCAGCCGTCCGCCCGGTACGTCGACGTCGGTCACGATCGCGCCCACGAACGGGACCAGGACCTCATCGCCCGCGCCGTCGTCCCGGCGCACGACCAGCAGGTCCTGGCCGTGGTGCAGCACGTTGGCGACCTGGCCGACGGCTACGCCGGCCGCGGTGACCACACTGAGCCCGATGAGCTGGTGGTCGTAGAACTCGTCCGGGTCGTCCGGGGCCGGGATCTGGGCCGAATCCAGCACCAGCAGGGTACCGCGCAGGTCCTCGGCGGCGGTCCGGTCCCGGACTCCCTCGAACGTGACGATCAGGCGGCCGGAGTGCCACCGGGGCGCGGCCACGGTCAGTGGGCCGCGCTCCGGTGGCTCCGTCGCCAGGGCGGTGCCGGGCACAAACCGCGTGTCCGGCTCGTCGGTCCGGACCAGGACCATGACATCGCCGCGAATCCCGTGTGCACGGCCGATCTGACCGACGGCAATCTGCATAGCCGATCCCGGGCTAGCGGATCTCGTCGGTGTCCAGGAGGTCGACACGGACGTGCCGGCCACCGGCCAGCGAGCCCATCACGGTTCGCAACGCCCGGGCGGTGCGGCCACCCCGGCCGATGACCTTACCCAGGTCTTCGGGGTGGACGCGCACCTCCAGGACATTGCCACGGCGCATCGCACGGGTGGACACCTGGACATCGTCGGGATGTTCGACGATGCCCCTGACCAGATGCTCGAGCGCCTCTTCCAGCACGTCAGGCCTCGCTGCCCGGCTCACTGCTCGCGGACGTGTCCGCACTGGCGGTCGCGTCCGCCGGGGCGGAGGTGTCCGCCGGAGCGGTCGTGTCCGCCGGAGCGGTCGTGTCTGCCGGAGCGGTCGTGTCTGCCGGGGCGGAGGTGTCCGCCGGAGCGGTCGTGTCCGCCGGGGCGGAGGTGTCCGCAGTAGCGGCCGCGGCGGCGCTGTCGTCGGCGGAAGCCTCACTGCTGGCCACCGCGCCGGCGGCCTCGTCAGCGGACCCTGCCTTCGGCTTACCCCTGCGGGACCCGTCCTTGGCCTCAGCCTTGGTGTCGGCAGCCGTGCTGTCGGAGGCCTTGGCGTCAGTCGCCTTGGCGTCGGTCGCCTTGGTGTCGGCCTTCTTGGCCCGGCCGCCGCCCTTGGGCGTGGTGGCCCCGGAGTCGGCCGGCGAGTCCTTGCCCGCTTCCTGCAGGGCGGCCGCGAACGTTTCCTTCTTGTTCACGGCCGGCTCGCGGACACGCAGGGTGCCCTCGGCGCCCGGCTCACCCTTGAACTTCTGCCAGTCGCCGGTGATCTTGAGGATGGTCATGACCGGCGGGGTGGGCTGCGCGCCCACGGAGAGCCAGTGCTGAGCCCGCTCCGAGTTGACCTCGATGAGCGACGGCTCTTCCTTCGGGTGGTACTTGCCGATCTCTTCGATGGCGCGCCCGTCGCGCTTGGTCCGGGCGTCGGCCACGACGATCCGGTAGGTCGGCACCCGGGTACGGCCCAGGCGCTTGAGCTTGATCTTTACAGCCACAGCTGCGGTCTTCTCCCAGCAAATTAAGGTACGGGCGGCGATCCGGCAGCCAGGTGGGGACTGGGCGAGATCACTCAGATGGCCCGGCGCAGCAGGGAAGAGGGCCCCGCGTCGCCAGTGTCAAAAGAACATTCTGCCAGACGAACTGGGATGCTGGGGACACGTCCGGGCGCAACAACAGTTCCGTAACGCGCATTGACGGGCGACTCGTGCCGAATCTACGGGGCCCGGGTCGGCCTGGCCCGCCTGCTGGTGTTCGTGATCGCGGGACGGGCTGCGGCGCGGCCGGTGCGGTGCTGGCCATCAGCCAGCTGCAGATCCAGCCGGGCGCGGTGTTCAGCGTGCAGTGGACGGCGGAGATGGCGTTCGCCACGATCATCGGCGGGCTGGGCACGATCGAGGGGCCGATCCTCGGCACCGTGGTCTACATGGTGCTGCAGCAGACGCTGCAGTCCTGCGCCGGTCCGGCTCGGCATAATCTGCAAATGTGCTGCTGAGCGAGATGGCCGACGCCTCTGAGGCGGTGGCCGCGACGTCATCCCGGCTGGCCAAGATCGCGGTCCTGGCCACCGCCCTGCACGACGCCGGCCCGGCCGAGGTCACGATCGCGGTCGCCTACCTGTCCGGCGAGCTGCCCCAGCGGCAGATCGGCGTGGGCTGGGCCACGCTGCGCCAGGCCCCATCACCCGCGGACACCGCGACACTGACCCTGACCGATGTCGACACCACGCTCACCGCGATCGGCGCGGCCACGGGCAAAGGCTCGCAGGCCACCCGCAAGCAGCTGGTCGATGAGCTGTTCGGCCGGGCCACGGTCAAGGAGCAGGCCTTCCTGCGCGGGCTGCTGTCCGGTGAGCTGCACCAGGGCGCGCTGGAAGGAGTGATGGCCGAGGCCATCGCCCGGGCCGCCGAGGTGCCCTCGGCCCAGGTCCGGCGGGCGCTGATGCTGTCCGGGTCGATGAGCACGGTGGCCGAGACCGCCCTGTCCGAAGGCAGCCAGGGGCTGGCTGGATTCGGGCTCCAGGTGGGTCGGCCGATCGGCCCGATGCTGGCCTCGTCCGCGCCCACCATCACCGATGCCCTGGCCAAGATCAGCCCGGCCGCGGTGGAGTGGAAGCTGGACGGTATCCGCGTCCAGGTCCACCTGCACGAGGGCCAGGTCAAGCTGTTCACCCGGACCCTGGACGACATCACCGACCGGCTGCCCGACGTAGCGGCCGAGCTGGCCCAGCTGCCCGCGCGCGCCGCCGTGCTGGACGGCGAGCTGATCGCGCTGCGGGAGGACGGGCGCCCCCACCCGTTCCAGGTCACCGCCTCACGCACGTCGCGGCGGACCGGTGACGCCGGCGCCGGGCTGGCCGTGTTCCTATTCGATATCGTGCATTTGGACGGGGTGGACCTGCTCGACCGGCCCGGGGCGGAGCGATTCGAGGCCCTGGCCCGGGTGGTGCCGGAACAACTGCGGATGCCGCGGCTGGTGACCACGTCCGTGGCCGAGGCGACCGCGTTCTTCGATGAGTCCCTGGCCCACGGGCACGAGGGCGTCGTGGTCAAGTCGCTGGACACCCCGTACACGGCCGGCCGTCGCGGGGCCGGCTGGATCAAGGTCAAGCCCCGGCACACCCTGGACCTGGTCATCCTCGCCGCCGAGTGGGGCCACGGCCGCCGCCGGGGCTGGCTGTCGAACCTGCACCTGGGGGCGCGGGACCCGGAGACCGGCGGCTACATCATGCTGGGTAAGACGTTCAAGGGCCTGACCGACGAGATGCTCAGCTGGCAGACCGAGCGGCTGCTCGAGCTGGAAAACTCACGCAACGACTACACCGTCCACGTCCGCCCGGAACTGGTGGCCGAGATCGCCTTCGACGGTGTGCAGCGCAGCTCCCGGTACCCGGGCGGTATCGCGCTGCGGTTCGCCCGGGTGCTGCGCTACCGGGAGGACAAGGCGGCGACCGAAGCCGACACCATCGCCACCGTCCGCGCGACCCAGCCCGAGTAGCGCGGGTTACTTCTTCTTGCGCTTGTTGTTGCCGCGGAACGCGGCCGGGATGTTGTTGTTGGGCGTGCCCAGCCCGGGCAGGCCACCCAGCCCGCCGCCGGGCAGGCCACCCTGCTGCAGAGCGGCCAGGGTCTCGGCCATGTCCTGGTTGGTGAAGCCTTCCGGCAGGCCGCCGCCCAGGCCACCGGCCTGGCCGTCACCGGGCACATCGGGCGCGGCACCGTCGCCGCCCGCGGCCTTGGCCGCGGCGCGGCCAAGGC
>CAXUJF010000532.1:0-4370 GCA_964250865.1 uncultured Streptosporangiaceae bacterium
GGGTGCCGGCCGCGCCACCCGGTGGCTCCAGCACGGTCGACCAGCCCCCGAAGCCGTCCTCGCGCAGGTCATAGCCCAGCGCCGCGCGCCAGAACACCTGGGCCCGCGGCATGTCAGTGGTGCCCAGCACCACCACCCCGATCGTCAGCACTCCCCGATTGTGCCCTTTCCTGACGGTTAGGGCGCAGCAATTACGCGGTCAGGGCGAGGCTGCGGGCTGGCTGCTGGGGCGGGTGATGAGCTCGGGGGTGGAGACGAAGCAGCGGTGCTCGTGCTCGGCCGGGGCGTCGGCTTCTTCCAGGAGGAGCTGGGCGGCGGTCCGGCCGAGCTCGTACTTGGGCTGGCGGATCGAGGTCAGGGGCACGGCCGAGTCGGCGGCGAAGTCGATGTCGTCGTAGCCGACGATGGCCAGGTCGCCCGGGACCTGGGCGCCGAGCTGGGACAGGCGGCGGAGCAGGCCGAGGGCCAGCAGGTCGTTGGTGCAGAACGCGGCCGTGGGCACGCCGGGGCCGTACGGGCCGGCGGCGCGGATCTGGTCGGCCGCCTCGGCGCCGCAGGGGGTGTGCATGGCCGGGACGGAAATCTCGGTCAGCACGGCCGCCAAGTCTAGGCCGGCCCGGATCACCGCGTGGTAAGCGCCGCGCCGGCGGTCGGCGCACTGGCGGATGGCCAGCGGCCCGTTGACCACGGCGATCCGGCGGTGGCCGAGGGCCAGCAGGTGGGCGACGGCCAGTTCACCGCCACGCCGGTCGTCCACGGCCACCGAGCAGTGACCGGGCGGGCCTGGCCGGTCCAGCAGAACCACGGGGGTGCCGCGGTCCCGGATGCCCTTGATGGTCGGGCGCTGCCGTGCACCGGGGTGATCAAGATGCCGCGGACACGCTGTTCCTCCAGGACCCGCAGGTAACGGCGTTCCTTGTCCTCGGCCTCGTCTGAGTTGCACAGGATCACGGCGTAGCCCTGCGCCTGGGCGTAGTCCTCGACACCCCGGGCGACCTCGGTGAAGAACGGGTTCCGCACGTCCAGCACGACCAGGCCGAGACAGCTTCCCCGGCCCACGCGCAGCTGGCGGGCCGAGGCGTTGGGGATGAAGCCGAGCTGCTCCATGGCCGCTTCGACCCGGGCCCGGGTCTGCGGGCGCACCAGCTCCGGGTGGTTGAGCACGTTCGAGACCGTGCCGATCGCCACACCGGCCAGGCTGGCCACGTCCTTCATGCCGGCCGCCATCAAGTCCTCCCTGGAGCGTGGTCCCGTCGGTGACTCCGGCGTCCTGCGACGTGCCGCCCTGCCCGCGGCAGTCCAGTGCGGCTATCAGGTGCCGGAATACGGACACAGGCACGAGGCCCAGCAAATGATAATTTGCCGACTGTTATCTGTTATCGACGAGGCAGGCGCAGGCATGAAGGTAACTGGGATCCGGACCGTCAGGCTGCCCGAGCATCCGCAGATGCTGTGGCTGCAGGTACTGACCGACGAAGGCGTCACCGGCCTGGGCGAGACCTGCCTCGGGCCGGCCACCGTGGAAGCGCACCTGCATGAGACCGTCGCGCCGTATCTCATCGGCCAGGATCCGGGACGGATCGCCGCGCACCGCCGCGGCCTCTACGACGTGTTCGTCGGCTATGAGGGCACCGGGGCCGAAACCCGGGGCAACTCGGCCACGGACGTCGCCCTGTGGGACATTGCCGGGCAGGCGGCCGGCCTGCCGGTCACGGACCTGCTCGGCGGCCGGACCCGGGACTCCATCCGGATCTACAACACCTGCGCGGGCTCTCGGTACGGCCGGGGCAACAAGGGCGCGCTCAAGGCCTCGGACCGGGCCACGGCCGGGGATCGCGGCCTGCCCCAGGACGAGCAACTGGGACCGTACGAGGATCTTCAGGCGGCCATCGAGCGACCAGGAGAGCTGGCGACCGAGCTGCTCGCCCAGGGCATCAGCGGCATGAAGATCTGGCCTTTCGACCAGTACGCGGCGGCCACCGGAGGCCATGACATCCGCCCGGACGACCTGCGGGCGGGCGTCCGCACGATCGAGCAGATCCGCGATGCCGTGGGTGATGCGATGGATATCCACCTCGAGCTGCACGCGGTCTGGCACCTGCCCGCGGCCGTGCGGATCGCCAAGGCGGTCGAGCCCGCGGGTCCGTACTGGTTCGAGGACGCGGTCAAGGCCCACGACCTGGACGCCGCGGCCCGGTTCGCCAGCGCGACCCACGTGCCCGCGGCGATGGGCGAGACACTGGCCGGACGGTGGACCTTCCGCCGCCTCATGGAGGCCGGCGCCGCGCGGATCATCATGTTCGATATCGGCTGGGTAGGCGGCCTCAGCGAGGCCAGCGCGATCGCCGCGCTGGCCGAGTCGTACGAGCTGCCGATCGCGCCACACGACTGCACCGGGCCGGTGGTGCTGACCGCGTCCACCCATCTGGCCACGAGCGCGCCGAACGCCATGGTGCAGGAGACCGTACGGGCCTACTACCTGGGCTGGTACGGCGACATCGTCACCACGCTGCCGACCATCGCGCACGGGCGTATCGCTCCGCCCCCTGGGCCCGGCCTGGGCACGTCGCTGCGCCCGGAGCTGCTCTCCCGTCCCGACGCTCTCGTCCGCGTCACCACCGCCGCCGATCTGGGCTGACGACACTGGTCCCGGCGCCGGGGGGCACTACCAGTCGAGGCTGGCGACCGCGTTCATGGCCAGGTTGCCGCCGTCGACTGGGAGCATGATGCCGGTGACCATGGACGCCGCGGCCGAGGCCAGGAACAGCACCGGCCCGACGATCTCGGGCGGCTCACCCAGCCGCCCGAGCGGGATACCGCTTATCACGCGGTTCACCAGCCCGGAATGGGCGGGATCAGCCATCTGGCCTGCCCACCAGTCGTTGATGAACTGGCAGGGCAGCACCGCGTTGACGCGGACGCCGTGCTGGGCCCACGCGTAGGCGTGCTCGCGGGTCAGCTGTACGACGCCGCCCTTGGCCGCGCTGTAGGCGAGGTTGCCCCGGCCCAGGGCGCTCACCCCGGCGGTCGAGGCGAAGTTCACAATGCTGCCGCCCCGGCCCGCGGCGATCATGCGGGCGGCGGCAGCCCGGGAGCACAAGAAGTAACTGGTGAGGTTCGAGGCCAGGGAGTGGTTCCACTCGTCCAGCGGGTAGTCCTCGGCCAGGTGACGCTCCACCGGCGCCGAGATCGCGTTGACCAGAATGTCGACCTGGCCGAAGGCCGCATCGACCTCGGCGAACACTTGATTCACGGCGGCCTCGGCGCTCAGGTCAGCCCCGAACCCGACGGCCCGGCCGCCCGTTTCGGTGATGGACTGGCTGACCTTCTCCGCGTTGGCCTGGCGCAGGTCCACCACTACGACCGAAGCCCCGGCGGCGGCCAGCCCCCTGGCCACGACGGCACCGAGCGCACCTCCCCCGCCGGTGACGACGGCGGTCTGTCCGGACAGGTCAAACAGTGCAGGTACATCGGTCACAAGAGCTCCATTGGCTGTGAGGGGTCGGCTCGGGTTAGCGGTTCGGGGCAAAGAAGGGCGCAACCAGTTCGTGGCGCAACCGAGAGCGGTTTAGCTGGCCAATCTGGTCGCGGCAGGAACGGACGTGGCCAGCGGCGGCGTCAGCGTCTCCGGCCTTGATGCGCTCGTAGCGGCCCACGGCCAGCTCGAGCATGAGATCGAAGGTGTCGCCGAAGTTGTCAACGAACACCCGGTCATAGCGGAGTCCAGCTGGCCCGATCAGGACCGTGACGAAGCGGTCCAGCCGGGGATACCTCACGGGCGCGAACAGCATCGCGTGGGTCGAGGAGGTCAGCCGCCGGAACGCCGGACCGTCGTTCTTCGCCCGCGCCTGCTTCATCTTCTTGATCACCTTGCCGAGTTCGGCCAGCTCCGGCCGGGTAATGCGCTCGACAACCAAGGGGAAGGCCGGCAACTCGATAGCGTCGATGAGAAACCGCTGCTCCTCCATCTCCAGGGTGGACAGCCAGCGCACCATGGCGCCCCGGTAGGGCGTGATGTCGACCAAGCCATCCGATTCGAGCAAGGCGATAGCCTCGCGAATCGGGGTCTTGGATACGTTCAGCCGGGCGGCGAGATCGGTCTCCACCAAGCGGGCGCCAGGCGGGATTTCCAGTTCCAC
The DNA here is from genome assembly GCA_964250865.1 of uncultured Streptosporangiaceae bacterium. Classification (GTDB taxonomy): domain Bacteria; phylum Actinomycetota; class Actinomycetes; order Streptosporangiales; family Streptosporangiaceae; genus Bog-532. The sequence goes on from CAXUJF010000532.1 coordinate 4,140, forward strand.
GATCATGTCGCGGATGGCCAGGTAAGCGGCTTGTTTGTAGGTCGAGACCGACAAGTTGACGACTTCACTGGTGATGACGCCACGACCCTCCGGATGGGGACCCGCCGTATACCGAATACCGGTATCTCATATTCGATCTGCCCTGTCTAGCCAGCACCGTCTAGCCAGCACCGTCTAGCCAGCACCGTCCAGCCTGAACGCGAAGGTGACGGGCCCAGGCCGGGCTAGCCG
>CAXUJF010000533.1:0-4357 GCA_964250865.1 uncultured Streptosporangiaceae bacterium
CGTGCTGCGCCCGGCCACCACGACGACCGGGATCCCGCGGGCCGCGGCGGCCCGGGCCACCCCGACCGGCGCCTTGCCCGCCAGGCTCTGGGTGTCCAGCGATCCTTCGCCGGTGACGACCAGGTCGGCGCCGTCCAGCGCCGCGTCGAAGCCGACCAGGTCCAGGATCAGGTCGATGCCGGAGCGCTGCTGGGCCCCGAGCACGGCCAGCGCCGCGAAACCCACTCCGCCGGCCGCCCCGGCGCCGGGCGCTTGCGACCAGTCACGGCCGGTGGCCCCGGCCACCAGGCTGGCCCAGCGGCGCAGGGCATCGTCCAGCTGGGCGACCTGCTCCGGGGTGGCACCCTTCTGCGGGCCGAAGATCGCCGCGGCGCCGTCCGGGCCGGTCAGCGGGTTCTGCACGTCGACCGCGAGCGTGATCTGCGCCGCGCCCGCCACCGGGTCCAGCCCCGACAGGACCAGCTCCGTCAGGTCCAGTTCGGTCACGGCACCGAGCGCCCCGCCACCGCGGCCGAGCGGCTCACCCCGCGCACCGCGCACCTGGGCGCCCAGCGCCTGGAGCATCCCGGCCCCGCCGTCGGTGCTGGCGCTCCCGCCCAGGGCGAGCACGAGTTCCCGCGCGCCCGCCGCCAGCGCCCGCCGCATGACCTCGCCGACGCCGTAGCTGGACGAGACGAGCGGCTCCAGCTGGCCGCCGGGCAGCCGTTCCAGGCCGCAGACGGTGGCCAGTTCCACCAGGGCCAGATCATCGCGGCGGGCGTAGCCGGTGCGATGAGGCTGGCCGGTGGGACCGGCCGCGGTGACCGGCACCCGGTCGAAACCGGCCGCCACGGCGGCGTCCACGGTGCCGTCGCCGCCGTCCGCCACCGGGACCGTGATCAGCTCGGCCTGGGCGCCGGCCTGGTCAAGGGCGGCCCGCAACCCCGCCGCCAGGGCCGCCGCCACCTCGGCGGCGGGCAGTGACCCCTTGAACTTGTCCGGGGCGATCACGATCCGCATGCCCCTAGTCCAGCACGACCACGGGGGTGGCGGTCAGGCCGGCCGGTGGCCCGGCCCGGCGCGGCGGGCGCGGGGCAACCAGGCCAGGCTGGCCTCGGTGCTGGTGGTGGGCTGGTACTCCAGGCTGACCCAGCCCCGGTAGCCGCGGCCTTCCAGGTCCTGGAGGTGACGGCCCAGGTCGAGGCGGCCGCTGCCGGGCTCGCCCCGGCCCGGCGCGTCGGCGATCTGGACGTGCCCTACGTCGCCGGCGTACGTGGCGATGGCGGCGTCCAGGTCGTCGCCGTTGCTGGCCAGGTGGTAGAGGTCGCACAGGAAGGCCACGTTGGCCGGGCCGGCCGCCCGGGCCCGCCGGACCACGGCCACCGCGTCGGCCGCGGTCCGCAGCGGGTACGGCTTGGGCCCGCTGATCGGCTCGATGAACACGGTGGCGCCGATGCCACGGGCCGCCTGCGCGGCCAGCGCGATGTTCTCGGTGGCCAGCTCGTCCTGGGCCGCGGCCGGTACCCCGTCCACCCGGTTGCCGTACGGGGCGTTGAACCCGCGCACGCCGAGCCGCCGGCCGATGCCCACCGCCACGTCGATGCTGGCGCGGAACTGCCCGCTCCGGGCCGGGATCGACAGCACTCCGGCGTCCGGACCGGGCAGGTCACCGGCGAAGAAGTTCAGCGCCACCAGGGCGACGCCGGCGTCCTGGATCGCCGCGACGAAGGCGTCGACGTCCCGGTCCGATGGCACCGGCTCGGGCCATGGCCACCAGCACTCGATCGCGGTGAAGCCCGCGGCGGCGGCCGCGGCCGGACGCCGCAGCAACGATTCCTCGGTGAACAGCAAGGAACAGTTGGCCAGGTACGGCCGCGAGTGCCGGGCCAGCTGATCTTCGGTACCGTGGGCAGAATTCGCAGCCATGGCAACACATTGTGCCCACGTGGCCGGACGCACCGGGTTAGCAGGGATGAGCGTTGGCGGGGATGAGCGGAGTGGACGGTGTGGGGGTAGCAGCCTTCAACGCATGGCCGGCCCAGGAGGCCCGGGCGGCGTTGCTGGGGTGCTGCCGGGCCGAGCGCTGGGCGGCTCAGGTGACGACGGGGCGGCCGTACTCCTCGCTGGGTGCGCTGCAGGCCCGGGCGGCGCAGGTGCTGACCGACGAGGACGTGACCGAGGCGCTGGCCGGCCACCCGCGGATCGGGCAGGCCCCGGCGGCCGGGCACAGTTCCTGGTCCCGGTCCGAGCAGTCCGGCGTGGCCGGCGCCGATCAGGCCGTCCGGGCCGAGCTGGCCGCGGGCAACCAGGCCTACGAGGCCCGGTTCGGGCACATCTACCTGGTCTGCGCGGCCGGGCGCAGCGCGACCGAACTGCTCGCGATCCTGCAGGCCCGGCTGGCCAACGACCCGCAGACCGAGCGGCAGGTCATGCGGGGCGAGCTGATCAAGATCAACGACCTGCGGCTGGCCCAGCTGATCGGGATGGGGGCCCCATGAGCACGGTGACCACGCACGTCCTGGACACGGCGCTGGGACAGCCCGCGGCCGGGGTGGCGGTGCGGCTGGAATCAGCCGCGGGCGTGGTGGTGGCGTCGGGGGTCACCGACACGGACGGGCGAATCGGCGCGCTGGGACCCGGTGACCTGGCTCCTGGGGTGTACCGGATCGTGTTCGGCACCGGCGACTACTTCGCCCGGGACGGGCGCCGTAGCTTCTACCCCGAGGTCACGGTGACGTTCGCGGTCGAAGACGGCGGCGGGCACTACCACGTCCCGCTGACCCTGAGCCCGTTCGCCTACTCCACCTATCGCGGCAGCCGATAGGGGGTGGGCGGGTCGGTGACGCGGCAGATCAGGCCGGGACGGCGCTTGCGCTCGGCCGTCACGCGACGATCCGTCCGAGCAGGGCCGAGAGCAGGGAGTCCGGGGTGGCGCCCTGGTGCAGCAGCAGGTCGGCCGCCACCGGCTGGGGGCCCTGGGCCTGGATGCGGGCGTCTTCGCCCTGGTCGGCGCGGTCGTAGACGAGGCGGGCGCAGATGTCGCGGTAGAGACGGGCCACCCCGGCCGCCGTGGCCGGGAGGTTGATCGCGGCCAGCAGGGCCGCGCGGGCCTGGCCCCGGCGGCGCTCGGTCTCGTCGGTGAACGGGACCCCCGCCACCACCGGGGAGACGGCCACCACCCGGTCCCGGCGTTGCTCCAGGGCCTGGGTCACGCCGGGCAGGCCCAGGAGGGGCAGCATGCTGGCCACCGGATTGCTCGGCCCCAGCACGATCAGGTCGGCGGATTCGATGGCGGCCAGCACGCCAGGAGCCGGGCGGGCGGCGCCGATGCCGTCGAAGCGGACGCCGCGGACGCCCGGGGCGGCCTGCTCGCGCAGCAGGTACTCCTCATACGGCAGGAGCCGGCCATCGGTGGTGCTGATCATCGTGGTGACGTCGTGGTCGGTCATCGGCAGCACCCGGGACCGGACGCCCAGGGCCGCGGCCAGCCGCGCGGTCACCTCGGTCAGCGTGGCGCCGTCGCCGAGCAGGCCCGTGCGGTACAGGTGGGTGGCCAGGTCCAGGTCGCCCAGGCTGAACCAGCTCTCGCCGCCCAGGTCACGCAGCGCCGACATACAGCGGAACGACTCGTCCCGCAGGCCCCAGCCGCGTTCGGAGTCCTGGCGGCCGGACAGCGCGTACAGCGTGGTGTCGAGGTCCGGGCAGACGCGCAGGCCGTGCCGGCGCAGGTCGCTGGCGGTGCTGACGATCAGGGTCAGGCTGGACGGGCCGACCGCCCGGGCCAGCACCCGCCAGAGCCGGGCCGAGCCGATGCCGCCGCCCAGGCCGACGATCCCGCCCACCTCAGTGCCCATCCAATCTGGGCCCATCCAATCTGGGCCCGTTCAACCTGGGTCCGTCCAATTCGGGTGCCCTCCGGGTGAACTATCGCGCGGCTCATCATAGATTGCGGCTTCTCTTGCCGGTGCCCGGCCTGCGGAGAGACGATCATCAAGGCAACGAGGCCGACCCGTGGGGGAAGCGGGCATGATGGACAGCGCACCGCGGCACATCCTGGTCGTCGACGACGACAACCGGATACGCACGCTGCTGTCCTGGCAACTGGAGGCGGAGGGGTTCGCGGTGCGATGTGCCGCGGACGGAGCCGAGGCTCTGGACCGGATCGGCCGGGACCGCCCTGACCTGGTCATCCTTGACCTGTCGCTGCCAGGGGTGGGTGGCCTCGACGTGCTGCGCCGGGTTCGCCAGCAGGAACCGGCCGGGGCCACGCCGCTGCCGGTGATCATCCTGTCGGGCCGCAGCGGGGAGACCGACCGCATCGGTGGGCTGGACTTCGGGGCCGACGACTACCTGGTCAAGCCGTTCTCGCCCGGTGAGC
>CAXUJF010000534.1:0-1031 GCA_964250865.1 uncultured Streptosporangiaceae bacterium
TCTCCTCGGCCTGGGTGAGGCGGTTGAAGGTGGACAGCCTTGCGGCCAGCTTCGGATCCGAGCCACGCAGGTTTTTCTCGATCTTGGCCAGCGCACGCCGTTCACCCGCCGCCAGGGTCATATCGGTCTCCCCGTGGCTATTAGTCAGTCCCGTCGAGAAGGTGCTAACCCGTATACGGGGTTTCTACCGTTTTGGTGCGGAGAAGTTCAGAAAATCGGCGCCGGTCCGGGCCCGAGAAGCGGGTGGGGAGAGAGTCAGTGCGTGGGCCTGGTGGGGCGTGCGGGGCAGGATTACCCGACGTGCTTACCGACGGGCTTACGTGCTCACCCGATGGGCTTAATGGTTCGTGGTGCTGTGAGCGGTATGCGAGGTCGCCGCGGCGGCGGGAGTTGAACAACCCTGGACCCAGGCGATGCCGCAGGCCGCGTCGGCCTGGCCGGGCGCGGGGCCGAAGCGGCTCAGCACGGTGGCCGAGATGAGGATCATGGACAGTACGAACACGCACATCGCCACCGGGGCGTACTGAACCACGCGCGACGGGCGGAGCCGCTCCCAATGCGGCATCTGCAGGTGCGACATGCGCCGGCTGAAGCTGGTCAGCGCGTGGGCGAGCTTGGGGTCCGAACCGCGGAGCGCCCGCTCAATCTGGCTGAGCAGACGCCGCTCGCTGCGTCCAAGGCCCATTCGGGAACCTCGGTTGATAGGCCCGGAGGCGAGCCCGGCGGGCCCACGCCAGCCGGAACTGATCTCCAACGCTATGAAAGGTGACTCGCCAACCGGAGACCGCCACGATGCGGTCAGGAACGGCAGAAGCGTTCCACGGACGTCGGCGTCGTGTCCGTACCCGGGCAGTAACTACCCGGTCGACCAGATATGCCAGGTCAGCACGGCGATGCCCACAGTGTACGGTGCGCTGGCGGCTGATGCCGCCCGCCGGGCAGATGATCATGGCCGGTCTGGGCCGGGGGGCCCCGGGGGGGGCGGGGGGGCGGGGGGCCGGCCGGGCGACACCGGGGGGGGGCCGGGGGGG
>CAXUJF010000534.1:1041-4341 GCA_964250865.1 uncultured Streptosporangiaceae bacterium
AGCCAGGCCGTCCGGCGGGTCAGGCCGAGGCGGTCAGGCCCAAGCCGGTCAGGCCGAGGCGGGGGCGCGGGAGCGGCCGGTGGACTCCGGGCCCGCGGTCTCGTCGCCAGGCTCGGGAATCATGGTCCGGCGCTTGCGGACCGCGGCGGCCAGGCCGTTGAGCACGCCCACCGTGGTGGCCATGTCCATGCAGCCGTCGGTGACGCTCTGCCCGTAGACCAGGCTCGGCAGCGGGCCCGGCTCCTGGCGCCCGGCCTGCAGGAAGCTCTCCAGCATGACGCCGGCCACGCCCTGCTCGCCCGCGGCGATCTGCTCGGCCAGCGCCTCGGCCACGATCGACTGGCGCCGGTAGTCCTTCTCGCTGTTGCCGTGGCTGGCGTCGACCATCAGCCGGCGCGGCAGCTTGGCCCTGGTCACCAGCTCGAGCGCGTCGGTGACGTCGCTGGCGCCGTAGTTCGGGCCGGAGCGGCCGCCGCGCAAGATGATGTGGCAGTCGCTGTTGCCCGCGGTGGTGACGACGGCGGCGGCACCGGCCGGGGTGACCCCGAAGAAAGTGTGCTTGGCCGCGGCGGCCCGGCAGGCGTCGATCGCGACCTGCGCGTCCCCGTCGGTGCCGTTCTTGAAGCCCATCGGCATCGACAGCCCGGAGGCGAGCTGGCGGTGGATCTGGCTCTCGGTGGTCCGCGCGCCGATGGCACCCCAGGCCACGGCGTCCGCGATGTACTGCGGGGTGACCGGGTCGAGCCACTCGCACGCGACCGGCAGGCCCAGCTCGACGATGTCCAGCAGCAGCCGCCGGGCGGCGCGCAGGCCCTTGTGCACGTCGTAACTGCCGTTCAGGTCCGGGTCGTTGATCAGTCCCTTCCACCCGGTGACGGTGCGCGGCTTCTCGAAGTAGACCCGCATCACGATGAGCAGGTCATCGCTCAGCGAACGCCGGACCTCGGCCAGCTGCCGGGCGTAGTCGAGGGCCGCCTTCGGGTCGTGCACCGAACAGGGGCCCACCACCACCAGCAGCCGGTCGTCGGCCATATCCAGCACGCGCCGGACCTCGGCCCGGCCCTGCTCCACGGTGGCTTCACGGGCCGCGCCCATGGGTAGCTCGGCCAGCAGCGCCGCTGGCGCGAGCAATGGTTCGTAGCCGGTGATGCGAGTATCACTCGTGTGATGGGACATCGTGTCTCCTCCCGGCAGAGTGACACCCACTGCCCGGGAGCCAGCCTGCCCATACATGACAAAGACAGAGGCGGATCGCCTCTGTCTGTCTGGCTCCAGGGGTTTCGTCAGCGCTGGCGGACGCGGCTGGCTACACCTGGAGCCAGCGCAAAGCGCCAATACCATCGCGACATGTCCACCATGTTACACGGCTGTCCATCCACTACGTCGCAGCCTCGGAAGTTTCAACGATCTTGTAATGCCACCGGGGCCGAAGGGAGTTTCCTATGCTCGTCGCGTTTTCCATCACCCCGCTGGGTGCCGGTGAGGCCGTCGGAGAGATCGTGGCCGAGGCGGTCCGGGTCGTCCGGGCCAGCGGCCTGCCCAACCGGACCGACGCCATGTTCACCACGATCGAGGGTGACTGGGACGAGACCATGGCCGTGGTCAAGCAGGCCGTCGACGCGGTCGCCCGGCGGGCCCCGCGGGTGAGCGTGGTGCTCAAGGCCGACCTGCGCCCGGGGGTGACCGACGGGCTGACCTCGAAGGTCGAGACGGTGGAGCGCTACCTGAGCACCTGAACGTCTGGACGTGCGAACGCCTGAGTACCTGGGCCCTTGCGGTCGCGGCGGCGTTCCGGGCCCGGGGGGCCGGGCCCGGAATGAGCTGCCCCGGGCCGGTCCGAGGGAGTCTGTTAAATCAAAAATGTTCTACAGCTGACCCACGCTGGTGATGCGGAGCACGGCGATTCCGGCCTCGTCAGAGGCGTCCAGGTCGACCTCGGCGCTGATGCCCCAGTCGTGGTCACCGGCCGGGTCGTCGAAGATCTGGCGCAGTTTCCAGAGGCCGTGCTCGCGGGCCGGGCTCTGGTCCAGGATGAGCAGGGCCGGGCCGCGGGCGTTCGGGCCGGTGCCTAGCTCGTCGTGCTCGTCGAAGTAGGGCTCAACCGCGTCACCCCAGGCGTCGGCGTCCCAGCCGTGGTCGCCGTCGAGTTCGCCCAGCTCCTCGTAGTGCCCCAGCGCGGCCAGCTCGACCCGGCGGAACAGCGCGTTCCGGACCAGGACCCGGAAGGCCCGGACGTTGCGGGTGACCGGGGGCGGTCCAGAGTCGCGTTCGGCCTCGACCGCGGGGTCGGCGTCGGGGTTGCGCAGCCGCTCCCACTCATCGATCAGGCTGGAGTCGACCTGGCGGACCAGCTCGCCCAGCCACTCGATGAGGTCGATGAGCTCCTCGGTCTTGGCGTCCTCGGGCACGGTCTGGCGCAGCGCCTTGTAGGCGTCGGCCAGGTAGCGCAGGACCAGGCCCTCGGACCGGGACAGCCCGTAGTGCCCGATGTACTCGGTGAACGTCATCGACAGCTCGTACATGTCCCGGACCACGGACTTGGGCGCCAGCTCGTGGTCGGCGACCCAGGGATGACCCTGACGGTAGATGCCGAAGGCGTGCTCCAGCAGCTCCTCCAGCGGCCGCGGGTAGGTCACCGACTCCAGCAGCTCCATCCGGACCTCGTACTCGACGCCGTCCGCCTTCATCTGCGCGATGGCCTCGCCCCGGGCCTTGTGCTGCTGGGCCGACAGCACCTGGCGCGGGTTGTCCAGCGTGGCCTCGATGACCGACAGCACGTCCAGCGCGTACGACGGCGACTCGAGGTCGAGCAGGTCGACCGCGGCCAGCGCGAACGGTGACAGCGGCTGGTTCAGCGCGAAGTCGAACTGCAGGTCCACGGTCAGCCGGGCCCGGCGGCCCAGCCCGTCCGGCTCGGCCAGCTGCTCGACCACGCCGCCGGCCAGCAGGGCGCGGTAGATCTGGATGGCGCGGTGGATGAGTGCCCGCTGCGACGCCCGGTCCTCGTGGTTGTCGGTCAGCAGGTGCTTCATGGCCGCGAAGGCGTCACCGGGCCGGTTCAGCACGTTCAGCAGCATGGCGTGGCTGACCGCGAACCGGGACTTGAGCGGCTCCGGCTCGGCCGCGACCAGGCGTTCGAACGTCGGCTCGCCCCAGGACACGAAGCCCTGCGGCGGCTTCTTCCGCACCACCTTGCGCCGCTTCTTCGGGTCGTCGCCCGCCTTGGCCAGGGCGGCCTCGTTCTCCACCACGTGCTCGGGCGCCTGCACGACCACGGTGCCGACGGTGTCGTAGCCAGCC
>CAXUJF010000535.1:0-1873 GCA_964250865.1 uncultured Streptosporangiaceae bacterium
CCGCCGACCGCCCTTGCCGCCGATGCCCAGCATTCCGTCCAGGATCAGGTCGGCCTGGTCGATGGCCGCGGCCACGGCTGGGTCATCGGGGCCGACGATCCGGCCACCAGCGGCCCGCAGCGCGGCGGCACCGCCGTCGTGGATCCGGGAGCCTGCCCCCACGGCCAGGACGGCGGTGCCCCGCCGGGCCAGCTGGGCCGCCGCGTAGAGGGCGTCACCGCCATTGTCGCCGCTGCCGGCCAGGACCACGGCCCGGGAGCCGTACCGGCGGCCCAGCAGCTGACCGCAGATTACGGCGAGGCCGGTGGCGGCCCGCTGCATCAGCGTCCCGGCGGGCAGCGCCGCCATCAGCTTGGCTTCGGCCGCCCGGACCTTGACTACCTCACGAGCTTCACGCATGGAGTTCAGGCTAGGGCGAGTCGGACCACGTCGGCGACCTGGTGGGCCACCCGGTCGGCCTGGGCGGTGTCCACCGCCTCGACCATGACCCGGATGATGGGCTCGGTCCCGCTGGGGCGGACCAGGATGCGACCGGAGCTGCCCAGCTCCTCGCGGGCCGCCTCGATCGCCTGAGCCAGCTCGGGTGAGGCGGCGGCCGCGGTCCGGTCGACCGGCACGTTGATCAGCACCTGCGGGTAGCGGGTCATCACCTTGGCCGCCTCGGCCAGGCTGACCCCGTGGCGGGCCAGCACCGCGAGCAGGTGCAGGGCGGTGAGCACGCCGTCGCCGGTGGTGGCGTAGTCGGCCAGGATGATGTGACCCGACTGCTCGCCGCCCAGGCTGCGCTGCCCGGCCAGCATGGCCTCCAGCACGTAACGGTCACCGACGGGGGTCTCCACCACGGAGATGCCGGCGTCGTCCATGGCCAGCCGGAAACCGAGGTTGGACATGACCGTGACGACCACGGTGTCCCCGGCCAGGCGGCCCTCCTGCTTCAGCTCGGCCGCCAGCACGGCCAGGATCTGGTCCCCGTCGACCACCTGCCCCGAGGCGTCCACGGCCAGGCAGCGGTCGGCGTCGCCGTCGTGGGCGATGCCGACGTCGGCGCCCTCGGACCGGACCACGGACGCGATCGTGTCCAGGTGGGTGGAGCCGCAGCCAGAGTTGATGTTGTCACCGTCGGGCTCGACCCCGATCGCGATGATCTCGGCGCCCGCCCGGCGCAGCGCCTCGGGCGCGATGGCGTAGGCGGCCCCGTGGGCACAGTCGACCACCACCCGCAGGCCCGCCAGCGGTGGCTGGGCCGGCACCGGGCCCGCCCCCAGCGAGGCGACCAGGTGGTCGAGGTACTTCTCCTGCTCGCGCTCGGCCTCGATGACCCGGCCGAACCCGTGCGGGGACGGCGGGCCCGGCTCGCCCAGCAGCGCCTCGATCTCGTCCTCAACCGCGTCCGGCAGCTTGCGGCCGCCGCGGGCGAAGAACTTGATCCCGTTGTCCTTGGCCGGATTGTGGCTGGCCGACAGGACCACGCCGAAGTCGGCGTCCAGGGCCTTGACCAGATAGGCCACCCCTGGAGTGGGCAGCACGCCGAGGCGGAGCACGTCCACCCCGGAGCTGGCCAGCCCGGCGACCACGGCCGCCTCCAGAAACTCACCGGAGGTGCGGGGGTCGCGGCCGACCACCGCGACCGGCCGCTGGTGGGTGGCGGCGGGACCAAGGACCCGCGCGGCGGCGACCGCGAGGTCTAGCGCGAGCCCCGCGGTAAGGTCGCTCCCCGCTTCACCGCGAACACCATCCGTGCCGAAGAGGCGGCCCATGACATCACGCTCCCCGTCTGCGAAATCCCGGCCGTGGAAATGGTTGACCCCCCCCCCCCCGCGGCGCGGGGCGGGCCCGGGCGAGTAACACGTGGGGTTCGGCGGGGGCGTAACGG
>CAXUJF010000535.1:1883-3717 GCA_964250865.1 uncultured Streptosporangiaceae bacterium
CCCCCCCCGGCGCTTCTCCGGCCCCCCCCCCCCCCGCGGGCGGGGCGCCCGGGGCCCCGGACTATTAACGCTTGGAGTACTGCGGTGCCTTACGGGCCTTCTTCAGGCCGTACTTCTTGCGCTCCTTGACCCGCGGGTCACGGGTCAGGAAGCCGGCCTTCTTCAGCGCCGGGCGGTTCTCCGGGTCGATCAGGATGAGGGCTCGTGCCACCCCGAGGCGCAGCGCCCCGGCCTGGCCGGTGACCCCGCCGCCGGTGATGAGGGCGACCACGTCGAACTGGCCCTCGGCACCCAGGGTGACGAACGGCTCGCTGACGATCTGCTGGTGGACCTTGTTCGGAAAGTAAGCGTCCAGCGGCCGGCCGTTGATCTTCCACTGGCCGGTGCCGGGCACCAGCCGCACCCGGGCGATCGCTTCCTTGCGCCGGCCGAGGCCGCCCGCCTGGCCGGTCGTGACGGGACGACGGGTCGCCGCCTGGCCCGCCTCGGCGGGCGTCTCGCTGGTGTACTCGGAGGGGACGTTGTCGCCTTCGAGCTCCCCGAGTGCCACGCCTTCAGCGCCTGCGTCTTCGACGGGCGCTTCCACACCTGTGGGCTCAGCCACGGTACTTCCTCATACTTCCTTGCCTGGAGCGGTCGTCTGCTCGGCGGTCATTGGGTTACTGCGAGACCTGCGTGATCTCGAACGGCACCGGCTGCTGAGCCGAGTGCGGGTGATCGGGCCCCGCGTACACCTTGAGCTTGCGTAGCGTCTGCCGGCCGAGCGAGTTCTTCGGGAGCATGCCCCGGACCGCCTTTTCGACGATCCGCTCGGGGCGCTTCTCCATCAGCTCGCCATAGCTGATCGACCGCAGGCCGCCCGGGTAACCGGAGTGCCGGTACGCCCGCTTCTGCTCCAGCTTGTTACCGCTGAGCGCGACCTTGTCCGCGTTGATGACAATGACGAAGTCACCGGTGTCCACGTGCGGGGCGAAGATCGGCTTGTGCTTACCGCGCAGGAGCACGGCGACCTGGCTAGCCAGCCGGCCGAGTACGACATCGGACGCGTCAATGACGTGCCACTGCCGCGTGATGTCATTGCCCTTAGGGCTGTACGTGCGCACAGTCGTGCCTTTCGCATGTGGGTCTCTGATCAAGAACCCGCGCCGCGGTCAACAGTGCCCTCGATGGATACTGACCCGCTGCGCCGGCCACGTCCGGGGCGAAACCGCCTGACCGGACGCCACGTGCATGCTGACAACACATGGACGCGAATGCCAAGAATACTCGGAGTTCAGCGTGCTTGGCAAAGTGATGGGAAAGCTGGGGCTCGCAGCAGCCTGAGAGCGCCCCGTGCCGGAGGGTAACGAAAAAATATCACGACTGCCTTGCCGTGCCCTCGTGGGGAGATAACCTCGTTTTTATGGGACACCGGGGCACTGAAGGCTCCCGCACGCCGGAAGACTGGCAGGGCCAGCAGTACGCCGCGGCTCCGTGGGACGACGACAACGGCTACGGCAGCACGACCTACGCCGGCCACGATGCGGACCCGCACGGTACCGGACCGCACAGCACCGGACCGCATGGCGCCTACCCGGACGGTGCCTACCCGGACGATGCGGGCCCACACGAGGCAGCCCAGGGCTCGCGTGGCCCGGCGCGCGGCTTCCCGCCGGCCCCAGGCCAGCCCAACCCGGTCTACCCGCAGGGTGACTTCGACTCCTGGAACGACGCACCCGCCGATGGCCACCAGGGCCACTGGCAGGACGCCCCGGGCGAACCCGGCGGCGACTGGGGCGAGGTGGGCGGGACCGGCGAGTGGGCCAGCAGCCAGACCGGCGAGTGGGCCCTGGCC
>CAXUJF010000535.1:3727-4100 GCA_964250865.1 uncultured Streptosporangiaceae bacterium
GTCCCGGGTCACCGCGTGCTGCTCCTGCAGCGCGTCGGTGGTGAGGCTGGCATACAGCTCGACCAGGCCTGGGATCGACCGGTTGCGCTCGGCCGCGTCGATGATCAGCCCGACCGGGGAGTCGGCGCCGGCCGGGGCCGTCCCGGCCGCCCGGTCCGCGTGCTCCCCGGACGCCGCGCCCCGCCGCTGGGGCGAAGGCAACGGGCAGTGGGACGAGCCCTACGGGCAGTGGGACGAGCACGGCCAGTTTCACGAGGGCGGCGCGGGCCCGGGGGCCGGAACCGGCGCCACCCGGGTGGCCGGCTGGGAGAACTCCGACTACCCCGGTTACGACGACCGGGACGGCCAGCACTACCAGGGCCAGGGCGACTAC
>CAXUJF010000535.1:4110-4334 GCA_964250865.1 uncultured Streptosporangiaceae bacterium
CGCGGTCCACGCCCCGCTGCGCGAACAGCGCGATCGCGCTGTCGAGGATCTGCTGCCGGCGCCGCACGCCCTTCGGGTACGACCGGTGCGCGTAAGGGCTTGCGCTGGTGTCCGTCACCCCGCCATCGTAGGAGGCGGCGCACCGCCAACGACGCCACAGCCGCACCCCGGTGCCGGCCCGCGCCAAAACCCGGGCCAAGGCCTCGGCGGCGCCGGGGGCCGCC
>CAXUJF010000536.1:0-227 GCA_964250865.1 uncultured Streptosporangiaceae bacterium
GGCCGCCGTGGCTGGTCCGGCGGGCGCGGTCGGCGACCACGAGGCGCGCTGCTCGAAGCCGTACACCGGCGGCTCGCTCTCTTTACCGCCGAAACCTTCCGTTGTCACCCGAGTCACGGTACCGCTCGGGCTTCCGTACCCGGGCGTGGGGGGCGCCCCCCCCCCCCTAAACCCGGACCCCCCCCCCGGGCCCCCCCGACGGTAGGGCGCCCGAGACAGGGGCCCGT
>CAXUJF010000536.1:237-4328 GCA_964250865.1 uncultured Streptosporangiaceae bacterium
GGCGGGCCTCCAGCGCCTCGATCAGCCAGTCCCAGCCGACCTGGCACAGCATCGGATCGGCCGCGATCTCCTGGTCCACTTCGGCCCGCAGGTAGCTGATCAGCCGGTAGCAGCCGGGCCAGCCGTCGTGTCCCGCCGGGTCGTAGAGCAGGACCAGCCGGCCCCAGGCGATCTCAGCGCCGTCCCGCTCCACGGTGACCGACGTCGCCGCCGCGAACGGGGCCAGCTTCTTGGGCGCCGGCACGTCCTCGAAGGAGAACTCGGCTCGCAGCGAGCCCTGCTCCTTCAGGCCAGCCTGGAACGCGGCCAGCGCTGAACTGAACACGGCGGTGGCCAGATCAACGGCCTGCCCATCATCGGGTGGCGTTTCATCAGGCGCCCGGCGTGGCCGGATGGGCCCGTCGGCCGATCTCATATACAGAGCGTATGCCGCGCCCGCAGCTTTCTCGTGCGGGTTTTGGCGCTATTGCCGTGGCTGACGGGCTTGATCCGCTGGGTCAAAAGCGTCATGCCGCCCGGCCGGGATTACGCGGTACAGCGGTGCGGAACGGCTGTTCCTGCGGCAGGAAGCCGACAATCAAGGCGGTTCCGCATTCGCAGCAGGCCCATTCGGGGCAGTGCCCGTCCGGGGAATCCGGGCAACTCCCGGACGCTTCGTGAAACTGCTCGAACAGCTGCTCCGCAGCGCATCCGGGACAGTACCAGGGCATCTGGCTCATCTGCCTGTGACCTCCTTCGGCGCGATTTCACGGGGGCTGGGATTGATATTGGCACGGGTGTACGACAATGCGCGGGAGGTTGGGCGGCGTGTCCGTTATCCGCGACGGATACGATCCCAGGTGTGCTCGCCAAGGATTCGCCGTTTCTGCGCGCCTGCCGCCGGGAGCCGGTGCCGTACACCCCGGTCTGGTACATGCGGCAGGCCGGCCGCTCGCTGCCGGAGTACCGGGAAGTCCGGGCCGGTGTCCCCATGCTGGAGTCGTGCACCCGGCCGGACCTGATCACCGAGATCACTCTGCAGCCGGTGCGCCGCTACCCGGTCGACGCGGCCGTCTTGTTCAGCGACATCGTGGTCCCGCTGAAGGCGGTGGGCGTCGGCATCGACATCAAGCCCGGCGTCGGCCCGGTCCTGGACAGCCCGGTGCGGTGTGCCGCGGACCTGGAGCAGCTGCGCCCGCTGGAGCCGGGAGACGTCCCCTACGTCTCCGAGGCCGTCGCGACCCTGGTCGGCGAGCTCGGGACCACACCGCTGGTCGGGTTCGCCGGCGCCCCGTTCACGCTGGCGTCCTACCTGATCGAAGGCGGCCCGTCCCGCCACCACGACAAGACCCGGGCCCTGATGTACGGCGAGCCGGTCCTGTGGCACGCCCTGATGCGGCGGCTGACCACGATCACCACCTCGTTCCTGGAGATCCAGGCCAGCGCCGGCGCCGCCGCGGTCCAGCTGTTCGACTCCTGGGTCGGGGCCCTCGCTCCGGCGGACTACCGCGAGTTCGTCTCCCCGTACACCAGCCAGATCTTCGCCGCCCTGGCCGCCTACGACGTGCCCCGCATCCACTTCGGCGTGGGCACCGGCGAACTGCTCGGGGTCATGCGCGACGCCGGCGCCGACGTGGTCGGCGTGGACTGGCGCGTCCCCCTCGACGAAGCCGCCACCCGCGTCTCGGCCGGCACCGCCCTGCAGGGCAACCTGGACCCGGCCGTCCTGCTGGCCCCCTGGGACGTGGTGGCCGCCCGCACCCGCGACGTGCTGACCCGGGCCCGCGCGGCCGAGAGCCACATCTTCAACCTCGGCCATGGCGTCCTGCCTGACACCGACCCCGACCAGCTGGCCCGCCTCACCGACCTGGTTCACCAAGAGACGGCCCGATGACGGCGGAGGCGCTGGACCCGGAAACCGACGCTCGGGTCCGGGGCAGCGTCGCGCGGCAGACCATGCTGACCACGCTGGGGGTGACGATCGAGCGGCTGGAGGCCGGCTACTGCGAGCTCGGGCTGGTCAACCGGCCCGATCTGACCCAGCAGCACGGGTTCGTCCACGCCGGCGCGATCAGTTCGTGGCTGCAGGCCAGGTGATCCGGGCCGGGCGGACCATCACCACCTGCCGCGGCGAGGTCTACGGGGAGAGGACGGCCAGCGCACGGCGGTCGCCCTGATCCAGGCGACGATGATGGCCGTTACCCGCATGTCGTCCTTATGTGGTGGTAACCAACGCAGATGGTTCAATAACTCTCGTGAACTGGGTGCGCGGCGGCATGGTCAAGGACCATCTGGATGCCCTCCGCCCACACGCCCAGGCGTCGATTGTGGACGTCAACGACGGCATCACGTCGGCGGCGGGCATCGCCGAGGGTTTTGTCAGCGCCGGTGCGTCAACCAGGACCCTGCTGTTGGCTGGCACGGCAGTTATCCTCGCCGGGGGATCCGCGGTGGCCGGGGCCCGCTACAGCGAGGTGCGGACCGAGTGGGAGGTGAACCGCGCGCTGCTCGAGGCGGAGCGGGCCAGCATCGAGACGGATCCAGCCGGTGAGCTGGAGGAACTCGTCGGAATCTATGAGGCCAAGGGGCTCAACCCGCGGCTGGCGCGCCAGGTCGCCGAAGCGCTCACCGAACGCGATCCGGTAGCGGCCCACGCCGATGCGGAGCTGCGGCTCGGGATACTGGGGCCGACCAGCGGGGCTGTACCCGCGATGGTGACCGCGGGTCTGTGCTACGGGATTGGCGCCGCCGTTCCGCTCGCCGCGATGAGCTGGCTGCCGCTGCCCGATCGGTTGACGCTGGCTTTTGCCGTCGTCCTCATCGCCCTCGGCGTTACGGGCTGGTTCGCCGCGTGGTTGACGGGCCTGCCCGTGCTGAGGCTGGTGCGCCGCAACGTCCTGCTGGGGGGCGCCATCATGCTGGCCAGCATCTTGGTCGGCTCCGCCCTGCACTGAACTACCTCACCGGGGCGCGGGGTCCTTTATACGCTGGCCGCCTGGCGCAGGGCTTCGGTGAACGTCTCGGTGGACTGGGCGCCGGACACGCCCAGGCGGCCGTCGAGCACGAAGAACGGCACCCCGTTGATGCCCAGCTGCCGGGCCTGTTCCTCGTCCTCGCGCACCTCGGCGGTGTAGTCGTCCGAGTCCAGGACCTGATGGACATCGCCGAGGTCGAGCCCGGCGCCCTCGGCCAGCTTGGCCAGCACGTCCGAGTCGAAGACATCCGCCGCCTCGCCGAAGT
This sequence comes from uncultured Streptosporangiaceae bacterium, assembly GCA_964250865.1. Taxonomy (GTDB): domain Bacteria; phylum Actinomycetota; class Actinomycetes; order Streptosporangiales; family Streptosporangiaceae; genus Bog-532. The sequence continues at coordinate 3,457 of CAXUJF010000536.1, forward strand.
AGGCCTGGTAGATCGCGTCCAGCAGCCGGTTCTGGAAGCCCTGGTCGGCGGCCAGCTGCAGGACCCGGTGCACGTCAAACGTGTTGCCCAGCACCCGGTTGGCCCGGAAGCCGAGGCCCTCGGCCTGGGCCAGCCCGGCCACCCGGCCCTCGGCCGCCTCGGCGTCGGCCGGGGACAGCTGGTACTTGGTGGCCAGCATCTCCATGGTCGGCATGGTCTGGCCGCGCGGCCAGGATGGGTCCAGCTCGAAGGCGTGGTAGACCACTTCCACATCCTCGCGCCCGTCGAAGCCCGCCAGCGCCTTCTCGAACCGTGCCCGCCCCACATAGCAGAAGGGGCACACGACGTCACTCCAGATATCAACCCGCATGTTCCTAAGCCTAGGCTGTCCGGGTGAGCAGACCGCATGTGGTGATCGTGGGCGGCGGCATCGCGGGACTGGCCGCCGCGTACTTCCTGCGTGACGAGCCGGTTGAGGTCACCGTGCTGGAGGGATCGCCGCGGCTGGGCGGGAAGCTGACCGCCTCGGAGGTGGCCGGGGTCTCGGTGGACGCGGGCGCGGAGGCGCTGCTGCGGCGCCGGCCCGAGGGCACCGACCTGATCAGCGCGGTCGGCCTGGGGGAGCGGCTGGTGCTGCCCGGCACCACGGCCTCGGCCATCTCGAGCCGGGGCACCCTGCACCCGCTACCGCCCCGGCAGTTCATGGGCGTGCCCGCCGACCTGGACGGGCTGGCCGCCAGCGGGGTGCTGTCGGCGGCCGGGCTGGCCCGGGCCCGGCAGGACCTCGAGCTGGCCGCCACCCCGCGCGACGGCGACGTGCCGGTGGCCGCCTACATCGGGGCCCGGTTCGGGCCGGAACTGGTGGACCGGCT
>CAXUJF010000537.1:0-4323 GCA_964250865.1 uncultured Streptosporangiaceae bacterium
TAGAGCCGGTGGGCGCCGTCGTCGTCCGCCGCGGCGCACCAGCGGGCGAGGCGGAGGAAGTCGGCGCGGCGGGAGAACCCGGTCCCCGACGAGTCGAGCAGCCGCTTGGCGTTGGTGATGAGCTGCCCGAGCGCCTGCCCTGCGGCCGCCCGGAGCTGCTCCGGGCCGGAGGCACCATGGGTGGCGTCGTACCAGGACGCGAGCTCTTCCCAGTCGGAGTGGGTCCGCCCCTGGGCCCGCTCGACCGGTGAGCCGTCCGGCAGGGTGAGCCCGGGCAGTCCGGCCAGCGTGGCCAGCAACGGATCGGCCCGCGTCAGGACCCGGGACAACCGGTGGGCCACTGCGGGGGCATGCCGGTTGACGTCCGCGGTGATCAGGTCGATGTAGACGAGCAGGAGCTCCTTGAAGTGCGCGTACTCCTCGCCCCCGAGGTCGTAGCGGCTGAGCACCCCGGCCAGGTAGGCGTAGAAGTCCCGCACACTGTCGGTGAACAGGCGCTGGTTGCCGAACACCGTGGTGACCTCGCCGGCCAGGGCGTCGGCGTCGATCTCGTCGCGGTCCAGCATGACCAGGATGCGGTCGAGGGACTGGACGATCTGGCCGAGCAGCTCGCGGGCCACTTCGCGGGCGCCGTCGCTGGCGTGCAGGATGGCGACCGCTTCACGGTGCAGCCGGCCGCCGAGCTTGGACACCTGGTACCGGGAACGGGAACGCAGGTACTCCGCGACCGTGCTCACCTTCGCGTCGCGCAGCGACGGCATCAGGTTGCCCCATGCGGCCAGCTGCCGGCACCGAGCCTCGGCCACCTCACGGTCGACGCTCACGCTGCGCTGCGCGAGCTGGGCCGCTACCTCGGCAGCGGACAGGTCGGTGAGCAGCGTGGCCGCGAAAAGGTCCATGATCGCCACATAGTCGTCGGCCTCGTCTGCGGTCAGGTAGCGGAACAAGCCCTGCCGGGCGCTATCGACCGGCGGCGACTCAATTCCCGAACCTTCCACAGCGGCCACGCTAGAAGAGCCCACCGACATTTTCGCCCGTTTCCTCCAGGCCGCCCCTGGCCTCGGACGGAGCTCCTCCCGCCAGGTCACGTCAGATCACGTCTAGGCGGTAACTACTGCGCGCCACCTCCCAGACCGGTACCGTTCCTCAGCAACTACAGATTGTTAGTAGTCACTACTTTCTGTAACCAATACGCCAGGGGACTGACGGGGGAGCTGATGGACTACGAGGGGCGAGTGCCGCTGGAACTTCCGCGCCTGCGGCAGTGGACCGGCCATCTGATCGAGAACTATGACGCCCTCGCGAGCCGGGGCGACATCGGCTACAGCCAGCGGGAGATAAGGCGGTACCGGGAGGCCCTGGTTTCCATCGGCCGGGCCTGCGGCGGGGAGTTCAAGCGCCCGGTGAAGGCCCGGATCAGGGAACTGCTGGCCCTGGGCGCGGCTAGTTACGCCCTGCCCGCGGGCGCGCCCCCGGCGCAGTCCCTCACTGGACAGCAGGTGATCGACTTCGGCGTGTGCTGTCTCTGGCCGCTGGCCACCCTGCCTGACCTGCCGGAGGGCTGGCTGGATGCCTTCCTTGACATCACCCACTCGGCCGCTCTGGCCAGCCTGGTGGTCCAGGCTCGCTATCGGAGCCGCATTTCCGAGGCCATGAGCCCGCTGGAATTCGGTCAGGCCATGACGGAGGTCAGCTACGCCCCGGGTATCCGGGCCCTGCTGAACGATCTGGCCGACCCCCGGCGCGCGGGCTGCGCTCTGACCGCGATGGCCATCGCCCACACCCGCTACATGCCGCGCCGGGGGGCCAGCCAGAAGCGGGTGGCGAAGTGGGCGCTACTCGCCGCAACCGGCGTTACGGCACCGCCGTCGGCTCCTGCTCCCGTGGGTCGTCCCGCGGATCATCCCGCGCTTCCAACTCTTCCGCAACCGGCTCCCGGTACAGCCGCGACGGCCACCACACCCACCGCCCCAGGTCCAGGTTGAGCGCCGTCACCAGCACCGACCGGACCACGATGGTGTCCAGCAGCACGCCGAACGCGACCGCGAAGCCCAGTTCGGCCAGGAACGTGACCGGCAGCGTGCTCAGCGCGGCGAACGTGCCCGCCAGCACCGCACCGGCCGAGGTTATGACCCCGCCGGTGGCCGAGAGCCCGGTCAGCGCGCCCCGCCGCGGCCCGTGCCGCGCCGCCTCCTCCCGGACCCGCGTCATCAGGAAGATGTTGTAGTCGATGCCCAGCGCGACCAGGAACACGAATACGAACAGCGGGAACGAGTTGTCGGCATTGCCGTAGTTGAACACGTGGTTGAAGAACAGCGAGCTCACGCCCAGCGACGCCGCGAACGACAGCGCCACCGTGGCGATGAGCATGATCGGCGCGACGATCGCCCGCAGCAGCAGGCCCAGGATCACGAACACCAGGACCAGGATGATCGGGATGATCAGGTTCCGGTCGTGGTCCGCGGCGTGGGCGATGTCCAGGGTGACCGCGGTGTTGCCGCCGACCATCGCGTCCGCCCCGGGCACGGCGTGCACGGCCGTCCGGGTCAGGTCGATGGTGGTGTACGCGGCCTGGCTGTCCGGCGCCGCCTTGAGCGTGCCCTGCAGGAAGGTGTAACCGCCGCTGGTCACCGGCAGGCGGGTCACGCCGGTGATCCCCGGCACGCCCTTGAACGCCGACTCCACCGCCGCGGCCTGCCCCGTATGAGAGACCACGACCACCGGCTGACCGGCCCCAGCCGGGAAGTGCTCAGCCAGGACCGTCTGCCCGACCACCGAATCCGGGTGGTGCCCGACGAACGACTCGGCCGCGGTCAGGCCGCTGGCCTTGAGGCCGGTCAGCCCGAGGGCCATGACCCCGAGGATCAGCGCGGTCACGACCCAGACCACCCGCGGCCGGACCGCGATCCGGCGCCCCACCCCGGCCCAGAACCCCCGGGTGGTGGGCTCGGCCGAGCCGAACGTGGGCTTGACCGGCCAGAAGATCCGGCGGCCGAAAATCAGCAGCAGCGCGGGCAGCAGCGTCATCATCGACAGCAGCGCCACCGCCACGCCGATGGCCAGCACCGGGCCCAGGCTCTTGGTCGAGTTCAGCTCGGCGAACGACAGCGTGAGCAGGCCCAGGATCACGGTGCCCGCGCTGGCGATGATGGCGGGCCCGGCCCGGCGCATGGCCAGCGCCATGGCCTCGTGCCGGTCCTCGTGCCGGCGCAGCTCCTCCCGGTACCTGGCCGTCAGCAGCAGTGCGTAGTCCGTGCCCGCGCCGAACACCAGCACGTACAGGATGCCGGCGCTCTGGGCGTTGACGGTGAGGCCGGCCCGGGCCAGCAGGTAGATCAGCGCCTCGGCGCTGACCAGGGCGATGCCCGCGGAGATGACCGGGAACAACCACAGCGTCGGGCTGCGGTAGGTGATCAGCAGCAGCACGATCACCACGAGCAGGGTGGCGATCAGCAGGGTGCCGTCGATGCCCTTGAACGAGTTGGACGAGTCCGCGGCGCTGCCTAGCGGGCCGGCGATGTACACCGACATCCCGGCCGGCCCGGCCCGGGCGATGTCCTTCAGGCTGGTGGCCACCCCCGAGGCCTTGTTCCAGCCCTGGGAGCCCAGGTTGACCGGCACCAGCGTCTCGATCGCCTTCCCGTCCTGGGCGACGATCGGCCCGGCCACTTGCGCGTCGACCACGCCGGCCACGCCCTTGAACCGGGCCACGTCGGCCGCGGCCTTGGCCTTGTCCGCGCTGGTCAGCCCGGACGGCCGGTCGTACACCACGACCGCGGTGAAGATATTAGGCGACTGGATCTTCGACTGCAGGTTCAGCACCTGGGTTGACTCGGCCTTGGCCGGCAGCCAGGACGACGAGTCGTTCTTCTCCGCCCCGGTCAGCTTGCCGGACAACGGCCCGGCCAGGGCCGCGATGATCAGCCAGAAGACGACCACGCCCCATTTAGCCCGGCGTCCGCTGGCGAAGGTAATGATGGCGCGAGCTCGGTTCATGGTGATCCCCGTCAGGTAACTGGTCTGGCTGCCCCGTTGCCAGCACTATCGGGCATGACCCACCGCGGGGTCAAGACATATCTCAAGCGCAAGCGTTTGCTAATGCCAGGCCGGCCCGGGAAACCAGGCCGGCCCGCAAAGACAGGGTGGCCCCTAACGCCCGGCTGGCCAAATGAGTTTCTACCGTGATCGTGCCCCGGGGGGGGGGGGGGGGGGCGGCGGCCGGGCCGCCTCGTGGTAACCCCCCCCCCCCCCCGGGGTGCGGGGGGGGCGCCCCGGGGGCACCCCGGTCCTCGGACCCGGGGTGCCTGCGGTCAAGATAGTTAC
>CAXUJF010000538.1:0-4314 GCA_964250865.1 uncultured Streptosporangiaceae bacterium
CCCGGTCGAACGGGCAGGGCGGGGGCGGGCCGCTGCGCCCGGTGGCCAAGCGCTCGGTGGGCAAGCCGGGGGTCGGCGGGCGCAAGTGGGCCATGCGGCACCACGACGAGCACGGCGTGGCGCAGGCGGAGGACATCCAGCTGTTCCATCCGGACCCGCGACCGGGCGACCGGGAGTTGCTGGTGCCGCTGGTCCGCGCGGGCGAGATCGTGGGCCGGGAGCCGCTGGAGGCGGCCCGGGTACGGCACCGTCAGGTGCTGGCCGAGCTGCCACCCCAGGCGCGGCAGCTGTCCCGGGGCGAGCCCGCCATCCCCACCATCTTCGAGAACGGCGACGAGCGCGACTGACGGCCGGCTCAGGCGGGCTTGCGCCAGAGGATGGAGTAGCGCCAGAGCAGGTGGCGGCGGTACTGGACGCCGGGGAGCAGGCGCAGGGCTCGGCCCCGGACCTCGTCCCAGGTCATGGTGGGTTCCTTGATCGGGAAGCGGGGGCTGCGGTCCTCGCGGTGAGCGGCCCGCAGGGCGGCGTGGGTCAGGTTCAGGCCCAGGTTCAGCGGCGTGCCCATCAGGTCGGGCAGGTAGTCGCGGGCGTTGGCACTGCGGGCCAGGCCGACGATGGCCAGCCGGCCGCCCGGGCGGAGCAGGCGGCTCATGGCCATCAGCGCGGCCTCGAAGTTCATGTGGTGGATCGCGGTGTTGGAGGCGATGAAGTCGAAGCTGGCCTCCTCGAACGGGAACGCCGGGAACTCGGCGTCGATGAAGGCGACGTTGCGCACATCCCGGGCTCGCTCCCGGGCCAGCGCGATCATCTGGTGGTCGCGGTCGACCCCGGTCACGTCCCGGCAGTGCTGGGCCAGCAGGCAGGCCAGCTGCCCGTCGCCGCAGCCGACGTCGAGTGCACTGCCGCAGCCCGGCGGCACCGCACCCAGGATCAAAGGCTGGTAGTAGACGTTGTGATTCCAGTAACCGGCCATCTTCCCCCTCGCCCGTGCTGGACGCGCCCGTGCCGTCGGCGCTTCCGGCACGATACCGTGGCGATGTGCGCGCACTCATCGTTGTCGATGTTCAGAATGACTTTTGCGAGGGGGGCTCTCTCGCCGTTCCGGGTGGCTCCTTCGTGGCCCAGTCGATCAGCGGGTGGCTCACGACCAACTCCGGCGAGTACGCGCACATCGTGGCGACCCAGGACCATCACATCGACCCGGGGACCCATTTCTCCGACCACCCGGACTTCGCCGACACCTGGCCGCCGCACTGCGTGGCCACCACTCCCGGAGCCGAGTTCCACCCCGACCTGGACACCAGCCGGGTGGAAGCGGTGTTCCGCAAGGGTGAGCACGCCGCGGCCTACAGTGGCTTCGAAGGCGCGGACGAGGCCGGGACGCCGCTGGCCGACTGGCTGCGCCAGCGCGGCGTCACCGACGTGGACATCGTCGGCATCGCCACCGATTACTGCGTCCGGGCCACCGCGGCCGACGCGGTGCGGGATGGCTTCGGCACCCGCGTGCTGCTCGGGCTGACCGCGGGTGTGGCCCCGGACAGCACGGCCCGCGCGCTGACCGAGCTGCGGGACGCCGGCGTCGAGCTGGACGGCATCCCGGTCCTCATCAGCTGACGCAGGGGATGCCTTTGTCGGACCCGACGGCGCCGCCCTGCGGGCCAGCGGTCGGGATGACCCCAGACGGCGAAGACGCCCTGGCACCCGTGCTCGCCGTGGCCGAACCGGAGCTGATCACCGGCACGGAGGTGGTGGCGGCGCCGAGCTTGATCTCGATGTGGCCGGCCGCGACCGAGGTGCTGGCCGTGGCGGTCACCCCGAAGGCGGCGGCCAGCGAGCTGGCGTTGGCGGCCTCACCGGTGCCGTAGAGCACTTTGGTACTGGCCAGCGCGGTGGTGTTCTCGATCAGCCCGGCCTGGTAACCGGCTTTGACCACGGCGTTCGAGACCTGACCGGCCAGGCCGCCGGTGTCGCCGCCGTTGAGCACGTCCACCACGGTCCGCGCGGCGGCCGTGCCCGGCGCCGGTGGCGCGCTGGACGACTTCGCCGGGGCCGGGTAGAACGCCTGCTGCACGATCGTCTTGATCTGGGCCGGGTTGATCTGGTTGGCGGCCTGGCCGTCGATGGTGGCGTAGGCCTGGATCGGCAGCGTGTGGAACACCAGGTTGGCGCCGGTCAGGCTGGACATCTGCGAGGAGAAGTTGAGCAGGTTCCAGCCCGAGTCGGTGATCGCGTACTGCTTGGCCACGGACAGCAGCGCCTGCAGCTTGGTCAGGTCGCCCAGCACGCCCTGGCTCCGCAGCTGCATCATGACCGAGTCCAGGAACGCCTGCTGGCGGTGGGTCCGGTCCAGGTCGCCGTTGGTCAGCCCGTCGCGCTGGCGGACGAAGGCCAGCGCCTGGGCCGCGTCCAGGTGCTGGTACCCGGTCTTGAAGTCGGCTCCGGAGTTCTTGTCCGAGACCGCGTGCTTGAGGCAGACCTCGACCCCGCCGAGCACGTTGGCCAGCTCGTAGAAGCCGTCCAGGTTGACCTCGGCGAAGTGGTCGATGTGCACGCCGGTGAGCTGCTCGACGGTGTCCACCGCCGCCTTCCGGCCCGCTTCGTTGCCCTGGAACGCGAGCTGGTCCTGGCTGATGTTCGGCTGCTGCTGCTTCAGCTTCTGCTGCTGGTAGAACATGCTGACCCCGTAGGCCTGGTCGATCTTGCCGTGCTGCTGCGGGCCGACGGTACCGGCGAAGGACACCCAGTCATCGCGCGGGATGGAGAAGGCGACGGCCTTTTTCCCGCCCGCCGGGATGTGGATCAGGATCAGCGTGTTGGTGTCGTTGCCGCCGACGCCGTTCTTGACCCCTTGCACGCTGCCCGCGTGCAGGGCCTTGAGGACGCTGGCCGGCAGCACGTTGCCGTCCCAGTCGCGGCGGCTCTCCAGGCCCATCAGCAAGATGTTCTGCGCGCCGATCGAGCTTCCGCTCGAGATCGCGTGCGAAGAACCGATGCTGTTGACGTCGCTCACGACAAAGTAGGAAAAACCGCTCGCCGCGAGCACCAGCGCCGAAAGGACGCAGGTCACAAGGTATATGGAGGTACGGGCCACCCGCCGGTAGGGGCGGCTCGGCGGCACGCTGGCCAACTGGGCTCCGCGCCGGCCGCCGGTTTCCATGCGGCGAAGAATACCGGCGGGGGCGGTGTCACTGATCCCTAACAGCTAACATCGGTGATCAGATGAGCGAGCCCCGATGGCACGATTCGGATCCGCGCCCGCCGTTCGGCAGTGCGCCCGGGCCCGGCTTCCGTCCGGCCCGAAATGTCCCGGAACCGCCAACGGGCGGGTACCGGCGTCTTGGCGACGGCAAACCGGCCGCGTGGGAAGAGCCGGGCTGGTACCGCGAGGACCCCGAGCAAGCCAGGAACAGGGCCGCCCAGGACCAATCGGCTCAGGACTGGCGTATCCAGGACCGCTCGGCTCAGGACCGGCCGACGCCGGCCCGGCCGGCCCAGGGTCGGCCAGCCCAGGATCGGCCAGCCCAGGATCGGCCAGCCCTGCGTCCGCCGGCCTCGTCCGGCTGGCCGGACCCGTTCCGGGCGGTGCCGATGAGCGGGCCGCGCCCGGATGAGGCGGCCGACGCCGGGGGGCCCGGCGCGGCGGGGGGCGGCGGCCGGCCCCCGCGGGGCGGGGGGGGGGGGGCGGGGGGCGGGGGGGCGCCTTGGTGCGGGCCGCGCCGGGAGGCGGCGGCCGACGCCGGGAGGCCCGGCGAGGCGGAGGCCGGCGGCAGGCCCGCGCGGTCCTGGCGTTGGGGCCAGATGTCCGGCGGCCAGGGTCTGGGGATCGTGGTCATCGCGGCCGTGCTGGGCGCGCTCGTCTCGGTGGCCACCAAGCATGAGCCCGGCACGCTGCTGGGCGGATTCGTCGTCGCCGGATCGCTAGGTGCCGTCCTGGCCGTCCGGCCGCGGTCGGCCTACCTGATGATCCCGGTGCCGGTGCTGTGCTACCTGATCTTCGCGCTGGCCGCGGGGCTGGTGCTCAACCGGAGCGCGCCGTCCTCGTCGGCGCTGACCGTGACCGCGGCCCAGTGGATCGCGAACGGCTTCCTGACCATGGCCGCGGCCACGGCCGTGGCCATCGTGATCACGGCCGGCCGCTGGCTCTGGGGCCGACGGGCGAGAGGGGCCCGAGGGGCCAAGACAGGAATGCGCTCTCAGGCCGGCCCGGCTGGCCGGCGGCGTCCTGACACTCCGGAGACTCGGGGGACCCGGGAAACCCGGGGAGGCCGGGACGCCCGGCCAGCCCCCGGGGCGCGCCCGCGCGCCACCGGCCGG
>CAXUJF010000539.1:0-4298 GCA_964250865.1 uncultured Streptosporangiaceae bacterium
CTCCACGTAGGTCAGCGGGAACGGCGCCGGGTGCCCGTCGCGCGCCCGCTCCGCGCCCCACTTTGTGGAGGCGTCGCCCGTCACGTACTCAATCTCGTCCAGGGCATCGTCCACGAACGGCGCGAGCGCCGGGCCCGGGGCCACCGTCGCGGCCGGCGCCGTGCCCGTGGCCACCGGCACCGACGCCGGCGGATCGATCCGGATCCCGGCCGCGTTCTGCGGGGTGGGGGGGTTCAAGCCGACGCTCGGCGCGATCCCGGTCTGGCCCGGCACCGTCAACGAGACGCTGTCCCACGCCGGGCCGCTGACCCGGTCGGTGGCCGACGCGCGGGCGGTGTTCGAGCTGACCCGGGGCCCGGACCCCCGGGACCCGCAGTCCGCGTTCGCGGCCCGGCTGGCCGGCCCGCCCGCGCGGCGCCTGCGCGTCGGCGTGCTGCGCGAGCCGTTCGGGATCGCGCCGGACGCCGCCGTGGCCATGGTGTTCGGCCGCGCCTGCCGGCTGATCCGGGCGGCCGGCCTGGCCGAGCTGGCCGACGTCGCGAGCCTGGATGCCCCGCTGCCCCGCGACATCTTCGAGGCGATGTGGGTCACCGGGCGCGGGCTGGGCTTCGCCGACCTCATCCGCGACCACGGCGACGTCATGGACCCGGGCCTGGCCCGCCTGCTCCCGCTGGCGCAGGAGTACGGCCTGGCCCGCTACTACCAGGCACTGGAGGCCCGGCGGGCGTTCAACGCCAAGCTGTTCGCCCTGTTCGGCCCCTGGGACCTGCTGGTCATGCCGACCATGCCCGGCACCGCGTTCGCGGCCGAGGCCGAGGTGCCGCCCGGCGGTGAGGCCGGGGCGCCGCTGCCCTGGCTCACCTGGACGCCCTACACCTACCCGTTCAACATCTCGGGCCAGCCGGCCATCACCGTGCCCTGCGGCCTGGCCGCCGACGGGCTGCCGGCCGGTCTGCAGGTCGTCGGCCCGTGGGCGCACGACCTGCAGGTGCTGGACTTCGCCGAAGCCTGCGAGCGGGCACTGGCGCCCCTCAACCCGGTCCGGGTCGCACCGATGCCGGTAACCAGGCCCGTACCGTGAACCACTCAGTGATCCCGCTCGTGATGCAGTGAAGGGGGACCCATGCGCACCGCCGTCTGCCTCCAGGGGGTCGACACTCCCGAGGTGTTCGAGCAGCACGTCGGGCTGATCGACCGGCTGGGCTACGACGCCCTCTGGCTGACCGACTCCTCGCTGCACTCCCGGAACTGCTGGGCCTACCTCACCCTGGCCGCCCGGGCGTCGGACCGGCTGCGGATCGGGACCGCGGTGACCAACCCGGTGACCCGGCACCCGGCCATCACCGCGGTCGCGGCGGCCACCGTGGCCGAGATCTCCGGTGGCCGGGTCACGCTGGGCATCGGGGCCGGTGACCGGCCGCTGCTGTCGCTGGCCGAGAAGCCGGCCCGCCTGGCCGACCTGGAGAAATCTATCGAGGTGATCCGGGCCCTGTGGGCCGGCCAGCACGTCACCGTGGCCGCCCGCGGCTTCGGCCTGGACGACGCGCACTACCGGTTCGCCCCGGTCCCTGACATCCCCATCTGGGTGTCGGCCACCGGCCCGAAAACGCTGGAGCTGGCGGGCCGGGTCGCGGACGGCGTGATCCTGCTGGCCGGCCTGCACCCGGACGGTATCCGCTTCGCCCTCGACCACATCGACCGCGGTGCCGCGCAGGCGGGCCGGGACCGGCCCGAGGTCACGGTGTTCGCCTACGGGGCCATCGACGACGAGGATGAGGCGGCCGCGTTCGCCGCGGCGCGCAGCATCGCCGCCTGGTTCCCGCAGACGTCGCCGGTGTACTGCGAGATCGCCGGGCTGCCGGCCGCGCTGGTGGAGCAGGTGCGGACCAGCTACTCCGGCGGGGAGTTCCAGGAGGCCGCCCGCGCGGCCGAAGCCCTGCCGGACGAATTCGTGCACCGGATGGCGCTGGCCGGCGGCTCGGACGAGGCCCGCCAGCACATCCGGGCCCTGGCCGGGCTGGGCATCGACTACCTGACCGTGTTCCCGCTCGGGCCCAAGCGGACGCAGACCATCGAGCGCTTCGCCGCGTGCGTCGCCGCCGAGCAGGGAGCCCAGGTGTCATGAGCCTCGTTATAAATAACGGAACTGTTCTGACCCTGGACGACACCCGCAACGTCTACTTCGGCGGCCATGTGGTGCTGGACGGCGACCGGATCGCCGCGGTCGGGCCGGGTTCGTACCCGGGTCCGGTCCAGGCCGGGGACGAGGTGATCGACGCGGCCGGGATGGTGGTGCTGCCGGGCCTGATCGACCTGCACTTCCACACCGCGGTGGGCAAGGGGTACTGCGACCATCTCCCGCTGTGGGAGTCGCTGGAGCAGTTCTGGTACCCGTCGATCCGGGCCCTGGACGCCGAGACCGCCTACTGGGCCGCGGCGGCCAGCTACCTGGAGTCGATCAAGAACGGCGTGACCACGGTCAACGACATGTACCGGCGGCTGCCCGACCTGGGCCGGGCGGCCAGTGACATCGGCATCCGGGCCGTGCTGTCCAACGATGTGGCTCTGGACGAGCACAAGCTCGACACCTTGCAGGACAACAAGGACGCCTACGACACGGTGCACGGCAGCGCGGGCGGCCGCATCGAGGTGTACGTCGGGATCGAGTGGCTGCCGCTGGCCTCACCGGAACTGCTGCGGGACGCCCGGGCCCTGGCTGATGACCTGGATACGGGCATCCATGTGCACCTGAACGAGTCGCTGACCGAGGTGGAGAACAGCAAGGAGCGGTTCGGGCAGCGGCCGACCGAGGTGGCCTACGACGCGGGCCTGCTGGGGCGGCGGACGGTGGCGGCGCACTGTGTCTGGCTGTCCGACACCGAGATCGCCCTGATGCGGGAGACCGGGACTCAGATCTCCCACAACCCGAGCTCCAACGCCAAGCTGGGCAACGGCATCGCCCGGGTGCCGGAGATGCTGGCCGCGGGCCTGAACGTCGGGCTGGGCCACGACGCGGCCGAGTGCAACAACAGCCTGGACATGTTCGAGGTGATGAAGTTCACCGCGCTGATCCACCGGGCCGCCCGGGTCGACGCGAGCCTGTTCCAGGCCCCGGACGTGCTGGCCATGGCCACCCGGAACGGGGCCGCGGCCCTGGGTCACGACACCGGCCAGCTCAGCGTGGGCCGCAAGGCCGACGTGATCCTGGTCGACACGCGCAACGTCATGTTCACCCCGCTGGCCGAAGCCAACGCCGACCAGCTCCACTCCCATCTGGTCTTCGCGGCCAACGGCAGCGCCGTCGACACCACCATCGTCGACGGGCGTGTGCTGATGCGCGGCCGCGAACTGCTGACCATGGACGAACCCGAGATCCTGCGCCAGGCCAACGCCGGGTTCGCGCGCGTCCTGGACCGGATCTGACCGCCGTGCCCGCCCGCCGCAAGCGGCCGCCGGGAGCGCGCCGCACCGGGTCGCCCGCTGGGCCGCTCCCTGGGCGGCTCACCGGGTTGCTGGCCGGGCCGCCCACCGACGTCGCTGTCCTAGGATCTGAGATCTCAGAGGTGGCGACACCAGGGTTGGCGACACAGGGGAGGCCGGCGATGACGCACGCGGTGGACGACGGAGCGCACCGGCAGCTCAAGGACACCGTGTACCAGCAGCTCCGGGACGACATCGTCAGCGGTGCCCTGCCGCCCGGTGCGGTGCTGCGGGAGGCGGAGCTGGCGCCCAGGTTCGGGGTGAGCAAGACCCCCCTGCGGGACGCGCTGGTCCGGCTGCAGAAGGACGGCTTCGTGGCCATCCCCCCGTACCGGAGCGCGGTGGTGGTCGGCTACAGCCGCGCCGACCTGCGGGAGATCTACGAGCTGCGCGAGCTGCTGGAGGGCGCCTGCGCCCGCCAGGCCGCCTCCTACATCAGCGCGGACGGGCTGGCCGAGCTGGCCCGGATCGTGCGGGCCAGCGCCGAGTGCGTGGCCGGTGACGAGGTGATCGACGGCCGGGCCGGCGAGCTGACCGAGCTGCTGGACCAGTTCGACCTGGTCATGTACGCCCAGTCGCGCAACAGCCGGATCGACGAGATGGTCGGCAACATCCGCGGCCACATCAAGCGCATCGGCCGCCTGACCACCGGGATCCCCGGCCGCCTGGCCAAGTCCGTCCCCGAGCACGAGGCTATCTACGAGGCGATCGTGCAGCGGGACGGGACCGCGGCCGAAACCCTGATGCGCCGGCACATCCTGTCCGTCATGGCCGATCAGCTGTCGAGCATCGCCGAGATATCGAGTTCCGCTTAGCTG
>CAXUJF010000540.1:0-4293 GCA_964250865.1 uncultured Streptosporangiaceae bacterium
CTGATCGGCTGGGGCCGGGTTTCCGCCACCGCCGCCACCGCCAGGTCGGCCCGTACGGCGCGACCTGCCGGGTGGCGTCCTGGCGCCCGGCGTCCCGGCGCCCGGTGGGCCGGAATCCGCCCGCGCCCGCCGAGCCCGGGTATGCCGTTCTGGCGCGCGGGCACGAGCCAGGCGAACAAGACGATTACCGCCACCACGGCCACGTCTTCAATGATCATGGTCGCCAAAGTTCATCTCCCGTACTCAGACGATCACCCTAAGTATCCGCCTACAATGCCACCTCGGACACCGAATGTAAACCAAATCTGACGGAGAGTACTAAGCCGACGAGCCGCTGCCGGTGCCGGTCCAGTCCGCACGGCGCGGAATAGACCTGGCGGCACCCTGGTTGGAGATAAATGCAAACGCATATACCTGCCCGGGACCTGCGAGGCGGGAAGCAAAGGAGATAACCATGCAGTTCGGGATCTTCTCGGTCAGTGACATCACCCGGGACCCGGTGTCCGGTCAGACCCCCAGCGAGGCGGAGCGGATCGACGGGATCGTCCAGATCGCCCAGAAGGCGGACGAGGTCGGGCTGGACGTGTTCGCGATCGGCGAGCACCACAATCCGCCGTTCTTCTCCTCGGCGCCGACGACGCTGCTGGCCACCATCGCGGCCACCACCAAGCGGCTGATCATGTCCACCGCGACCACGCTGATCACGACCAACGACCCGGTCCGCATCGCCGAGGAGTACGCGATGCTGCAGCACCTGGCCAAGGGCCGGGTTGACCTGATGCTCGGCCGCGGCAACACCGCCCCGGTCTATCCGTGGTTCGGCCAGGACATCCGGGAGAGCCTGCCGCTGGCGCTGGAGAACTACAACCTGCTGCACCAGCTGTGGCGCGAGGACGTGGTCGACTCCGACGGCGCGTTCCGCACCCCGCTGCAGGGGTTCACCTCGGTGCCGCGCCCGCTGGACGACGTGCCCCCGTTCGTGTGGCACGGCTCGATCCGCACGCCCGAGATCGCCGAGCAGGCCGCGTACTACGGCGACGGCTTCTTCGCCAACAACATCTTCTGGCCCAAGGAGCACTACATCCAGCTGATCCGGTTCTACCGGCAGCGCTTCGAGCACTACGGCCACGGCACCAAGAAGCAGGCCATCGTCGGCCTCGGCGGCCAGGCCTACATCGCCCGCCGCTCCCAGGACGCCAAGAACGAGTTCCGGCCGTACTTCAACGAGGCCCCGGTCTACGGGCACGGCCCGACCATGGAGGACTTCATGGCCGGCACCCCGCTCTCGGTCGGCAGCCCGCAGGAAATCATCGACAAGACGCTGACCTTCCGCGAGCACTTCGGTGACTACCAGCGCCAGCTGTTCCTGGTCGACCACGCCGGCCTGCCGCTGAAGACCGTGCTGAACCAGCTCGACCTGCTGGGGGAGGAGGTCGTCCCGGTGCTGCGCAAGGAGATCGCCGCCCGGCAGGACCCCGAGACCCCCGAGGCGCCCACCCACGCCAGCCTGGTCCGGGCCAAGTACGGCGACGAGGCGCCGCGCCAGCCGCGCCCCAACGCCAACCGGGGCGACAACGTCACCGGTGGCTCGCCCTACCAGGACACCCAGGAAACGGCTGCGTGATGACTCAGCTCGCCAACGACGCCTGGGAGCAGCTGCTCGCGGCGTACGGCACGCTGATGCGCGAATACGCCGCCGAGGACAGCTGGTCCGAGGTGTCCATGCGAGAGTACGACGTGCTTTACACCCTGTCCAAGTGCCCCGAGCCGGTGCGGTTGTCCGAGCTGAACCGGCACGTCCTGCTCAGCCAGCCCGCCCTGTCCCGGCTGGTGGACCGGCTGGCCGAGCGGGGCCTGGTCGATCGCTGCACCGACCCGGCCGACGGCCGCGGCGTCCGGCTCTCGCTCACCGCGGCGGGTCGGACGGTCCAGCGGCAGGTCGGCCGGAGCCACGCCCGTACCGTGGCCCGGGCCATGACCGCGGGCCTCACCCACGACGAACTCGGCCAGCTCGAAGCCTTGTGCCGCAAGCTGGCCCTAGCCCACGACAAGGATCTGAAGTGACCGATACCTTCCGGCTCGCGGTGGTCAGCGGGGGCACCAGCGACCCGTCCTCGACTCGGCTGCTGGCCGACCGCATCGCCGACCGCACTGTGGCCCTGGCCGCCCGCCACGGCCACGATGTGACCGTGACCGTCATCGAACTGCGCGAGCTGGCCGCCGACATCACCAGCGCGGTGGTGTCTCAGCTGGTCTCGCCCCGGTTGCGCCAGGCCATCGACGCGCTGGGCGCGGCCGACGGCCTGGTGGTCAGCACCCCCGTCTACAAGGCCGGGGCCAGCGGCCTGTTCAAGTCGTTCTTCGACGTGCTGGACAACGACCTGCTGATCGCCAAGCCGGTCGTGCTGGCCGCGACGGCCGGCACCGCCCGGCACGCGCTCGTAGCCGATGACCAGCTACGCCCGCTGTTCGCCTACCTGCGCGCCCTGGCCGTGCCGACCTCGCTGTTCGCGGCGCCTGAGGACTGGGCCGACCCCGCCCTCAACCAGCGCGTCGACCGAGCCGTCCGCGAGCTGATCCTGCTGATGGAGAGCGGCTTCGCCCGCGCCGTCCGGGACGAGTCCTGGTCCAGCTACCAGCATGAGTTCGGCACCGCCGTCACCGCCGACGAGCCCGCTGTCGAACTGGACACCGACCTGATGCGGCTGGCCACCGGCGGCTCGGCCCGCCGTAACGGCGCCCGCTAAGGTTCGCCATTGTGGCTAACCAGCCGGCCCGCACCCAGGCGGACCGCACCCGCCGGGCGGCCCGCCTGGCGGTGATCGGCGGCCTGTCGTCGTTCGGCCCGCTCTCGCTCGACCTGTACCTGCCCGCCCTCCCGCAGGTGGCCACGACCCTGCACACCAGCGACGGTGCCGCCCAGCTGAGCGTCTCGTGCTGCCTGGCCGGCCTGGCCATCGGGCAGTTCGTGTTCGGCCCGCTCGGCGACCGGTTCGGGCGGCGGCGCCCGCTGCTGGCCGGCGTCGCCCTGTGGACCGTGGCCGCGCTGCTGTGCGCGGTGGCGCCCAGCGTCACCGCCCTGGTCATCTTGCGGCTGATCCAGGGGTTCGGCGGTGCCGCGGGCCTGGTGCTGGCCCGGGCGGTCGTCCGCGATCTCTACGACAACCAAGCCCTGGCCCGCGCGTTCGCCGTGGTCGCCCTGATCGCCAACGTCACCCCGGCGGTAGCCCCGGTGGCCGGCGGCATCCTGCTGCACGTGATGTCGTGGCGCGCCCTGTTTCTCGTCCTGACCGGCACCGGCCTGCTGCTGCTGGCCGGTACCGCGCTGTTCCTGCCGGAGTCACTGCCCGCCGACCGTCGCCAGTCGGCGGGCCTGCGCGGCACCGTCGGCCTGGTCCGCACCCTCGTCGCGGATCGCCTGTTCGTCCGGGCCGTCAGCGCGCTCGTGCTGGCCAGCGCGATGCTGTTCATCTACCTCTCGCTGAGCTCGGTCATCCTGCAGCGCGACTACGGCCTGAGCACCAGCGCGTTCTCCGCGATGTTCGCGGTCAACTCGGTCGGCATCATCATCGCCGGGACATCAACCTTCCGCCTGCTGCGCCGGTTCCCGCCGGCGCGGCTGCTGGGGGTGGGCCTGTCTATCGCCTTGGCCGGGGCGGCCGGGCTGTGCGCGGTGGTAGCGGCCGGCGCGCCGACCTGGGCCGTGCTGCCCTTCCTGTTCGTCTGCGTCGCCAGTATGGGAATCATCATTCCCACCGCCACCAACCTGGCCATGCTCAATCACCCCGAGGCCGCCGGAGCCGGTTCGGCCCTGCTCGGCGGGGCCCAGTACGCCGTCGGCGGCCTGGCCGGCCCGCTGGTGACGCTGGCGGGCGACTCCGCCACCGCCATGTCGATCGGCATGGCCATCGCCGCGGCCGCCGCCTTCACCATCTGGAACGTCCTGCGCGCCGGGCCAAGAAACAGGGGCGGAATCCCCGGGCTCATGCCCGATGATTCCGCCCCTGTCGACGTCGCTTAAGACCTCAACCGCCAGGCCTCACACGTCGTAGTACAGCTCGAACTCGTGCGGGTGCGGGCGCAGCCGCATCGGGTTGATCTCGTTGGTGCGCTTGTAGTCGATCCAGGTCTCGATCAGGTCCTCGGTGAACACGCCGCCCTCGGTGAGGTAGGCGTGGTCGGCCTCGAGCGTGTCGAGCACCGCATCCAGCGAACCTGGGACCTGCGCGATGGCCAGCGCCTCGTCCGGCGGCAGCTCGTACAGGTCCTTGTCCACCGGCTCCGGCGGCTCGA
>CAXUJF010000541.1:0-4292 GCA_964250865.1 uncultured Streptosporangiaceae bacterium
CCGGGTCACCGTCCAGACCACCGCTGGGGCCGAGCACTGGACGATCGACGGCGTGCGTACCTATCAGAAAGGCCGCGTGCCGGCCGGGCTGCTCACCGCGCCGGGGTCCGGGACCCGCCTGGTCATCATCACCTGCGGCGGCCCGTTCGACTACGCCACCCATCACTACTACGACAACGTGGTGGCCTACGGTTCCGGCGGGTGACCGGCCACGGTAGTTAGCCGCGGCCGCTGAATCCAGTAGGTTCGGATCGCGGCCGATGGCGTGGAGGTGTCAGCGTTCCTGGTGGGCGCCCCGGTCTTCAAAACCGGTGGGCGGTGCTCCGCGCCGCCGGCGGGTTCGATTCCCGTCCACCTCCGCCACCGCCGTGCGTCGCGCCGTCAGCCCTGGTGAGCGGATTCGGTCACCCGGGACACGCCGTCGCGTGCCTTCTCCGCCATCGCGGTGCCGGTGGCGACGAGCTGCTTGGCCAAGTCACGCTGGGCGTTGAGGACCTGGCCGGCGAAGTCGAAGACCTGGTCGATCACCTGGTCCGGGCTGACCAGCCCGGAGCCCGACAGCTGGCCGGCGGCCTGCTGGAACGTCTGGGTCCACGTCTCGAGGGCGGCCCGGCTGGCGTCCTGGCTCTGCTTGATCAGTTCGGAGTACTGCTCCTGGATGGTGGTCATGATGGTTCTCCCTGTCGTGCGTACTATGTGTTCACCGTGTGCTTGAAATAGTACGCACGACTGCTCTACATGTCAATCAAGATGATCGGTATCAAGCACCAGGGGATTGCCGCAGGCTGCGGTACACGCGGAGCAGCGTCTCGCGTTCTTGCGGGCCGAGATCGGGATCACGCAGGATCGCCGCTTCGGTGCCGGATTCAGCCCCGGATCCCCCCCCGCGCCCAGCGCCGGCTCCCGGGCCGGCCTGGCTGCCGCCGCCCGCACCCTCCTTGGCCGCCATGCCGGCCTGTGACAGCAGGGTGTCGGCCGACAAGTTGAGCGCGTCGGCGATGGACCGCAGCACGCGCAGCGACGGCTGGTGCAGCCCACGCTCGACCTGGCTGAGGTAGGCGTTGGACACCTTGGTCAGGTCGGACAGCTGCCGCAGGGACAGGTCGGCCAGCTGCCGCTGCAGCCGGATGTAGCCGCCCAGGCCGTCCGCCTGCGCGTCGCCCGCGGGCTCGTCCGCCATCCCGGCTCTCCTCAATTGATCGTGGCCCGGAACGGGCCGTACACCGACCTAAGTATGCGGGACGGACCGGGCCAGAGCAGCTGAGCTGGCGCGACCTAGGAACCGGGTCACCAGGGACGCGACCTGGGCCGGGCTGTCGAGCAGCATCAGGTGACCGCCACCCCGGACCACCTCCAGCCGCGCCTGCGGCATCAGGGCCGCCATGATCCGGGAATTGACCAGCGGGGTGATCGGATCGTCGTCGCCGCACAGGATCAGGGCCGGATGGCGGATGGCCCACAGCCAGGGCAGGCTGGACCAGCCGAACAGTGAGGTCATCCGGTACAGGCCGGCCCGGGTGTCGCTGGGCCGCCGGATCCGCAGGATGCGGATGAGCCCGGGCTCGGTCCGCAGGCGGCCGCCGAACATGGTTCCGGCCGTCTGCTCCAGCCGGTCCTGGCTGTAACCCCCGGACTGCAGGAAATGCCAGAGCGCTTGGGCGTCGCCGGGTATCCCGGGGCTGCCGAACACGGTGGAGGCCAGGACCAGGCGGCGCACCCGGGACGGGTGGCTGAGGGCCATCTGCTGCGCGACCGCGCCGCCGAACGACAGGCCGAGGACGTGGGCGGACCCGAGGCCCAGTTCGTCCAGCAGTCCGGCCCCGATCGAGGCCAGCGCCCGCATGGTCAGCGGGTACGCGGGCGCCGGCGACCGGCCGATGCCGGGCGGGTCGAACGCGATGACCCGGTACCCAGCCAGCTGGGGCAGCAGCGGATCCCAGCTCTGCGCGCCGGTGAACACGCCGGAGTGCAGCAGCAGCGGTTCGCCCTGCCCGCTCACCTGGGTGTGGATAGGTAGTCCCCGGACCCGGATCAGACGGCTGGTCATGGCTCTATATGTACCCTTGCTTCCGGCGCAGTGGCGGGATTTGCTGGTGGCAGCGACAAGGGAGCCGCCATGACCGGTGAGACACCCGACGACCGGGGCCAGCACGCCGCGTTCGTGCTCGGGCCGGAAACCGACCTGTTCGCCGACGCGGACGCGGCCGGGCTCGGCCGGGCATTGGGCGCGGTGTTCACCGGCGCCATGTCGAATCCGGCCGAGGCCGGTGAGGCGTGGCTGCGGTACGCGGCCGCCCTGGCCCAGGTCCCGGCGGTGGCGCTGTCCAGCTGGCTCGGCCGCCCGATCCCGCCCCCGGTGACCCTCGATCCGCGGGACAAGCGCTTCACCGACCCGGCGTGGGCCGACAACCCGGCCTTCTACTCGCTGCGGCTGTCGTACCAGGCCTTCGCTGACCTGGCCGGCCGGCTGGTGTCGGCCGCCGGGCTCGAGCCCCAGCAGGAGGCCAAGGCGCGCCTGATGTCCGGCCTGGTCGTGGACGCGCTGGCCCCGACCAACTACCTGCCGACCAACCCGGCCGCGCTCAAGCGGGCGTTCGAGACCGGGGGCGCCAGCCTGGCCAAGGGGATGCGCAACTTCGTCGACGACCTGCGGCACAACAACGGCCGGCCCCGGCAGGTCGACACCAGCCCGTTCACGCTGGGGGACAACCTCGCCGCCACCCCGGGCCAGGTCGTGTTCCGCAACGAGCTGATGGAACTGCTGCAGTACTCACCGCAGACCGTTCAGGTCCACGCCACGCCGCTGCTGTTCAGCCCGCCCTGGATCAACAAGTACTACGTGATGGACCTGGCCCCCGGGCGCAGCTTCGCCGAATGGGCGGTCCAGCACGAGCGGACCGTGTTCGCCATCAGCTACCGCAATCCGTCACCGGAGATGTCCGGCATCACGCTGGATGACTACCTGATCCACGGGCCGCAGCAGGCCCTGGACGTCATCCAGGACATCACCGGGGCGCCGGCGACCGACATCGTCGGCCTGTGCCTGGGCGGCGCGCTGACCGCGATCATTGACGCCTACCTGGCCGCGGGCGCCGACGACCGGATCGGCAACCTCACCCTGCTCAACACGCTGCTCGACTACTCCGAGCCCGGGGTGCTGGGCGCGTTCACCGATCTCGGAACGGTGCGCCGGCTGGAGGCCCAGATGGAGCGGGAAGGCCACCTGGCCGCCAGCGCCATGGCGGGCACCTTCGACATCCTGCGGGCCAACGACCTGATCTTCAGCTACGTCGCCTCCAACTGGCTCATGGGCCAGGACCCGCCGGCCTTCGACATCCTGGCCTGGAACGCGGACAGCACCCGCATGCCCGCGGCCATGCACGCCTTCTACCTGCGCAACTTCTACGTCGAGAACAACCTGGCCCGGGGCCTCCTGGAGATGGCGGGCCGGAGGCTCAACCTGGCTGACGTCAAGCACCCGGCCTACGTCGTCTCGGCCGAGAACGACCACATCGTGCCCTGGCGGTCGGCCTACGCCACCACCGGCCTGATCACCGGGCCGGTCCGGTTCGTGCTCAGCAACGGCGGTCACATCGCCGGCATCGTCAACCCACCCGGCCCCAAGGGCTGGTACCTGGTGGGCAAGAAGTATCCCCGGTCGGCCGACAAGTGGCGCGAAAAGACGACCCGGCACGCCGGTTCGTGGTGGCAGGACTGGGCCCAGTGGTCGGCCGAGAACTCCGGCCCGCTGACCGACCCGCCGCCCATGGGCAGCGACACCTACCCGGTGCTGTACGAAGCGCCGGGCGAATACGTGCACGGGTAGCGCCCGCCCGGGAGCTCCGCCCGGTAACCACCCCAGCACCTGCGCCCACGGCTTCCCGTTCTAGCTATTCGGGACCCGTCGCGACCGGGCGCTCCGGGTCGGTGATCCAGTGCGACCACGACCCGGGATAGAGCGCGGCCTGGTAGCCGGCCACCTCCAGGGCCAGCACCTCGTGCGCGGCCGTGATCCCCGATCCGCAGTAGACCGTGACCGGCCGGCCGGCCGTGACCCCGAGCGCGGCGAAGCGCTTGCGCAGCGCGTCCGCGTCCAGGAACGAGCCGTCGCCGGTCATGTTCTCCCGGGTCGGGGCGCTGACCGCGCCGGGGATGTGGCCCGCCACCGGATCGATCGGCTCGGCCTCGCCCCGGTAGCGCTCGCCGTCCCGGGCGTCCAGCAGCACGCCCGCCGCCGCGGCGCGCGCATCTACGCCGAACTCGTCGGCTATGGCTTGTCGGGCGACGCGCAC
>CAXUJF010000542.1:0-4272 GCA_964250865.1 uncultured Streptosporangiaceae bacterium
GCGCCGGCGGCGGGCCGGAACGGCGCGGGCGGTGGCTCTCGGGGCGGCCTGCCCGACCACGGCCGGCGCGCCGGCCGGCAGCCGGAGCAGCGCGAGAAGAAACGCGAGGCGGTCAACCACTGGATCCGCACCAGCGGTGCCTACGACAGCGGCGACCACCTGCACCCAACGACGCCGGCTACCAGGCCATGGCCAACGAAATCAGCCTCACCATGTTCAAGGCCTGACCGCGCCCGCTGGAGCCCACCCTGACTGCGGCCGAATTGCCCCAGTTCGCGGGGTTTTCTCGGCGCGGCGCGGTCCGAGCCGGTCCGCGGCGTAGGAGATCCGGGGCATACTGGACTCGCGGCAGCGGCTTTCCGATAACCCCCCATCGTGGAAGCCGCTGCCGTCTTGCTCCGGTCCATCCGTCGTGCTGTCGGGTAGCCATAACAGATCGATCCCGAGGAGCCATCCATGGAGACGTGGGACGCCATCCGGTCCCGGCGGAACGTCCGTGACTACCGGCCGGACCCGATTCCCGATGCGGATCTGCTGCGCATCGCCGAGGCGGGCTGGCGCGCCCCGTCGGCGTCGAACCGGCAGCACTGGGACTTCGTCATCGTCACCGATCACCAGCAGCTGGCCGAGCTGTCGCAGGTCTGGCAGGGGGCCCGGCACATCGCCCAGGCGCCGGCCGCCATCGTGCTGGTCGTACCCGAGCCCGAAGACGACCGGACGAAGGTCGTCGACCAGTACGACCTGGGCCAGGCCACCTACGCCATGATGATCACCGCCGCCGACCTCGGCATCGGCACGGGGCACTCCTCCGTCGGTGACCAGGACCGGGCCCGCGCGATCCTCGGCGTCCCTGCGGGCTACGTCGTCTCGTTCATGCTCGGCGTCGGTTATCCGGCCGACCGCCCGCTGCGCCCGATCGAGAAGCTGAACCGGCGCCCGTTCGGCGAGGTCGTCCGCCGCGGCCACTGGGACACCCCCGCCTGACCACAGGAGACTGGCGTGAAAATCTTCCTGTCCAGCGACATGGAGGGCACGGCCGGGGTCGTCGACTGGGAGCAGTGCCGGGGCGACGGGCTGGAGGCGGTCGCGGGCCGCCGGCTGCTGCTGGCCGAGGTCAACGCGGCCATCGAGGGCGCCGTGGCCGGCGGGGCCACCGAGATCGTGGTCAACGACTCCCACTCGACCATGCGCAACCTGCCGCCGGAAGCGCTGGCCGCCCAGGCCTCCTACATCTCCGGCAGCTTCAAGCCGCTGTACATGATGCAGGGCCTGGACGACAGCTTCGACGCGGTCCTGTTCGTGTCGTACCACGGCTCGGTCGGGGCCCCGTCCGGGCTGTCGCACACGTACAACCCGCGGGCCGTGTTCGAGGCCCGGCTGGACGGGGTGGTGACCGGCGAGGCCGGCATCAACGCGCTGGTGGCCGCGCACTACGGCGTGCCGGTGGTGCTGGTCACCGGGGACCGCTGTGCCTGCCAGGAGACCGCCGCCCTCATCCCGGACGTGCACGCGGCCGTGGTCAAGGAGCCGGTCAGCCGGGCCGCCGCGCACAGCCTGCACCCGGACCGGGCCTGCGCGCTGATCCGGGAGATCGCCGAGCGGGCGGTCCGGGGCGCGGCCACCGCGTCCCCGCCCCCGCTGGGCCAGGCGGTGCTGGAAGTCTCGGTCCGCACCACCGACATCGCCGAGGCCGCCACCTGGGTCCGCGGGGTGGAGCGCACCGGTCCCCGGGAGCTGCGCTTCACCGGCGACGATCCGCTGGCCATCTACCGCTCGTTCTGCGCCGCGATCCTGCTGACCCGCAACGTGGCCGAGATCGTCTGACCGGGTTCAGCTCCCGCGTACCGCTGCGCCGGTCGGCGCCCAGAACCGCAGCTTGCCCTGGCGGACGTCCTCCAGCACCCCGCCGTTGGCCTCGATGACCTTGCGCGAGCCGGTGTTGTCCTCGTTGCAGGTGATCAGCACCGGGTCGATGCCCAGCCCGCGCGCCACCGGCAGGGCCGCGGCCAGCATCGCGGTGGCGTGGCCGCGGCGCCGGGCGCCGGGTGCGATGTCGTAGCCGATGTGCCCGCCCACCGCCAGCAGCGACGGGGTGAGCCGGTGCCGGATGGTCAGCCGGCCCAGGTACTGCGGGCCGTCGGCCCACCACAGCGTGGTCCCGGGCACGTACCCGGGTGGGCGCGCTGACTCCTCGTCCGCGTCCGCCCGCAGCCACCGGACGTAGGCCGCGAACTCGGCCGGGTCGTCCCACCGGTCCGCCCACCGGTAGATCTCCCGGCCCAGCATCGTGTTGTCGTCCGGGCCGCCGCGCCCTTCGGCCTGGAACTCGGCCATGGCGGCCAGGAACGAGCGGTGCACAGCAGGGTCGGGCAGGATCAGCTCCGGCATGCCACCAGTCGTACTCGCCGGCCGCGCCACGCGCACGCCATTATCGGGCCGCGTCCCCGGGGCGGCTGAGAATATGGGCCCATGACGCTGACGATGGATTTCTCAGCCCTGGTGGACGGCGACCGCCGCGGCACGGAGATCGGGCGGCTCTGCGACGCCATGGAAACGGCCTACACCGAGGGCCACTACCCGCGGCTGACGGTCGAGCGGCCCTGGTCGGTGGACAACCGTATGCTCGAGGGCGAGTTCGCCGCGCCCAACGCCATCCGCTGGTACCTGGAGCGCGAACTGGGACGGCTGGCGGCCCATGGCGCCCGGATCTCGGTCTGCCGCGGCCGGAAGGTCATCGGCCTGCGCGATCCCCGGCTCGGCCCGGCCGTCGACGAGACCCGCTGGGACCTGCGGCGCAAGAAGCTGTTCCTGTTCGGGCCGGAGCGGATGGCGCTGTCTATCGACCGGCTGGAGCACTACACCGGTACCGCGGCCGAGAGCTTCCAGCGCTACGTGCTGCTGACCAACTACGCCTGGCACGTGGAGGAGTTCCGCACCGCGCTGCCCGGCTGCGTCGGCCCCGACAGCGATGGCCGCCAGATGCCGGCCTGGCACTACGAGCAGCCCGGCCGCGCGGGCGTGAGCATCGTCAACATCGGGGTCGGGCCGTCCAACGCCAAGACGATCACCGATCACCTGGCCGTGCTCCGCCCCGATCTGATCCTGATGATCGGGCACTGCGCCGGGCTCCGGAACCACCAGGACGTCGGCGACCTCGTCCTGGCCACCGCGTTCATGCGCGATGACCGGGTGCTGGACGACATCCTCCCGCTGCGCGTGCCGGTGATCTCCAACTACGCGCTGAACAACCTGCTCCTGGGCGAACTGCTCGAGCGTGGCCTGCGCAGCCGGACCGGCATCGTGTTCACCACCGCCAACCGGAACTGGGAGCTGGACCTGTCTGCGGTGGAGGACTGGCTGCGGGTCTCCCGCGCGCTGGCGGTGGACATGGAGTCGGCCACGGTCGCCGCGAACGGGTTCCGCTACCGGATACCGACCGCCACCCTGCTCGCGGTCAGCGACAAGCCCCTGCACGCCCTGCCCAAGCTGAGCTCGGACGCCCAGAAGTTCTACGCCGCCAGCCGCCGCCAGCACGTCGAGGTCGCGATCTCGGTGACCGACAAGGTCCGTCGCCTGTACCCCGGTGGCCTGCCCACGGCTGACCTGCGTTCCCCCGACGAGCCGCTGCTCGGCCTGACCGGCCCGGAGACCGCCTGACAGATTCAGCGGCCGCCCTTGCTCCAGGCGGCCGTGTCGTGGCTGCAGGCCGCGTACCGCACCGCGGCGCTGGCCATGGTCTGGTCGGACGGCAGCCCGGGACATTCGTTGCGCATGCCGATCACGCTGAACAAGAACGCGCCGACCAGGCTGGCCGTCATGAGGGAGACCACCAGCAGCCCCACTATCGACTTGACCCGGCTACGACGGCGTTCGTCGGCCCGCACGGTCTCGGTCGCCGGCATCGTGTCCGGTGACGTGAGCCGGGTGAAGATGCTGAACTTCGACTTCAGCTGCGGATCAGCCGCCGCCAGCGCCCGCTCGATCTGGTCCAGGATCGCTTGCTGGCGGGCCGAGAGAGTCATCGGCCCAGGCCGCCTTTGGTCATGACCCGATCTTCGCCTTATCCAGCGCATTCTGCAATGACGTCAGGTACCCCTGCGAGGTGTAGGTCGCGCCGGAGACCATGTCGATCTTGTCGCTGCCGACGCTGACCGCCTCCCGGTCGAGCACCGGGATGGCGAAGGCGTTGATCTGGCTGTCGCGCGGGGTGCCCTGGGGGTACTCCACCGCCTTAGCCGCGGTGACCTTGCCCCCGTTGACCATGATCTGCAC
>CAXUJF010000543.1:0-4254 GCA_964250865.1 uncultured Streptosporangiaceae bacterium
AGCTAGCCCCAGTGGCCCCTCAGGCTTCGGCCGTCACTGGCTCCGCTCCATGCCCGGGCGGTACCCGTTCGGACTCCGGTGGCGGCCCGGGCGGCGTCCCGTCCCCGAACGGCCGCCCGCCCAGGTCCTCCCGCCCGTGCGGCGTCAGCCAGTTGCGCAGGTCCGGTCCGGCCGGCACGATCCCGGTCGGGTTGATGCTCCGGTGCACCTCGTAGTAGTGCTGCTTGATTTGGACGAAGTCGATCGTGTCGCCGAACCCCGGCGTCTGGAACAGGTCCCGCGCGTAGGCCCACAGCACCGGCATCTCGCTCAGCTTGGAGCGGTTGCACTTGAAGTGGCCGTGATACACCGGGTCGAACCGGGCCAGCGTGGTAAACAGCCGCACATCGGCCTCGGTGATCGTGTCCCCGACCAGGAAGCGCTGCCCGGCCAGCCGCTCGGTGAGCCAGTCCAGCTGCTTGAACAGCCGCCGGTACGCCGCCTCGTAGGCGCGTTGCGAGGTCGAGAAACCGGCCTGATAGACGCCGTTGTTGACGTCTTTGTAGATCGGCAGCATCACCTCGTCGATCTCATCCCGGTACTTCTGCGGGTACAGGTCCGGCGCACCCGGCCGGAAGTAGGCCGTCCACTCGGTCTCGAAGTCCAGCGTGATCTGCGGATAGTCATTGGTGACGACCGCGCCGGTCGGGATGTCGACGACGGCCGGCACGGTGATGCCGCGCTCGTACCCGGGCACGGCCTTCTCGTAGGCCTCGCCCAGCCGCTCGATGCCGAGCACCGGATCCCGGCCGTCCGGATCCAGGTCGAACGACCAGCTCCGCTCGTCGTGTACCGGGCCGGCCAGGGCCATGGAGATCACTGGTTCCAGCCCCAGCAGCCGCCGCACGATCACCGCGCGGTTGGCCCATGGGCAGGCCCGCGCCACCGCGAGCCGGTACTTGCCCGGCTCCACCGGCCAGCCGTCCCGGCCGTCGGCGGTGATCCGCGCGTTCAGGTACCGGGCGTCACGAACGTACGTGCCCTTACCGTCCTTGTCGTCCACGGCTTCGACACTACCCCGGTCACAATTTCCCAAATTCCCTGGCCACAGGGGTTTCGCGCTTGCCCGGCACTACCAGCGCTGTCACGATGTGGAGGCCCTCGCCCCCCGAGAGCCTGTTACCCCGATAACGGAGACCCCCATGCGCCTGCCGGGCCGTCTTGTGCTGGCTTTTGCCGCCGGAGCGATCCTGGTCGGCTGGCTCGTTCCCGACCACGTCGCCTCCGCCTCCGCCTCCGCCTCCGCTTCCGTCACGGTCGCCACCACCGGAGCCTCGGCCCGGATCTCGACCGCGACGATCAGTGCCCGCTCGCCTGGCCCCACCGGAGTGCACGCGCTGGGTGCGGCCCTGGAAGAAGAGGGCACCGGCCAGGTGCTGTGGAGCCGGGCCGCGGACACCAAGCGCCCGATCGGCAGCCTGACCAAGGTCATGACCGCCCTCGTCGTGCTCCGCGCCGGCGGCACGGGCCGCGAGCTCACGGTGTCGCAGGCGGCGGTCAACTATGCCCGGCAGAACGACGGCAGCAGCGCGGGCCTGCACGCCGGGGACAAGCTGACCACCCAGCAGCTGCTCGAGGCCATGCTGGTGCCGTCCGGTTGCGACGCCGCCTACGTGCTGGCCAGCGCGTACGGGCCCGGACTGCCCGCGTTCGTGGCCAGGATGAACGCCCTGGCCCGGCAGCTGGGGCTGGGCCGCACCCACTTCTCCAACGCCGACGGACTGCCGCTGCCGGGGGAGTACTTCACCTACTCGACCCCGCGAAATCTGCTCGTCATCGCCCGTACCGCGATGACCTACCCGCTGTTCCGGTCCATCGTGGCCGCGCACCGCATCTACCTGCCGGCCGGATCCGGGCACCACGCCTACATCTGGCACACCACTAACCAGCTGATCAGCAAGTACCCGGGGATGATCGGCATCAAGACCGGCTCCACCTTGGCCGCCGGTTACTGTCTGCTGTTCGCGGACCAGCGCAGTTCGGGCACCTTGATCGGCGTGGTGCTGGACAGCTCACCGTCGGCCCGCGCGGTCAGCTTCACCGACGCCGAACAGCTGCTGAACTGGGGGTTCGGATGAGTCAGGGCGCCCAGTGACCCGGTCCACGCCCGAGGAGTTCTTCCGCACCGAGGTCCACGTCGGCCGGGTGGTCAAGGCCGAGGAGTTCCCGGCCGCCCGCAAGCCCGCGTACCGGCTGACCATCGACTTCGGACCGCTGGGGGAGAAGCGCTCCAGCGCGCAGATCACCGCCCGCTACACCCCCGATGAACTGACCGGGCGGCTGGTGATCGCGGTGACGAACTTCCCGCCCCGGCAGATCGCCAACTTCATGTCCGAAGTCCTGGTCCTCGGCGTTCCCGACGACGACGGCGAGGTCGTCCTCCTCCGCCCCGACGCCGAGGTAGCGCCCGGCACGCGCGTCTTTTAGCCGTCACCCCCGTCACCCCGTCTAGCTCGACGGCGGCACGGTGAGCACGGCCTTGCCGCGGAACTCCCGCCGCGCCATCGCCGCAAACGCGTCCGCGGTCCGTGTCCAGTCCGCGGTCCAGCCGACCCGCGGCCGCAACCGGCCGTCCGCCACCAGACCAGCCAGGATGGCCAGGTCCGCGCCCTTGGTCTGCTCCGGAACCGTGCTGATGAACGCCGTCACCCGAGCGTTGAACGCGCCCACCTCATAGAAGTCCCGCAGCGCGAAGTCAGCGGGCTTACCGGCCCGGTTCCCGTAGAGCACGATCTCCGCCCCGGGCGCGGCCAGCCGGATCGCCTGCCGCAGCACATCACCGCCCACCGCGTCCAGCACCAGCTGGAATGGCCCCAGCCCGGCATCCTCCAGCGACCACGTGACCACCTGGGCCCCGATCTGGCGCGCGTCTGCTTCCCGCTCCGGCCCGCTGACCAGCGCGGTCACCCGGGCCCCGGACGCCGCGGCCAGCTGGACCGCGAGTTGCCCGACCCCGCCAGTTGCCCCGGTGACCAGCACGTTTCGTCCGAGCAGCGCTCCACCGACCCGCACCGCGCGCAGCGCGGTCAGCCCGGCTACCGGCAGCGTGGCGGCGCGCGCGAACGACACCGTGTCCGGCAGTGGCGCCACCCAGTTCACCGGCACCGGGATCCGCTCGGCCCATCCCTCCCACTCCGGATAGGCCACCACCCGCGTCCCGGCCTGTGGTCCGCTCCCGTCCGCAGCCGCCGCGCTGACCACTCCGGCGGTGTCCTGGCCTGGACGCCATCCATCTGGCCGTTGCTCGATGAGGCTGACCTCTCCCGCGTTGATGGAAAACGCCCGCACGCTCAGGACCAGTTCATGCGCCGCCGCGGTCGGCTCCGGCAGATCATCGGCCAGCCGCAGCCCGCCCGGCGACGCCGAATCAGTGATCACTCCGCGCATGCTGCCTTCCGCGCCGCCCAGCTTTCCATGCCATCCAGTCCGCGTTTACCCGACGCAACCCATGACCCCTTCCGCCTCATTCCGCCCATCCACCCCAGCTGTGCCCGCGATTGACGGTTTTGTCGGACCCCTCTGTCATCGTACGAACATGGATTCGAACGGCGTCTCCGTGCGGGATCAGGTGCTGGCTGAGCTGGCCACCCTCGGGCCCGTGCCCGGTGATGCCCTGGGCCTGCTGGTCCAGGTCCGCCAGGTCGCGCGGTTCGCCGACCAGGTACTCGGGCAGCTGGCCCGGCTGGCTGGCCTGGTCGATTCCACCGGCGCCTACACCGAGGCCGGATACGGTTCGGCGGCGGCCTTCTTGCGGCACGGCTGCGGCCGGTCACTGGGCCGGGCCGGGGAGCTGGTCGCCGTCGGCCAGGCCGGGCCGGCCACCGCCCAGGCGCTGAACCAGGGCCAGCTCTCCTTCGACGCCGCCCATGTCATCAGCCGGGCCACAGCGCAGATCGAAGACGACACGCTGGCCGCGGCAGCCGAGCAGCAGCTGCTGGCCGCGGCCACCACCGGCCTGCCCGGCTCCCGGTCCGCCGCCGAAGCCGCCGCCCGAAACCGCGCGGGCTCAAGTGATGACGGCAACCCGGACCCAAGTGAGGAGCCGGACCACACCACGAGCGACGGCGAGCCGAGCCCCCCAGACGCTGCCGCCCCGGGCCTCGATGCCGATCGCGGGTCCTGGGTGCTACCGGGCCTGGACCCGCGGGAGCTGCGCCGTTTGGGTGAGGACCTGACCTACCGCGCCGACCCCGACGCCGTCGAAGAACGCCAGCG
>CAXUJF010000544.1:0-4232 GCA_964250865.1 uncultured Streptosporangiaceae bacterium
CCGGCCCGCTGGGCCGTGGCCGGGCCGCGCCCCTCGGCCACCCACAGCACGGTGTGCCCCTGTTCGGTCAGGCATCGCCCGACGGCCGCGCCCATCTCACCCGGGTGCAGCAACCCGATCGTCTGTCCGGCCATCGCAACCTCCGTACGTACGTGCTGGGGCGCAAGACTTCTATGGTGCCTACCGTGCCACGGCGGACTAGACCACTTCGGTCCGGGGGCCTGCAGTGCAGTCCCATGCCAGCGCTCGGAACGGTAGAGTCCGAGGGAAATAAGGATGAAGAAATTACCGGCGCACGAGGAGCGTTCAGTGCCGAAGCTCGTTTACGACTTCACCGAAGGCAACAGAAACCAGAAGGACCTGCTGGGCGGGAAAGGTGCCAACCTGGCCGAGATGACCAACCTGGGGCTGCCGGTCCCGCCCGGGTTCATCATCTCCACCGAAGCCTGCCGCGCGTACCTCAAGGACGGCGACGTCCCGGCCAGCCTGGCCGCTGAGGTCACCGAGCACCTGACCCAGCTCGAGGCGTCCATTGGCCGCAAGCTGGGCGACCCGTCGGACCCGCTGCTGGTCAGCGTGCGGTCCGGGGCGAAGTTCTCCATGCCCGGCATGATGGAGACGGTGCTGAACATCGGCCTGTCCGATGAGTCGACCCGCGGCCTGGCCAAGCAGGCCGGCAATGAGCGGTTCGCCTGGGACTCTTACCGCCGGCTGATCCAGATGTTCGGCAAGACCGTGCTGGACATCGAGGGCGAGGAGTTCGAGGACGCCATCGACGAGGCCAAGAAGACCAAGGGCGTCAAGAACGACCTCGACCTGGACGCCGACGACCTGCAGAAGATCGTCGCCGCGTTCAAGGAGACCGTCCGCCAGCACACCGGCCACGACTTCCCGCAGGACCCGCGGGAGCAGCTGGACCTGGCCGTCAAGGCCGTGTTCAACTCCTGGAACGCCGACCGCGCGATCCTGTACCGGCGCCAGGAGCGCATCCCCACCGACCTGGGCACCGCGGTCAACGTGGTGGCAATGGTGTTCGGCAACCTGGGCTCGGACTCCGGCACCGGCGTGGCCTTCACCCGCGACCCCGGCACCGGCCAGCAGGGCGTCTACGGCGACTACCTGCAGAACGCCCAGGGCGAAGACGTGGTGGCCGGCATCCGCAACACGGTCCCGCTGCAGGACCTGGAGCGGATCGACAAGGCCTCCTACGACCAGCTGATGGACATCATGGCCACGCTGGAGAACCACTACCGCGACCTGTGTGACATCGAGTTCACCATCGAGCGCGGCAAACTGTGGATGCTGCAGACCCGGGTGGGCAAGCGCACCGCCGCGGCCGCGTTCCGGATCGCCATCCAGCTGGTCGACCAGGGCCTGATCGACATGGACGAGGCCCTCAACCGGGTCACCGGCGAGGAACTGGCCCGGCTGATGTTCCCGCGCTTCGACGCCGGCACCGACGTCAAGCAGATCGCCAAGGGCATCAGCGCATCCCCGGGTGCCGCCGTGGGCAAGGTCGTCTTCACCTCCGATCGCGCCGTCGAGCTGGCTGGCCAGGGTGAGAAGGTCATCCTGGTCCGCCGTGAGACCAACCCCGACGACCTGCAGGGCATGATCTCGGCCCAGGGCATCCTGACCAGCCGGGGCGGCAAGACCAGCCACGCCGCGGTCGTCGCCCGTGGCATGGGCAAGACCTGTGTCTGCGGCGCCGACGAGCTCGAGGTCGACACCCGCGGCAAGAAGTTCACCCTGGCTGACGGCACGGTCGTCAGCGAGGGCGACGTGATCTCCATCGATGGCTCCTCCGGCGCCGTCTACCTCGGCGAGGTGGCCGTGGTGCCGTCGCCGGTGGTGCAGTACTTCGAAGGCGGTCTGGCCCCGGAGTCCGACGAACTGGTCGCAGCGGTGCACGCGATCATGACCCGGGCCGATGAGAAGCGCCGCCTCGGGGTGCGGGCCAACGCCGACACCGGCGAGGATTGTGCCCGGGCCCGGCGGTTCGGCGCGGCCGGCGTCGGCCTGACCCGGACCGAGCACATGTTCCTGGGCGAGCGCCGGCAGCTGGTCGAGCGGCTGATCCTGGCCGAGAACGAGGACCAGCAGCAGGCCGCGCTGGACGCCCTGGAGCCGCTGCAGCGCGGCGACTTCATCGAGATCTTCGAGGCCATGGACGGGCTGCCGGTGACCATCCGGCTCATCGACCCGCCGCTGCACGAGTTCCTGCCCGACCTGACCGACCTGTCGGTCAAGATCGCGCTGGCCGGCGACGACACATCCGAGCAGGACCACAAGCTGCTCGACGCGGTGCGCCGCCTGCACGAGCAGAACCCGATGCTGGGCCTGCGCGGTGTGCGGCTCAGCCTGGTCATCCCCGGCCTGCTGGACATGCAGGTCCGGGCCATCGCCGAAGCCGCGGCCGAGCGGGCCAAGGCCGGCGGCAGCCCGCACCCGGAGATCATGATCCCGCTGGTGGGCGCGGTGCAGGAGCTGGAGATCGCCCGGGAGCGCACGGAGAAGGTACTGGCCCAGGTGGCGCAGGCCACCGGGACCGACGTGCCCACGCTGATCGGCACCATGATCGAGGTCCCGCGGGCGGCGCTGACCGCCGGCGAGATCGCCGAGCCGGCTCAGTTCTTCTCCTTCGGCACCAACGACCTGACCCAGATGACCTGGGGCTTCTCCCGGGACGATGTCGAGGGCGCGTTCTTCAGCCGCTACATCGACCTCGGCATCTTCGGCGTCTCGCCGTTCGAGACGATCGACCGGGACGGTGTCGGCCGGCTGGTCGCCATCGCCGTCGAGGAGGGGCGGGCCCAGCGTCCGGACCTCAAGCTCGGCGTCTGCGGCGAGCACGGCGGCGACCCGGAGTCGGTGCACTTCTTCCACGAGGTGGGCCTGGACTACGTGTCCTGCTCGCCGTTCCGGGTGCCCGTCGCCCGGCTGGAGGCGGGTCGGGCCGCGGTCGAGACCGAGCGCAGCGACAGCCGGTGAGTTGACCGACAGCAGTTACGGCGCGCACGCCACGGGCCGCTGGGTGGCTGAGCCACCCAAGCGGTCCGGGCGGAGCGCGTTCGAACGGGACCGGGCCCGGGTCCTGCACAGCGCGTCGTTGCGCCGCCTGGCGGCCAAGACGCAGGTGGTGGAGGTGGGCCGGGCCGACTTTCCGCGTACCCGGCTGACCCACACCCTGGAAGTGGCGCAGATCGGCCGGGGCATCGCGGGCAGCATCGGGGCCGACCCCGACCTGGTCGAGACGGCCTGCCTGGCCCACGACATCGGCCACCCGCCGTTCGGCCACAACGGCGAAATGGCCCTGGCTGAGCTGGCCGCGGGCTGCGGCGGCTTTGAGGGCAACGCCCAGACCCTGCGCCTGCTGACCCGGCTGGAGACCAAGGTCCCCGGCGCGGGCCTCAACCTCACCCGCGCGTCCCTGGACGCGACGCTGAAGTACCCGTGGCCCGAGCCACCTGGCGGCGGCAAGTACAACTACTACGCCGACGACGCCCCGGTCTTCGGCTGGGTTCGTGATGGCGCTCCGGGTCGCCGCCGCTGCCTGGAGGCCCAGATCATGGACTGGGCCGACGACGTGGCCTACTCGGTGCACGACCTGGAAGACGGTCTCAACGCCGGCCTGGTCACGTTCGCCCAGCTGCACGACCCGGCCGAGCGCGCCGTAGTGGCCCGGGTCGCCCAGCGCTGGTACCTCGACCCGGGCGACGTCTCGGCCAGCGAACTGCTCACCGTGTTCGACGACCTGATGACCCTGGACTACTGGCCCAAAACCTTCGACGGCGGCCCCGACGCCCTGGCCGCACTGAAGAACGTGACCAGCGAGCTGGTCGGCCGCTTCTGCGTCGCCGCCCAGGATTCCACCCGGGCCACCTGCGCCGCGGGCTCCCTGCAGCGCTACGCCTGCAACCTCGAAGTCCCGCGCCGCCAGCGGCTGGA
Source organism: uncultured Streptosporangiaceae bacterium (assembly GCA_964250865.1). GTDB lineage: Bacteria > Actinomycetota > Actinomycetes > Streptosporangiales > Streptosporangiaceae > Bog-532. The sequence goes on from CAXUJF010000544.1 coordinate 3,949, forward strand.
GTGCGCCCTCCTCAAAGCGGTCGCCGCCCACTACGTCATGACCCGCGAAGGCGCCGCCGCCCTCCAAGCCCGCGAGCGCGAACTAATCGCCGAGCTGGCCGCCACCATCCAAATCGGCGCCCCGAACACCCTCGATCCTTTGTTCCGCCCCGCCTGGGAGTCGGCCGACTCGGACCCGGCCCGCCGCCGCGTAGTCATCGACCAGGTCGCCTCCCTAACCGACACCTCCGCCCGGGCCTGGCACCACCGCCTAACCTCCCGCTAAGCCCCGACCTCCCCAGCCC
>CAXUJF010000545.1:0-4208 GCA_964250865.1 uncultured Streptosporangiaceae bacterium
CTTGTCGGAGTCCTCGATCGTCACCTGCCCGCCGATCTCGGCGATCTTGGCCAGGGTGGAGGCCCGGACCTGGTCCAGCACGGCGGCGGTGCTGGCGGCGCGGCCGGCGGCACTGTCGGTGGTGCCGGCGTAGAGGAAGGGGTAGAGCGACTCGATTCCGCCCGCGCCCGAGCCGGGGGGCGGCGTCATCGGGGGCTCACGACGGCGATGGCTTCCTTGGCGTGCACGAGGATCGTGTCGCCCGGGCCGGCCTGGACCAGGGCCACGCTGACCTCTTCGGTGCCCTGCCCGGTGTCGACCACGGCCAGGCCGTCGGCCAGCAGCCGGAGAACGGTGACCTCGACCGCCGTGTCCGAGCAGGTGATGCAGACCTCGCCGTCGCACTCCGGGACCGTCACGCGATCACCTCCGGGTCGAGCACGCCGGGCTGCTCGAAGAACACGTGCACCAGCTCCCACAGCACGTGATAGGTCGTGACCTGCAGTTCCTTGACGATGCGGGGGTCGTCGGCCGGGGCGGTCAGCACGTGTTCGGCGACCTGGCCACGGGCGATCGCCCCGCCGTCCCGGCCCGCCAGGGCCACGGTCAGCAGGCCGCGCTGCCGGGCCACCTCCAGCCCGGCCCGCACGCTGTCGTTGTTGCCGTCGGCAGAGATGCCGAGCGCGATGTCCTCGGGCGCGGCCAGGTAGCGGAGCTGGTGGGCGAAGATCCCAGCCATCCCGTCCTGCTCGGCCACCCCGGTCACGGTGGCCACGTCGGCGGTGAGCGAGATGGCGGGCAGCGCGCGCTTGCCCACGATGACCGGGTGCACGAACTCCACCGCCACGTGCTGGGCGTCGGCGGCGGCCCCGCCGGTGCCGAACACGATCAGCTTGCCGCCGCGGTGGAAGCGAAGGGCCATGGCGTGGCAGGCGTCGGCGATGGCGGTGGCCTGCTCGGCCAGCTGGCCCGACGGGGCGGTCCGCAGCTCGAACAGGCCTGCCGGATCCGATAGGCCTGCTGGGCCTGCCGGGCCGGTCATGACGGGCTGCCCGGGGCGGCGGGCAGGGTCACGGTGACCTCGATATCGACGTCGTCGCGCAGTTTCAGGGCCCCGAACATGCCCGAGTAGGGCTTGATCCCGAACTGGGACTGAACCACGGTCGCGGTGGCCCGGTACTGACCCTCTCCGGTCTTGCTGACCTCGAGCCGGAGCGGCCGGCTCTGGCCGTGCAACGTCAGGGTTCCGTCGATGGCCCCGCCGCCGGCATTGTCCGGGGTGAAGCCGGTGGCGGCGTAGGACGCCTCGGGGTAGTGGCCCGTGTCGAGCTGCTTGCGGGCCTGGCCGGTGATGTCCCGGCGGTCGCGGTCGCTGAGCGGCTTGATCCCGCCGCGCCCCTCCCGGATGGCCAGGGAGGTCAGATCGATGATGGCGTCCAGAGCGCCCGGGGCGCCCCCAGCGGGATCGTCGAGTTCGCCGCTCCAGCGGGTGACATCGATGGTCAGATCATGACCGGCCTGAGCCGCCAGCCCGCTGCGGTAAGTACGCAGCGTGAGCCGGCCTGATTCCGGGCCGAGTTGATGGCGCCCGCCATTAGCCGCCATGGGAGCACCGTAGGACACTTGTGAAGTAACGTCCAGTGCCCATTAAGACAGTTATGGCGGTTAGTGGGCAGCGAAAAAAAATCACCGGCGCCGAGATAAATATTTTCCCCGAGGTGACGCGCGGGCCGATCATTGCAGCGGAATCTCGCCGAATACTTCCTGGATACGCCGCAGATCACGGAGGCGTGGCTCGGTCGCGCCCCCCACCCAGCGGCTGACCGTTTTGACCGACACCCCGAGCAGCCGGGCCGCGGCCTCCTGGGTCAGGCCCTGCCGGCGCAGCGCCACCGACATCCAGTCGGCGAAGTTGGAGGGCTGCCCGTCCTCCCCCAGGTGCACGAAGGACGCACCGGGCGCGGACAGCGCCGCCTGCTCCGGGGACATAGCAGTGGCCGGGGCTGCGCCGCCGTTTCCGTTCGGCCCGCCGGAGGGGCGGACGTCGGCGGGCGGCAATCCCGTCGCCTGCAGCTCGGAGTGCAGCACGTCCACCTCGACGTGCTCAGGGAAGATGCGGAACGCCACCTGGATGGATCCGGACGGGCCGGCCGCGTCCAGCAGGGCACGGAAGACCGTCTCCCCGACCTCGCGGTTCCCCTCTTCGGTCAAAGGTGACTCGGCCAGGCAGCGGCGGACGAAATCGCGAATGTCGGGAATCGACGAAGGACGGGCGGGAAATACCTGGAAGAGAACCACGACAGGCATGACCTCGATCGGGTCCTGCGAAGGACCATAAACGGGTTCTGCCACCGGATCTCTCCTCAAAGCCGTCCGCAGCACAGCATGGTGCACGTTTGGGCTGAGGCAAGGCTATTCGATTCAGGCCCCGGGACAAAGTGCTGATGACGCCTGTGCGCGCACAGGCACCTCCGGGGCGTAGGTGAAATCGGACACTCAACCAGCGCCTGACCGGGACGAACAGGACACTTGTGTCTGGGCGCCTCGCCCGCAGATCTTGTGGCGTAGGTTACACCGGGTCTAACATTGCGATGTCTGTGCACCACGAAGGGTGTTCGGGCACCACGAAGGCGGGTTCGCCATGGTCATCATCGCTGATGTCCCCGGGCGCACAGTTTTTCCCGTGCATCTAGGGGGATGCGTGAACGTGGGCAGCCTGTTCTGGGACGGCCCGCGGACGGGCCACTCGTTAATCCGGGCTCATCACCTGCTGGGTGATCAGCGATTCGGTCGGCCTGTCGCCGGGGCATTGGGCGGGAGCGGGCGCGTATGCGACCCGAAGGCCAGCATTCGACCAGCGAGGAGGTGGCCTCCTCATGGCCACAGACACCACACAGGCTAACGACGCGGGCCAGGCGGAGACGCCCGAGCCGGTGCTGCACATCCTCTGGATAAACGCCGGCCTCAGCTGCGACGGGGACTCGGTGGCCTTGACTGCGGCGACCCAGCCGAGCATCGAAGACATCGTCATGGGCGGACTGCCGGGACTGCCCCAGGTGGCCGTGCACTGGCCGCTGATCGACTTCGAGTGCGGCCCGGAGCAGGGCGCGGACAACTTCATCGAGTGGTTTCACAAGGCCGACCGCGGCGAGCTGGACCCGTTCGTGCTGGTGGTCGAGGGTTCGATCCCGAACGAGGCGATCAAGTCCGAGGGTTACTGGTGCGGGTTCGGCAACAACCCAGAGACCGGGCAGCCGATGACGACCAGCGAGTGGCTGGACCGGCTGGCCCCGAAGGCAACCGGGATCCTGGCCGTCGGGACCTGCGCGACCTACGGCGGCATCCACGCGATGGCGGGCAACCCGACCGGAGCCATGGGCGTGCCCGACTACCTGGGCTGGGACTGGCGGTCCAAGGCCGGGCTGCCGATCGTGTGCGTGCCGGGCTGCCCGATCCACCCGGACAACCTGTCGGAGACCATCCTCTACCTGCTGTACCAGGTGGCCGGGTCGGCGCCGATGATCCCGCTGGACGAGGCGCTGCGGCCGGCCTGGCTGTTCGGCGCGACCGTCCACGAGGGCTGTGACCGGGCCGGCTACTACGAGCAGGGCGATTTCGCCTCCGAGTACGGCTCGCCCAAGTGCCTGGTCAAGCTGGGCTGCTGGGGACCGGTGGTCAAGTGCAACGTGCCCAAACGCGGCTGGATCAACGGCGTCGGCGGCTGCCCGAACGTGGGCGGCATCTGCATCGCCTGCACGATGCCGGGCTTCCCGGACAAGTTCATGCCGTTCATGGACGAGCCGCCGGGCTCGAAGGTGTCGACCACCGCGAGCAGCATGTACGGGACCGTGATCCGTGCCCTGCGCGGCTTCACCGCCAAGACGGCGGACGAGGAGCCGAAGTGGCGCAAGAAGAGTTCCGAGTTGCTGACCGGCTACAAGCAGACCTGGTGACCTGGTGACGAGCGAGAGGGCACAGCGATGACCACGACGCAGGACCCCAATGTCGTCGAGATGAACTGGGACCCGATCACCCGGATCGTGGGCAGCCTGGGCATCTACACGAAGATCGACTTCAAGCAGAAGAAGGTCATCGAGTGCTACAGCACCTCGTCGATCTTCCGCGGCTACAGCATCTTCATGAAGGGCAAGGACCCGCGGGACGCGCACTTCATCACCAGCCGCATCTGCGGCATCTGCGGTGACAACCACGCGACCTGTTCGGTCTAC
>CAXUJF010000546.1:0-4201 GCA_964250865.1 uncultured Streptosporangiaceae bacterium
GCTGTGGGACCTGTTCACGGTGGCCTCGCTGAACGTGCCCGGCGACGACGCCTCGCTGGCCCTGGCCGCGACCGTGATCAAGACCGGCTTGCTGGGCAAGAACGACGCGGCCGACATCGGCGTCCCGCTGGCCCCGCTGGGCGAGCTGCACGGCACGGCCGGCCTGGCCCTGCTGAAGCGGCTGGGCGCCGAGGTCCGGCTGGGCGTCAAGGCGGCCGGCGTTGAACTGGCCCCGCCCCGCGAGGGCAGTTCGGACGGCGAGGGCGGCGCGGACGGTGCGCGGTACCTGATCCGGCTGGCCCGGGGCGAGGAGGACGCCGGCGGCGGGGACGGCGCGGAAGCGATCCCGGCTGACCGGGGCGTGCTGCGCGCGGACGGCGTGGTGATCGCGGTGCCGCCGTACGTGGCGGCCCGGCTGGTGCCGGACACCGCCGGAGTGCCCGCCGCAACCTGGTCGGAGCTGGGCACCTCGCCGATCATCAACGTGCACGTGATCTACGACCGCCAGGTCATGGACCTGCCGTTCGCGGCGGCGGTGGACTCCCCGGTTCAGTGGGTGTTCGACCGGACCGCGATCTCGGGCTTCGGCCAGAGCAACCGGGGGCAGTACCTGGCGATCTCGCTGTCGGCGGCGGAGCCCTACGTGGACGTGCCCGCCGCCCGGCTGCGGGAGAAGTTCGTGCCGGCGCTGGCCGGACTGCTGCCCGCCGCGCAGGAGGCGCGGGTCAGTGAATTCTTTGTGACCAGGGAGCGGCGGGCGACGTTCCGCCAGGAACCCGGGTGCGGGCGGCTGCGGCCGCGGGCGGCCACCGCGCTACCGGGCCTGACGCTCGCCGGGGCATGGACCGATACCGGATGGCCAGACACGATGGAGGGTGCGGTGCGCAGCGGACTGAACGCGGCGGTCGAGCTCAGACGGGGGCTCGGCGCCCTGGACAGCGCGGAGCGCCCGGCGGCCGGATGGTCAGCCGGGACGATGCAAGGAACGCCCCAGGGGGCAGCCCAGGGAGGGGCACTGTGACCGCAGTCATGCCGGCCGGCGTGGGGCTGGCCCGGGACATCGTCGGCCCGGCCATGGCCGCGGCCGTGGCCCGGCTCTCGCCGGAAGTGCGCCGGGTGAGCGCCTACCACCTCGGCATGACCGACGCGGAGGGCAACCCGCGCAACGACGGCGCGGGCAAGGCCCTGCGCCCGGCGCTGGCGCTGCTGTCCGCGCGGGCCGCGGGCGTGCCGTCCGAGAAGGGCGTGAGCGCCGCGGTGGCAGTGGAGCTGGTGCACAACTTCTCGCTGCTGCACGACGACATCATGGACGGCGACACCGAGCGCCGGCACCGGCCCACGGCCTGGACCGTGTTCGGGGTCGGTCCGGCCATCCTGGCTGGTGACGCGCTGCTCGCCCTGGCCCAGGACCTGCTGCTGGAGGACAACGGGCCGCATGGCGTGTGGGCCGCCCGCTGCCTGTCGGTCGCGGTGCAGCGGCTGATCGCCGGGCAGGGCGCCGACCTGGCCTTCGAGAAGCGGGACGACGTCGGCCTGACCGAGTGCCTGGAGATGGCCGGGGACAAGACGGCCGCGCTGATGTCCTGCGCCTGCAGCATCGGTGCCATTCACGCCGGGGCGGCACCCTCGCTGGCCATGGGCCTGGCGGGCTTCGGTGCGCACATCGGCCAGTCGTTTCAGCTGACCGACGACCTGCTCGGCATCTGGGGCGCGCCGGAGGTTACCGGCAAGCCGGTCCAGTCCGACCTGCGGGCGCGGAAGAAGTCGCTGCCGGTGGTGGCCGCGCTGAACAGCGGTACGCCGGAGAGCGCCGAGCTGGCTGAGCTGCTGGCCCGGCCGGAACCGCTCAGCGAGGAAGACCTCAGCCACGCGGCCGCGCTGATCGAGGCCGCAGGTGGCCGTCAGTGGGCCGAGGACGAGGCGGACTCCCAGCTCGCCTCGGCCAGCAAGTGCCTGGCCGAGGCGCAGATTCCGGAGGACGTCCGGGCCGAGTTCATGGCGATCGCGGAGTTCATCACCGCCCGGCAGTGGTAGCAGCCGGCCGGTCAGCAAGCACGGGGCAGGGCCAAACAGTTGGTCAGTGAAGGGAGCGCAGCGGGATGACGGTCACGCACGCACGCACGCAGGCGCCAGACGGCGGCTCAGTGGGTGATGCGGCCAATCACGCTCTGGTGCGCGCCCGCGATCACCTGCTGGGCCTGCAGCACGAGCAGGGTTGGTGGCAGGGCGAGCTCGAGACCAACGTCACGATGGACGCCGAGGACCTGCTGATGCGGCACTTCCTCGGTGTCTCCGACGCCGAGCACACGGCGGCCGAGGCCCGCTGGATCCGTTCCCAGCAGCGGGCCGATGGCACCTGGGCCACGTTCTACGGTGGCCCGGGTGACCTGTCCACCACGATCGAGGCCTACGTGGCGCTGCGGCTGGCCGGCGACGAGCCGGACGAGCCGCACATGCGCCAGGCGGCCAAGTTCGTCTTCGCCGAGGGCGGCCTGGAGGCCAGCCGGGTGTTCACCCGGATCTGGTTGGCCATGTTCGGCGAGTGGTCCTGGGACGACCTGCCGGTCATCCCGCCCGAGCTGATCTACCTGCCCTCCTGGTTCCCGCTCAACATCTACGACTGGGGCTGCTGGGCCCGGCAGACCATCGTCGGGCTGGCCGTGGTCAGCTCCCAGCGCCCGTGCCGGCCGCTGCCGTTCAGCCTGGACGAGCTGCGGACCGGCGTCGAGCCCGAGCAGCGAGCCCGTGATCCCTGGTCGATGGTGTTCGACCGGCTGGACCAGGCCATGCACGTGTACGAGCGACGGGGCCTGGGCAGCCGGCTGGGCCGCCCGGCCCGGGCGGTGCGGCGGGCCGCGCTGCGCCGCTGCTCGGACTGGATCATCGCCCGGCAGGAGGCGGACGGCTGCTGGGGCGGCATCCAGCCGCCCTGGGTGTACTCGCTGATCGGGCTGCACCTGCTCGGCTACCGGCTGAACCACCCGATCATCACCCGCGGCCTGGCCGGCCTGGACCGGTTCACGGTCAAGGAAGAAACCCCGGACGGCATGGTGCACCGGCTGGAGGCGTGCCAGTCGCCGGTCTGGGACACCGTGCTGGTCATGGTGGGCCTGGCCGACGCGGGGCTGCCCGCCGATCACCCGGCCATGGTCAAGGCGGCCCGGTGGGTGCTGAACGAGGAAGTGCCCGGGCCAGGTGACTGGCAGGTGCGCCGTCCCGGCCTGGAGCCGGGCGGCTGGTCGTTCGAGTTCGACAACGACTACTACCCGGACACCGACGACACGGCCGAGGTCATCCTGGCCTTGCGCAAGGTGGCGCTGCCCGCGCCCGAGTCGGCCCAGCCGGCCATCGACCGCGGGGTCCGCTGGCTGGTCGGCATGCAGTCCAAGAACGGGGCCTGGGGCGCCTTCGACGCCGACAACACCCGTGAGCTGGTCAACAAGCTGCCGTTCTGCGACTTCGGCGCGGTAATCGACCCCCCGTCCGCGGACGTCACCGCGCACATCGTCGAGGCGCTGGCCGCGGAGGGCCTGGCCGGCTGCAAGGCCGCCCGCCGGGGCGTGGTCTGGCTGCTGCGGAACCAGGAACCGGACGGCTCTTGGTTTGGCCGCTGGGGCGCCAACTACATCTACGGCACCGGGGCCGCCGTGCCCGCGCTGATCGCCGCCGGGGTGCTGCCGTCCAAGCCCGTCATCCGGCGGGCGGTGGCCTGGCTCGAGGCTCACCAGAACCCGGACGGGGGCTGGGGCGAGGATCTGCGGTCCTACGAGAACCCGGACGAGTCCGGCCGGGGCACCTCGACCGCCTCGCAGACCGCGTGGGCGCTGCTGGCCCTGCTGGCCGCGGGCGGTGCGCCGGACGCGGTGGACCGGGGCGTGACCTGGCTGGCCGACACCCAGTGCGAGGACGGGTCCTGGGACGAGCCGGAGTTCACCGGCACCGGTTTCCCCGGCGACTTCTACATCAACTACCACCTGTACCGGATGGCCTTCCCGATCAGCGCCCTCGGCCGCTACCTGCGCGGAACCGCCGGGCATGGGCTGATCGGCGCCGGGCCGGGAGCGGACTTCGGGTCCATAGCGGGAGGCACCTGATGACCGAGTCCACGGGGCACACCGACCCCCTGCTCGTGTGCGCGCCGCTGCGGTTCGAGGCCCGGGCCGTGCGCCGGGGCCTGCGCGACAGCGCCCGGGCCGCGGGC
>CAXUJF010000547.1:0-4186 GCA_964250865.1 uncultured Streptosporangiaceae bacterium
AGCCCTGCCCGCTGCCCCCGCCTGCCACCGGGGACCATCCAAGCCCCGAATTCCAGCAGACGTGGTTTTCATGTCCATGGTGCCCGGTAAGCGGGTCTGCCCCGCAAGGGCGCACGAGGCGCGCCAACCTAGAAAGGACAGCCGTTGAACCTGCAGGACTTCATTCGCCGCCCGGAGCAGCATCGAGCGGTAACCGGCGCCTCAAGCCGCCGGGGCAGCACTGCTGCCCCGGCCGTCGCATCTACCCAGACAGCATCGTGCCCGCTGCGAATAGGCTGCAAGACCGCGATCCGGTTACCTTGCAGTTGCTGCGCCTGGCCGCTGAGGTGATCCTCGCCCATCCCGAGGCCGTACCGTGCGCCCTGTACGAGTCGTGCGGGCTCTGGGCCGACGACCTGGCTGATGCCCTGGCACCGCCCGTGCCCGCCGTTGATGACCTCCCGGTCTGAACCCGGGTAACCGCATGCGGACTGCCTGAACTGGGGCGAGGGTACTGGAGTCTCAAGCCATCACGGAAAGGAGCTGCTGCCATGCCGACCAAGCGGTACACGGCGGTAGGGAACCATGACGACGCTCTCACCTCGGATAGCGCCCTGCACCAGGGGCGGCCGGCGTGACAGACGGCCACCGCGGCCAGCATGATGAGGCCCTGCGCGCCAGGCTCGTGCGGCAGGTCTACCTGGGCGAGATAGAAGAAGTCCGCGACGCCGTAGACCAGCCCATCCAGGTCGAGCTGGAGACCTACACCAGCCCCGAGGGGCGTACCCACCCCCCGACGGTCAAGCTCACCCTGTCCAGTGCCTGCAGCCCGAACCCAGACGCCGACGACCTGACACTGGCGGAAGCAGAGGAGCTAGCTCACGGCCTGCTCGAAGCGGTCCGGCTTGGCCGCGCCCAGCAAGCTGGGCAGGCGTGACCCGGCCGGGCCACGGGGTATAACAGTACGCGTCGTAGGGCCGGACGCCACCTGCGGGCAAGCAGGGGAACCGCGCGAGGCCAGGCCTGGCGCTACTGGCCCAGCTGGGCTGTCTCCGCCTGCTGCGCGGCGGGCGGGCCATGATCGGCACCTGGCTCGTGCTGGTCAAGTCCGGTCTCCAGCAGATCCAGGGCGCTGATGAGGCGGACCGCACGGGGCAGCAGCCAGTAGCGGGTCTCACGCGGGCGGTTCCGTATCTCCTGACGGGCGACATAGCCGGTCGACTCCAGCAGACGCAGCCGGTCTTCGAGGACTTTCCAGCTGATCTTCCGCCCGTCGCGCACCTGGAGGTTGATCGCCTTGATGAGGTCAGCAGGTCTCGTGCCGTCCCCGCCGGCGGACAGGTTGCACAGGACCGCCAGGTCCCATTGCCTCCGCACCGGCGTCAGTTGACTTATCAGCGTTTGCCAGTCCACCCGTAACCTCCCGTCTCCCCGAGCTGTCTCCGGGAGGCCGCCTCGAGCGGTTCCGCCTTCCCGCCGGTACAGACCCGGCTGCAAGTGCCAGCCGGTAATAAACACAGCGGAGCCAGGTGCCGCCTGGGGGCGGCACACAGCAGCGCACGGCCCGACTTCACACCAGACCCCTGTGAACTGCCCACGCAAGCTCAGTCGCAGGCGCGCCTCGTTTATCGCCGGATACCAGGCGCAAACCGGCGGACACTGGGTCAATCGAGCGTTGCCCTGTCCAGGTCCGTAGCAGCTCGACGGGCGAACTAGATTCCCAGAGTTTTTGGCCATGCTGGCGCTCCGCGTTAGTGAGGCAGCCGACAGCCGAGGCCGTCTACCACCGACGAGACGCGGGCCCAGGCCGACGCTAACAAGCCCAGCCCAGTCCGGCCATCGAGGCCGGAACGGTCTGTAGTGATCAAGAGGCTACAAACCGGCGACCCAGGGTGTCAACGTAATAACAGGCAGACAGCAGATGTTCTTCGCCTAAGACACGAAGTAGCGCAATCGTAAGGTATAGCGTCTTTTTGGTGAGATAAGTGCGGGCGCGGCTACGCGCAGCATGCGGGCGCGAATGGTGAGGCTGAGGCAGCGTGGCTGAACGGTCCTGGATCTTGGTGGAGAAGTTCCGCGGGCCGGAGCAGGAGCCCACGGTCCTCAGCGTCGGCCTGGAGCCCAGGCGGATGAAGTCGCTGGCCTCGGTGATCCGCGGGGGTGGCTACCTGACGGCGGTGCGGTCGATGATCGATGAGGTCGCCGCCACCGGGGAGCCGTTCCGGGGGGTGACCCGCGACGGGCGCCGCCAGCTGGCCGGCGAGCCCCTGGCCTCGTTCCGGGGCCATGTCCACGGCGTGTACGTCTTCTACGGCCCCGTAGGGGAGGAGCTGCCGTCGAGGCCGATGGCGGGGGCGTGGTACTTCAACCTGACGACCGGCGCGATCGGCGGCAGCGACGACCTGCTCGACCTGTACGGAGAGCCGCCGGAAAGGCGGCACCGGGAGCGCTTCACCGCCGAGGCGTTCGGGCGGCTGTCACCGGGCCCTGACGAGACGGGCGCGCTGGCCATGATCGTGCAGGCCAGGCCCGGGACCGAGTACCAGGGCCGCCGGTGGACCGTCCAGCGCGACAACGGCGAGACAGTCACGGTCAACCTGTGGTGCCGGGCCGTGGCCGAGCGCGGGGAAGGCGGCGGCGAGGAAGTGGTAATCCGCGGCATCACCCAGGCCACGGGACCCGCGGGGCCTGCCCCCGGCGCCCCGGCCCCGCTGGTGACGGTCGAGCAGCGGGTCGTGGCCGCTGAGTACCGGCCTGGCCGGCACCGGGCCATCGTTGACCACGCCAGCCTGACCCTGGTCCGGTGGCTCGACCCGCCGATGCCCGGCATCGCCTGGGAGATCGACGCGCCTCACCGGCCCGCCATCCATCGGGCCGACCTGCGCCGCGCACGGGACATGTCGGCCCGGCTGGCGACATCCAGCCACGTTGAGGGGACGCTGCGGCTGCGGACCACCACGGGCGGCTGGCAGCAGGTCGCGGTGTCGGCCAGCTTGATGCTGCTGGACCAGCACACCACTGCGGCGCTGGTCACGCTCACGGCCCCGCCCGGTGAGGCAGCCCCCTAAGAGCCTGCTTGAGAACCTGCCTGCCGTAGGCCGGGCAGATCTGGATCTTCTGGGGCACAGTGCGGCGTGTCGCTGAGGTGACGTAAGAGGCTCCTGGTAATCGCATGGGTGTCGAATCCAGCGCGATGCCAGGAGCCTTGCGTGCCGTTCTACCCTGCCGCCGATCGTGGTGTCCAGCCAGTCCGCGTCCCTGATGCGGTGGCGTGCCGGTGCTGCCCGGGCGGGATCTCCCGCAGCACCCGCGCCCGCCGGTACCCCTCGGACATGAGCGGGACCGAATGGGCGGTCTGCGAGCCGCTGCTGCCCGCCCCGGCCTGGCTGGCCGGGCGCGGCGGCCGCCCCGCCCGCTGGTGCATGCGCGACATCGTCAACGCGATCCGCTACCTGACCCACAACGGCCCGGTGTGGCGGGCCCTGCCGGCGGACTTCCCGCCCGCGGGCACCGTCTACTGGTGGGCCGATAAGTGGCAGGCTGACAGGTCCACCGAACAGATGCATGCTGAGCTGCGCGACCGCGTCCGCCTCGCCGCTGGCCGCAGCACCCGGCCGACGGCGGCGATCATCGATTCCCAGTCCGTGAAGGGCTCAGAAATGATCGGGCAGACCCGCCGCGGCTATGACGCGGGGAAGAAAATCAACGGCACCAAACGGCACCTGGCCGTCGATGCCCTTGGCCTGCTGCTGACACTGCTGGTCACCGCCGCCTCCGTCCAGGACCGCGACGCCGCCAAACCGCTGCTGTGGAACCTGCGGCGGGCGTTCCCCTCCATCAAGCTCACCTGGGCTGATGGCGGCTACGCCGGCAAGCTCGTCGCCTGGGCCACGACCCGCCTCAAGCTCACCCTGCAGATCGTCAAACGACCCGATGACCTGCACACCTTCAAAGTCCTGCCCCGCCGGTGGGTCGTGGAAAGAACACTGTCCTGGATCACCCGCCACCGCCGCACCGTCCGCGACTACGAACGCCTCCCGGCCCACCACGAAACCTACGTCTACTGGGCCATGATCATCGTCATGACCCGGCGCCTCGCCCGCCAGCGAGCCACCGCCCAGCCCCACGCCACATGAGTTCTCAAGCAGGCTCTAAGGGATTTTGCGCCGAAAATATGTGACGCTTGGGCACAAGCAGTTAGTGGCCT
>CAXUJF010000548.1:0-4185 GCA_964250865.1 uncultured Streptosporangiaceae bacterium
GGTCGTTCGTCGGGCCCGCCGCTGAACAGACCCTAGGCGACCACCGCTTCGACACCTACGTCATGACCGTGTCCGCGGTGGACGTCACGGCCGGCTTCACCGAATGGAACGTCGAGGACGCGGCGGTCAAGCGGGGCGCGCTGGCATCGTCCGCGCGCTGCATCGCCGCGTGCGACTCCTCGAAGTTCGGGCACACCGCCTTCGCCCGGATCGCCGGCGTCGAAGTCGCAGATCTCATCGTCACCGACGTCGATCTACAGGCCGAGCACCGTCAGCAGCTGACCGTGCTCGGCACCACCGTGCACATCGCCTGACCGGGCGCGACGCGCCTCCGACGAAGCGCGCCGTACCTCCGACAAAGGGAACTCATCATGTCCCAGCCCGTTCTGCCCGCCGAGGTCGACACCGTCATCATCGGCTCCGGCACCGGCGGTGCCGCGTTCGCCGCAACGCTCGCCGCCCATTCCTCAGAGCGGCTGCTGCTCCTCGAAGCCGGCCCGGACTACGGCCGCTACGCCGAGGGGAACTGGCCCGCCGGCGTCCTCAGCGCGAAGGCCATACCGCTGTCCCACGACTGGGGACTGACCACCGACGGTGCGTCGGGGCCGGTCAGAGACCTGCCCCGTGCCCGGGTCGTCGGTGGATGCTCTTCCCACAATGGTTGCACCGCGTCGATCGGTGCGCGGGAGGACTACGACGACTGGGCTCGCCGTGGCAACGAAGGCTGGTCGGCCGAGACCGTCGAACCCTTGCTCGAGTGGGCCCGCGACCGATTCCGCGTGCGTCGCTACACCATGGACGAGCTGACCTCGGCCCAGGCGGCGTTCGTCCGCGCCGGCGTGCGGAGCGGCCTGCCCTTCGCCGATGACCTCGACGACATCGAGGCGGCGGCCGGCATCGGGCCCATGCCGGTCAACATCGTCGACGGCGTCCGGTGGAACGCCGCGTTTGCCTTCCTCGATGATATCCGCGACGCCGGCCACCTCACGATCGTCGGTGACTGCCTCGTCGGCCGGGTGCTGCTCGACGGCGTGCGCGCCGTCGGCGTCGAGGCACGGACCGGCGACGGGCGCACCCAGGTGGTGCGGGCCAGCCGGGTGGTGGTCTCAGGAGGCGCATACCACTCCCCGGCCCTGCTGCAACGGTCCGGCATCGGCGACGCCCGCCACCTTCGAACGGTCGGCGTCGAGCCGGTCCTCGACCTGCCCGGCGTTGGGCGCCACCTGCTCGACCACGCCTGCGCGCAGCTCGACTTCCACGGCAAGGACGGCCTGCTCGACGATCTCGCGCAGACCGCCTGGAATCCCGATGAGCAGACCGTCGGCCGCGCCCGGTCCTCGCGATGCGATGCAGGCCCGTACGACATCCACGTCTTCATGGTGGCCGGCGCCAACAGCGGGCACCCGGGGCTTCCGCCCATCAGCCTTTACGGCGGCGCGATGCGCGCCGTGTCCGAGGGGCATGTTCTGATCCGCAGCTCGGACCCGGACGCCATGCCCGCCATCGACCACCGGTACGGCACGGACACCAGCGGACACGACCGCGGCGTGCTCACCGAATCCCTGGAGCTCCTGCGCGCCATGACCACCGACCCCGAACTGTCAGCGGTCCTGGGCGCGCCGGCGAACACCGACCGGGATCCGCTCACGGACATCGCAAGTTACTGCCACCCGGCCGGCACCTGCGCCATGGGGCCCGCGTCCGACGCTGCGGCCGTCGTCGACGCCACCGGCGCCGTCCACGGTGTCGAGGGCCTGTACGTCGCGGACGCCGCGATCATGCCGGCCATCGTCCGGGGCAACATCAACCTGCCGACTGCCATGATCGGCGCTCGCATCGCTGCCGGACTGCTCGGCATCGAGCCGGCGGAGATCGCCAGACGGGCCGCGGCACGCCGATGACGATAACCCCAACCACGACGACCGAATCGACGGGAGCGAGTGTGCCTGGCACCCAGACCAACGGCCACGATGGGACCGTGAGCCCCTTCGAGCACGACATCGCCGGCCAGGCCGCGGCCCTGCGTACTTTCGCCCAGGCGCCGACGGCCCCAGAACTCGCCACCGTTGTGGCGGGGAGCTACGAGCGGATCATCCTCACGGGCATGGGCTCGTCGCACTTCGCGGCACTGCCCAGCTGGCGCCGGCTGGTCGCGGCGGGCGCCCAGACATGGTGGGTCGACACCGGCCAGTTGCTGGACGTCCCGGAGCTCGTCACCCCAGGGTCCCTGCTCGTCGTCACGTCCCAGTCCGGCGCGAGCGGCGAGGTTGTCATGCTGCTCGAACGCCTGCGGGGATCGCCCCGGCGGCCTGCGGTCATCGGGATCTCCAACGACCCCGCCAGCCCGCTCGCCCGGCAGGCCGACGTGCTGGTCTCGCTGCACAGCGGCGACGAGGCCACCGTAAGCACCAAGAGCTACCTCAACACCTTGGTCGCCCAGCAGAAGGTGACGTCCTTGCTCATCGACGAGGACCCCGGCCGCGCCGATTCGGCGTCGGACACGGTGAAGGCGGTAGAGGCCTACCGACGCCCGGCCGTGCTCGACCAGCTCGCCGCCGACTTCGTGGACACGCCCGGCGCCCGGCTGGCGTTCGTCGGATTCGGTGACCAGGCAGCCACCGCGCTCTACGCCGGGCTGATCACGAAGGAGGCCGCCAAAGTTGCGGCCGAGGGCTTCGTCGGCGGCCAGTTCCGGCACGGGCCGCTCGAGCTCGCGGGCCCGGGTCTCACCGCGGTGCTGTTCGCCGGCCACGACGACGCGGCAGACCGTCCGCTCCGGCAGCTAGGCGAGGAGCTCGTCAGCTCGGGATCGACCGTCCTTTCCGTCGGAGCCCCCGGGACCGCTGGGGCGCTGGAGATCCTGACCTCGGCGATGAACGGGCCGCCGTTGCTTGCCCAGGAAGCGATCACCGCGCAGGACCTCGCGGTCGCGCTGGCTAAGGCCAGGCACATCGTTCCCGGCGCATTCAGCTACGGGAACAAGATCACCACCACGCTGTGACTGGCACCGGGCCGGCCGAGGTGACGCTCGGCATCGACCTCGGCGGAACCGGGACGCGGATCGTCGCGCTCGACCGGGCCGGCAGGGTGCGACGCGAGGCGACCAGGCCGACCCCGAACCACCTGTCTCCCGACCAGGCACTCGCCGTCCTCGCCGACCTCGTCCTCGAGACCGCACAAGGATCGCGCCCGGTCGGGATCGGGATCGGCGCCAGCGGCCCCGTCGACGCGCACGGTATCGTCCGCAACCCCGAGACCCTGCCCGCATTCACTGACGTGCCGCTCACGGCGATCCTGACCGAGCGCCTCGAGCTGCCCTGCGTCATCGACAACGACGCTGTCACCGCGGCGATAGGCGAGCACCGTTACGGTGCCGGCCGCGGCAGCGACGCGCTGCTTACCGTCACTTTGGGCACCGGCATAGGAGTCGCGATGCTCGTCGCCGGCGTCCCCGTCCGGGCGGCGGACGGCAGCCACCCCGAAGCCGGGCACATCACCGTCGGCGGCCCGATGGCACCCTGTTACTGCTGGCTGGACCCGTGCTGGGAACAGGTCGCCTCCAGGACGGCGCTGGACCGTCTCACCGACGGCCGCGCCGCGCAGCTGGCCGACCTCGCCCGTAGCGGGGATCCTTCAGCCCAGGAGCTGTTCGGGCGGTACGGCACCCGGGTCGCGTCCGGGCTCGCGACCCTGGCCACGCTGTACCGGCCCGACCGCCTCGTGCTCGGCGGGAGTGCCGCCCGGTATCTGGACGTCTTCGCCGTCGGACTCCACGAGGGCATGGAACGCCCGGGGGTGTACTCATGGATCCCGAAGATCGTGACGGCCGAACTCGGCAGCGTCGCCGGCGCCGTCGGCGCCGCGGTCCTCGCCCGGTCCCAGCTCCAGTGAGCATCCTTCGCCGCGGCCGGCGTAAGCAGTGCTGTCCTGGCCGGTGAGTACCTGGGCTCGCCGGACGGCAGCGTTCGTCCCTGCCGCCGGAAGGAGTCATCCCGCCCGGACTCGGCGCGTCCCGATCAGGGATCCGCTTGCGGAAACCGCTGCTGCGCACCGTCGCGATTAAGCCGCGCTCACGCCCGAACAGGCAGCCTCCCCGCTCGCCGGTCGGCCGTACGATCTGCGCCACGCGGCGGCGTGCCGTCGCACACTAACAAGTGTGACCCGAATCGGTGTCTTGCCGTCTCC
>CAXUJF010000549.1:0-4175 GCA_964250865.1 uncultured Streptosporangiaceae bacterium
CCTAACCTAATAGCACGTCGGTTTGCCCCTGCAGATGCTCTGAACTCCGAAGAAATGTCTCGTTGCATCGGCGGGCAGTTCCAGTCTGCCGTCCGGCGGAATTACCCTCATCTACCGGACAAGTCATCACCGGTCTTGGGCCGGGCGGCTTCGGCCGCGGCCACCTGCGGACTGCCGGGCCCGATCAGGTCCGGGCCGGCCGAGGGTTTCCCTGGCTTGCTGGAGGTGACCGTGCTGCAGCCGCCGGTGGCACCAAGAGCGCTCAGCGCGGTGGCGGCCAGGCCGGAACATTGTGCGGCGATCGATGTCAGTCACAGGCGGAGTCACCTTACGGACCAGGCCTCGCAAGCTGACGGGCGAGACAAGGTTCGGCGCGAGGGGAAAGATTCCTGGCGCTTCGTACTGCGGGCGGCCGTGACGGCGAACGGAATGCCCGGTATACGCACGGTCAGTAGCTAGGCGCACGCCGCGGCCAGGTTGGCCAGGTGGCGCAGCCCGGCCCGCCTCCCTAACTGGGCGTGACGGTGACGAATCGCATGAGGTGGCGGCCAAGCCCGTAGCTGACCTGGGGGCGTTCAAACCCGGTTGCCTCGAGCGCATTCAGCAAGTCGCCTGGTCGCGAGAGCCGATACGACGAACGGTCAGGAATGTGAATTGCCCGCGCGAGGAAGGTGTCCGTGAAGTCGTAGCCCACAAACGTGCCACCGGGCCGCAGGACCCGATACACCTGCTTGAGGCCCTGGTGCCAGTCGCCGACATGGTGCAGCATCAGGAAGCTGGTGACCACGTCGAACGAGTCATCAGCGAAGGGCAGGCGGATGACGTCGGCCTGCTCCGCGGTGGCGTTCTGGTATCGCGCGAGCCGCGTGGCCGCAGTCCGGACCATCGCCGGGTCGAGGTCGGTGGCGGTGACGTGGACATCGGGATAACGGGCGGCGGTGCCAGCCGCCATGGCAGCGCTGCCGCTGCCAAGTTCCAGCAGCTGGCCACGGGGTTCCAGGCCTTGGAGCGCCCAGGGCAGGACTACATGCCCGGCGAAGCTGCGCCAAAGCGCGCTGCGGCAGGAGGATTGCTCGGCGGCGGACATAACGGGCATGGAGTGTTTTCCTCCCGGCGGCGCGGACGCTTCACCTAACTGCCTTAGGAGTTTAGGTCATTGGGGAGATCCTCGCCTGGCAATGACCCTGGTCTGGGCTGTTTGGGTCGAACGTCGGCCCAGAGCTGGGGGGCGCCAGGGGCCGTGGCATTCGGCATACGGAAACGAAGCCGTAGGTACGGCAAACGATGCGTCAAGCGCCTGCCAACTCTGTCACCTTGTCAACTAAGGTGCTTGAGCCATAGGGTGACGCGGCGCGCAGGCCGTCAAGCTGATGAAATGGCTATTCCGGTCGCGGTGCGCCAGCTCTGCTGCGGCGTGATGACCCGGAGTGCATGCCAAGGAGGAGATGTCATGGCCCGGTTCGGCGACCTAGAAGCCTCAATCATGGACGTGGTGTGGGCGACTGCGACGCCGGTACGAGTGCGGGAAGTCTCCGATCAGCTGAACAGGGAGCGCCCGCTGGCGTTCAACACGGTGCAGACGGTCATGGAAAATTTGTTCCACAAGGGCTGGCTGACCCGGAGCAAGAACGGCCGCGCCTACTGGTACGAGGCGGTCCGGTCCCGCGACGACTACGTCGGGCAGCTGCTGAATGAGGCCCTGGCGATCGCACCGGACCCCGCAGCGACCCTCGTGCGGCTGGTCGGCGGAATGGACCCGGCGGAGATCGCTTCCCTGCGCGCGGCGCTCGACGCGGTTACGGACCAGGAAACGCCGCGATGAGGGGCGCCATCGTGGCCGTTCTGCTGCTGTACGCCGTGGGCGCGGCGGCGGCTGGCTCGCGTTGGCTGCCGCGAGCGTCCTGGGCTCCGCGTGCGCCCCGGGCCGCTATCGCGACCTGGCAGGCGGCCACCTTGTCGGTCGTCGCCTCGGTCGTCGCGGCCGGAGTGATCCTGGCCGTCCCCTGCCTGCCGTGCACCCTGACCCCCGCCGCCTTCCGATCCTGCCTGGCGGGAATGTGGGCTCAGCATCTGATACCGGAAGGGATCCTGGCCACTGCCTTTGGCGGCCTGCTGGTGCTCACCGTGCTGAGCCGGATCGCCTGGTGCACCATGGCCGCACTCGCCGGGGGCCGCCGTCGGCGTGCTTGCCACGATGAGGTGCTGACCATGATTGCCCGGCCGGGTCCGGACGGAGTTCAGGTGATCGATGACGACCGGCCCGCGGTCTACTGCCTGCCCGGCCGCCGCCGGATCGTCCTGACCACCGGTGCCCTGCGCTGCCTGAAGGGGCGCCAGCTGGAGGCGGTCGTGGCCCACGAGCGCGCGCACCTGGCCGGGCGCCACCATCTGCTGCTCGCCTTGGCCAGCGCGCTGCAGACCGCGTTCCCGGCCGTCCGGTTCTTCGCCCTGGCCGCAAGCCAAGTCGGTGAGCTGGTCGAGGTGGCCGCCGATGATGCCGCTATCCGTCGCGAAAACCGGCTCACGCTGGCGGGCGCCCTGCTGGCGGTCGCTGCGGCGGGGCCCCCCGCCGGGGCGCTCGGCGCGGGCGGGACCGCGGCTGCTCAGCGTGTCCGGCGTGTCATCGATCCTCCCCGCCGCCCGAGCCGGGCCCAATGGGCGCTGACCTTGCTCACGCTGGCTACGGTTTCACTGCTCTCCGTGGGTGCGCCCGCGATTGCCCTGATGACCATCCTTCATTGCCCGGCCGACCATCTCATGCCCGGCTAAGTCGATGCCACCGTCGACCCGGGCCTGACCGTCACCCAGGCCCACGACCTCGCCCACCAACTGACGAGGCGCAGACCAGCGAGGTCGAGGTGCGGTTCTATGCCGAGTCGCCGACCCGCACACGAGTCGAGCTGGAGCAGTGGTAGACGGGCACATGGACGGCCCGGCCAATGGCACCCAGCCTGCTGGCCCTACAAGCCGTAGGGCCAGAGAGAAGTTCTTGCGGTGGGGCTACGTGGACTTGAACCACGGACCTCTTCCTTATCAGTTCGTCCATGGCGCGAAGATGGGGGTGAGCCACCAGGCCGTGGTGGCTGTTCGAGGGTGCGTGCATCTGGCTGCGCGTGGTCCGGCTGTTGTCAGTTGGCGTTGTCAGCTGACCCCCTCGATGCGAACTGTCGGCACGGCCAAGTCGCTGACCGACGCGTCCAGCTCATTCGGCAGATGGCGGCTGCTAAGGATGGCTGTTGCGGGTGCTGGTTGCTGTACTCCGCTGCTGTATTCATTGGCTGCATCGTTGGTCGTCCGGTGTCAACCGCCCGTTGACGTGCTCACGGCGCTTGGTCAGCGCTGGACTTGGCTGGCTGAGTGGTCAGTTTGTGTTCGTTCCGGCATTGGCCTTGATCCAGACTCCCGCTGCGCGGACTGCTGGATGCACAACTTTTTCGTGATTCATCGACGTGCCCCACTCGTCTGGAAGCCATTGGTACATCATGGAGGGCCCATCGTCGGCTGCAGGGCTGATGAAGGTCGCGCCGGGCAGGTGGCGGATCACCCACCTGAACCGGGTAAGGGCATCGTCGGGTGTACAGCCTCTTACTGGCGACGGGTCAAGGTCGGTGATGACATTCCAGAACGGCTGGCGACTTACTAAGTGAGTGACTTCCAGTTCCCCGGCCACGTCGACGTCCATGGCCTGGAAGACTTCCGTGGCGATGGCGCGGGCCTGAGGCTCATCGTCGGCATCGATGGCCAGGCGGAATTTTATCGTCCGGGTGTCCGCTTGCTCGTTTGGATCACTTTCTGTCATGCGGACAGTCTGTCACTTCCTGGATGGCCGCCTTTTCTCGGCGAGGAGGTTCGCCGCGTGCGCTTCGGGCCTGGCCTCCGGCCTGGCCGTTGCCGTCAGGCCCGCTGGGTCGCTAGAGGCTCCGCGTGCAAGGGTGGGTCCTGAAGATCCTTTCTGCGTTAGCGGTTTGAAAGGATCTTCGGGTGCCCTTGCGGGTGGAGGGGGCGGCCCGGACAATGCGCGGGCCGCCTACGGCGGCGCACTCTGGCGTTTATCTCCCCACGGTTGGCCGCGTCCCCTTCTCGCGATTCACGTCCAGGCCGTCAGGCCCGGCGCGCCGAAGGTGCGCCCTTGAAGCCGTAGAGAAAGTCGTCACAGGGCGCTCACTGCGGCAGTG
>CAXUJF010000550.1:0-4160 GCA_964250865.1 uncultured Streptosporangiaceae bacterium
CAGCACGGCGTCCATGACCAGCAGCCACAGCGGAACCGTGGCCACCAGCAGCGAGGCGAAGCCGGACGGGACGGTGCGCTCGCCCACGGTGACCAGGCCGTTGCCGCCGAGCAGCAGCAGGAGGCCGAGGATCGCGCAGGCGACCCAGCTGGCCCGGCTGGGGCGGTCGGCCCGCCGTTCCTGCGCGGTGCCGCCGCGGATCGCGACCGGGAACAGGATCAGCCCGGCGATCAGGTAGCGCACCCCGGCCAGCAGCAGCGGCGGGATCGTCTCCACGCCGACCCGGATGCCCAGGTAGGTGCCGCCCCAGAACACGTACACGACCACCAGGGCGGCCCAGCCGCGGAACGCGGGCGACTGCCACGGCCGGGACGCAGCGGGCGGGGCCGGGTCAGGCCGGGGACCGGGCTGCTGGCCGTCGACGGTGCTGCCGGGCGGTGTGGTCGTATCCATTACTGTGGCCAGCCTGCCGGTGGGCCCCGGTCGCGACCAGAGGCTTTCGTGTCAATATCCGCACGATTCCTGCCAAGGCGGGGCGGGAACCCGGCGGGACCTGGGTACGCTGGCCGCGTGCCAAGGCGAATCAACGTGCGTCGGCTCAGTTCGAGCCCGTGGGTGCGGGCCGCGCTGCTGATCTTCGCGCTCGGGCTCGCCTGCTACGGGCTGGCGTCCAAGTGGTCGCAGGTGCACGCGGCGCTGGGCGAGCTGTCCTGGTACGACGTGGTGGGTGCGGCCCTGGCTGTGATCGCCGCGCTGGGGTGCCAGATGCTGGCCTGGCGGGCGTTGCTGACCGACCTGGGGTCACGGCTGCCGATGCCGGTCGCGGTGCGGGTGAACTTCCTGGGCCAGCTGGCCAAGTACGTGCCCGGCGCGGTCTGGTCGATGGCGGCCCAGGTCAGCCTGGCCCAGGACTACCGGGTGCCGAAACGCCGCAGCGGCGCCGCCAGCCTGGTCAGCATGGCCATCACGCTGGTGGTGGGGCTGGTCATGGCCGGGATTCTGCTCCCGCTGGCCTCGGCTGGGGCGCTACGCCACTACTGGTGGGTGCTGATCTTCATCCCGGTGCTGCTGTTCGGGCTGTGGCCCTCGGTGACCAAATTCGGGCTGGACCTGCTGCTGCGGCTGGTCCGGCGGCCCGCCCTGGACCGGGCGCTGACGCTGGGCGGCATGGGCCGCGCGGTGGGCTGGACCGCGCTGGCCTGGGTCTGCTACGGGTTGCAGGCCTGGCTGCTGGTGGGCGACATCGCCGGTAAGAGCCTGCACGTCCTGCTGCTGGCCGCGGGCGGGTACGCGCTGGCCTGGACGGTGGGGTTCCTGCTCATCCCGTTCCCGGGCGGCATCGGCCCGCGGGAACTCGCGCTGATCGCGGTGCTGTCGCCGGTCATGCCGCAGGGGCCGGCCCTGGTCGTCGCGCTGATGTCGCGCGTGGTGACCACCATCGGCGACCTGACCTGGGCCGCGGTCGCGGCCAGCGTGGGCCGCAGGCAGCGCCGGGAGGCGCTGGAAGAGAGCCGGGTGGCGCTGGCCGCCAACGAGACGCTGGCCGCCAACGAGACGCTGGCCGCCAACGAGACGCTGGCCGCCAACGAGTCGCTGGCCGCTAGCGAGTCGTCGGCCGCAGACCCGGTGCGTCCGGAGCAGATCCCGCCGGATCGGGATCGGGATCGGGGCCGGGGCCGGATTCCGGCTGAGGCACGAAGCTCAGCAGGGCATCCAGGTACTCCTTCCAGTACCGTCCCGGATCGGCCGCCTGTACCCCCGAGCGCAGCCGGCTCGCCTCCCCCGGCGCGCTGAACCGGACCAGCGCCCGCAGCAGGTCGTCCTCGTCGTCCGGCTCACACACCACGCCGTCCACGCCGTCCCGCACCGCGTCGGCCAGCGTCCCGGCCCGGGTCACCACGACCGGCTTGCCGTACTCGAACGCGAGCCAGGCGTTCTGGGACGACGTCGCCGTGCGGTAGGGCAGCACCAGCGCGTCGGCCGCGTCGAACAGGGCCGGGATCTGGTCGGCGGCCACGTAGCCCGGGCGCAGCGTGACCCGGCTGGTCAGCCCGAGTTCATCGATCAGCGCCCGGGTCTCCGCCTCGGCCTGGCCCCAGAACTCACCGGCCACGGTCAGCGTCACCTGCTCCGGGCCCCGGGCCATGGCCCGCAGCAGCACGTCCAGTCCCTTGTAGGGACGGACGATGCCGAAGAACAGGAGCCGGGTGGCGGCCGGGGACTCAGCGGGCTGGGAGCCGGTTAGAACTGCTGAAGCGGAATGATCGCCCGGCGGCACCGCGGCGGCGGCGGCCGGCAGGTGCGGCGGCATCCGGGCCGCGGTCACCAGCGCGGCCGGGGCCAGTTCGCGCGCCCGGGCCGCCTCCGCGTCCGAATGGGTCAGCGCCGCACCGGCCCGGCGCAGCAGCCACCGGACCAGTTGCTGGTCGGCGGGACGGCTCTCGTGCGGGGCCACGTTGTGGCAGATGACCACGGTCCGCGGCGTGGGCTTACCGCCGCGCGAGCCCGGCAGCTTGGCCTGCAGGCCCGACAGGATCGTCAGGTACGGGACGGCCTGGGGCGGGATCAGCAGCGCGAACACCACCAGGTCCCGGTCCCGGAGCCGGCGGCCGGCCCGCCACCAGCCGATCGGGTTGCGCCAGGACAGCTCGCGCCGGGTGCCCGGGAACGGTTCTCCCTCGGCCACGTCGACCGTCTGCTGCCCGCCCGGGTACAGCCCGGCCGGGTACTGATGCAGCCACGACTCGATCACGACGTCATGACCCGCGTCGGACAGCCAGCGGGCCAGCTCGGTGGTGTGCCGGGCACCGCCCCCCTTGTAGGGGTGCGCCGGGCCGATCAGTGCGATTCGCACGGTACCGACCGGCGAGTCGGGCATTCGATCATGTGCCGAGAATAACGGGGTCAGGTGTCACCGCGGGATCGGACGATCAGGTCGGCCAGCAGCGCCAGCGATGCGATGATGAGCCCGGTCACGAATATCAGCACAGTGTTAATGGCGAAGTACAGAGGGTGCGTGAACTGGTCGTAGATGCCCTTGACGATGCCCAGCCCGAGCAGGAACAGCGCGACCGGCATCAGCACCTTGAGCGGGTTGAAGTACATCACCATCCGCAGCACCTGCAGGATGTACCGGTAGGCGTCATGGACGAAGCGGAACTTCGAGACCCCGGACCGCTTGGCGTAGTCGATGGCCACGTACTGGACGACGTGCTCATTGGACAGGAACGCCAGCGTGATCGTGGTGACGCAGGAGAACCCGGGCGGCAGCAGCCGCAGGTACGGCAGCGCGATCTCGCGCCGGAAGGCCCGCAGCCCCGAGTTCAGGTCCGGGATCTTGGAATTGGTCAGGCTCTCGGCCAGCTTGCGGATGAGGAACTTGGCCGGCACGCGCAGGAATTTGTACGTGCCTTCCTCGGTGGTCCGCGCGCCGACGACCTGGTCAACCAGCGGGTTCTCCTCGAGGATGGCGACCAGTTCGGGGATCCGCTCGTTCGGGTAGGTCATGTCGGCGTCGGTCCAGACCACGATGTCACCCTTGGCCTGCTGGGAACCGATCCGGCGCACCGTGCCGGCGCCGCCGTTGCGCGGGAAGTGCACGACCTTCACCCGGGGCAGCTTCGGCTCGGCCAGCTGCAACCGGGCCAGCGTTGCGTCGGTGGAGCAGTCGTCCACCGCGATCAGCTCGTACGGCATCCCGCTGGCGTCCATGGCCCGGCTGATCCGCTCCAGTTCGAGCAGCACATGATCCTGCTCGTTGTAGCAGGGCAGCACGATGGAGACCTGGGGCGCCCGGCCGTCGGCGGGAGCTCCTTCGTAGGTGAACCCGGGCTCGGGCACGAACTGCGGCTGGGACTCGGCCTCCGCTACCGGCGGCTGGGCCTGGGTGGGCGGACCGTCCGGCGTGACCGTGCCGTACGAGGGCGCCGAGTAAGCCGGTTCGTAGCCCGGCGGAGCGTCATAGCCCGACGGGACGGCTGGGGCCGGTGGAGCGGCTGAGGCGGGTGGGGCCTCGTAGGTGGGCGCGCCGTGGTAGGCCGCGGAGTCGTACGACGGGGGCAGCTCGTAGGACGGGAGTGTGTCGTACGGGTTTGCTGAGGTTGGCGGTTCGTACGAGACGCGAGGGGCTGGCGGCTCGTACGGGATCGGCGGGGTGGGCG
>CAXUJF010000551.1:0-4153 GCA_964250865.1 uncultured Streptosporangiaceae bacterium
CCCGCGGGTGGGTGGGTGTGCGGCGGCGGGGGGGTTTTGGGCATGGGGGCAGGCTGGCTAGTCTGGGCGCATGACATTGCGGGTCGGGGTGATCGGGGCGGGAACGATGGGGACCGGCATCACCTACGCCTTTGCGGCCAAGGGGTGCGCGACGACCGGGGGCGAGCCTGATCCCGCCCGGGTCGAGGCGCTGCGGCGGACGCTCAGCGAAGTCGCCCGCGACGGTGTCGCCCGTGGCCGGCTGGCCGAGGACGTCGCCGCCGGGCTGGCCGACGGCGTCGCCTGCGTGGCCGACGTGGCCGGCCTGCCGCTCGGTCTCGACCTGGTGATCGAGTCCGTCCCCGAGTCGGCCGAACTCAAGCGCACCGTGCTGGCCGCGGCCGAGAAACGCGAGCCCGCGGTGCTCGCCACCAACACCAGCACTCTCTCGATCGACGGCCTGGCCGGTGAGCTGGCCCGGCCGGGGACCTTCCTGGGCATGCATTTCTTCAACCCGGTCTGGAGCCTGGCGCTGGTCGAGGTCATCCGCGGCGCGGCGACGACGGAGAACACGCTTCAGCGGGCCCTCGATGCGGTGGGCGCCATCGGCAAGCAGGCGGCCGTCGTCCGCGACATGCCCGGCTTCGCCACCAGCCGGCTGGACACCACTACGGCGCTGGAAGCCATTCGCATGGTCGAGCAGGGCGTCGGCGGACCGGCCGACATCGACCGCGCCATCCGGCTTGCCTATCGGCACCCGGTGGGGCCGCTGCTGCTCTGCGACATCGTCGGCCTCGACGTCCGCCTGGACACGGCCCGCAGCCTCGAGCGAGCGCTCGGCCAACGGTTCAGCCCGCCGGCGCTGCTGGTGGACATGGTGGCGCGGGGCGAGCTCGGGCAGAAGTCCGGGCGTGGGTTCTACCGGTGGGACGGCAACACGGTCATCGACGGCTGAATCGGCGCCAGCCCGCGCAGAACTAAAGTGGAGAGCATGGATTCAGCCCCGGTCGGCCGGGCCAGTTCCGGTCTGGTCATCGAAACCCCCGAGCGGCGCGCCCTGCGTGACAGCGTCGGCAAGCTGGTCGGCGCCTACGGCCGGCCGTACTTCAAGGACATCGTCGCTCGCGGCGCCAAACCGGACCAACTCTGGGCCGACATGGGCGCGGCCGGTTTCCTCGGCGTCCATCTGCCCGAGGAATACGGCGGTGGCGGCGGCGGGCTGGCCGACCTCGCGGTCGTCATCGAAGAGATGGCCACCCAAGGCTGCCCGATGTTCATGATCGTGATTTCCCCGGCGATCTGCGGGTCGATCCTCGCGGCCCACGCCTCCACCGCGATCAAGGACCGCTACCTGCGCGGGATCGCCGAAGGCACGGTGAAGATGGCGTTCGCGATCACCGAGCCAGACGCCGGATCGAACACCCACAAGATCAAGACCACCGCGCGCCACGACGGCGACGGCTGGCGGATCACCGGCCAGAAGTACTGGACCTCCGGCGTGGACGAGGCGGAGGCCCTGCTGGTCGTGGCGCGCGACGCCGAGGCGGGCCCGGACGGGCGCAGCACCCTGTCGCTGTTCGTGGTCGAGACCGACGCGCCCGGCCTCGAGCTCCAGCCGATCGATTCGGCCCTGCAACTGCCGGAGAAACAGTTCACCACGTTCTTCGACGACGTCCCGGTGCGGCCCGACGGCCTGATCGGCGAGGAGGGACACGGGCTCAAGCAGGTGTTCTCGGGCCTGAACCCCGAACGCATCGCCGCGGCCTGCGTGGCCAACGGCATCGGCCGCTACGCCGTGGCCCGGGGGGCACAGTACGCACGCGACCGGTCAGTGTGGGGCACGCCGATCGGCGCCCACCAGGGCGTGGCCCATCCGCTGGCGGAAGCCTACGTCGCGGTCGAGCTGTCCCGGGTGGCGGCGATGCGGGCGGCGGAACTGGCCGACAGCGGCGCGGATGCGGCCGAGGCGGCCAACATCGCCAAACTGGCCGCTGGTGACGCCGCCACCATGGCCCTCGACCGGGCGATCCAGGTCCACGGCGGCAACGGCCTGTCCAACGAGTTCGGCCTCTCGGATCTGTGGTTCGTGGCCCGCATGTTCAAGACCGCGCCCGTGAGCCGGGAGATGATCCTCAACCACATCGCCCAGCACAGCCTCGGGCTGCCCAAGAGCTACTGAGGACCGCGGATGTCAGTCTCACCGGACGGCTTTACCCTCCCGGCGATGCTGCGGGACATCGTGGCGTCGACGCCGGATGCTCCCGCCGTCACCATGGACGGCGTCACGCTCACCTTCGCGGAGCTGCAGCGCCGCAGTTCCCAGACGGCGCGGCTGCTGATGGCCCGCGGGATCGGGCGCGGTGACCGGGTCGCGATCCTGGACAAGAACTCGCCCGCGTTCTACGACGTCCTGTTCGGGGCGGCGACGCTGGGGGCCGTGCTGGTGGGCCTGAATTTCCGGCTGGCCGCGGACGAGCTCAAGGACATAGTGACCGACGCCGAGCCCAAGCTGACCTTCGTCTCCGGCGACCTGCGGCCCTTGCTCCCGGACCAAGCCGGGGTTATCGAGCTGGGCCAGGAATTCGGGGTCCTGCGGGAGGCCGAGGACGTCACCGATGTCGAGGCCGAGACGGCTCCCGGCGACATCGCGCTGCAGCTCTACAGCTCGGGCACGACCGGGCGGCCCAAGGGCGCCATGCTGACCAACGCCAACCTGTCGTGGACGGTCCGCATGGGCCGCGAGTGCTACGCGATGTCACCGGCCAGCGTCAACCTCGTCCCGTCCCCGCTGTTCCACATCGGCGGCGTCGGTTACAGCCTGACCACGATGGGGCAGGGCGGCCACACCGTGCTGGTGCGCGACGTCGATCCGGCGGTCTTGCTGCGCCTCATCGCCCGCCACCACGTCACGCACTCGTTCATGGTGCCCTCTGTGATCCAGATGCTGGTCGAGCAGCCGGACATCACCGGCACCAACCTGAGCAGCCTGCAGCGCATCGCCTACGGTGGCGCATCCATGGGGCAGAGCCCGCTCATCAAGGCGATCGGCATTCTGGGCTGCGAGTTCATGGCCGTCTACGGCATGACGGAGACGGCCGGCACCGTCATCTCGATGAGTCCAGCCGATCATGACCCCGGCGGCCCGCGGGCGGGCCTGCTGCGCTCCATCGGGCAACCCCTGCCGTGGGCCGAGACCCGTATCGCCGACCCGCTGACGGGCGCCGACAGCCCAGTCGGGACGGTCGGGGAAATCTGGGTCCGCTCACCGCAGAACATGGCCGGGTACTGGGGCCAGCCCGGGCTAACCGCGGCCACGCTGGTCGCGGACGGCTGGCTGCGCACCGGCGACGCGGCCTACGAGGACGGGGACGGCTTCGTCTTCATGCACGACCGGATCAAGGACATGGTCGTCACCGGCGGTGAGAACGTTTATCCGGCCGAGGTCGAGAAGGTGATGTCCGGCCATCCCGCCGTGCGGGAGGTCGCCGTGATCGGGGTGCCCTCGGAGCGCTGGGGCGAGACCGTGAAGGCGGTCGTGGTCGTCCGGTCCGGTACAGACCTCGACCCGGCCGAGCTGATCGCCTGGACCCGTGACCGGCTGGCCCACTACAAGTGCCCCACCAGCGCCGACATCGTCACCGAACTGCCCCGGAACGCCACCGGCAAAGTGCTCAAGCACCAGCTCCGCGCGCCCTACTGGCCGCCGCTGGGCTCGCCACCACTGGGCCCGCCACCACTGGGCACGGGCCGCTCGTGAGTTCCGCGCTGCATCCGGCCGCGTTGCTGGCCCGCCGGTTCTGCCTCGACTGGCTGGACCGGGCCGACGCCTCGGTACCGCCCCAGATCATGACCCCCGATTACCGGGTGCACATCGGCCGGGCCGAGCTGGACGGACTGGACGCCTACACCGCCGGAACGCTGGGCCAGCTCACCCAGTTCGCCGGGCTGCTGCTGACGGTCCACCAGTTGGTGTCGGACGGCGATCAGCTCGCGCTGCACTTCACCGAGCACGGGGCCTCGACGCGGCACGGTGGTAACACCGCAGCGTGGCGTGGTGTCGCGCTGTTCCGCATCGAGGACGGGCGGCTGGCCGAGAACTGGACGCAGGAGGACTAGTATGCCCGCCGGCGGCAGCTGGCGGACGCTCACGCCGACCCCGTCCCCGCCCCCGCGG
>CAXUJF010000552.1:0-4142 GCA_964250865.1 uncultured Streptosporangiaceae bacterium
GGGCTGGTGCTGACGGTGCTGGCCGCGACGGTGGCGGCGCAGGCCGCCGTGCAGGTCCTGGCCTTCCTGGACACCGGGCGGGCAGGACGGGCGGTCAGCAACGGGGCGCTGGAGCTGGCCGTGCCCGACTGGCAGTGGCGGCGCCGATCCTGGCCGCCGCACCCCCGCTGCTCCTGCGGCGCCGCACGGGCAGCGCCGGGGGCCGGGCGGCTTCAGCACGGTAGGGATGACCGAGAATTGGAAGGGTGAGCGATGACGATGTACCTCGACGCGCGGTAACGCGTACCGCCAAGCTGGCCGGCCTGCCGATCGGATACGCGGGCCGGGCGGCCCTCGGGCTGGGCAAGCGGATCGGTGGCCGCAGCGCTGAGATCGTCGCCCAGGAGATCCAGCAGCGCACGGCCGAACAGGTCTTCCGGGTCCTGGGCGAGCTCAAGGGCGGGGCGATGAAGATGGGGCAGGCGCTGTCCATCTTCGAAGCCGCGCTGCCGCCGGAGATCGCCGGCCCGTACCGGGTCACGCTGACCAAGCTGCAGGAGTCCGCGCCGCCGCTGCCCGCCCGGACCGTGCACCAGGTGCTGGTCCAGGACCTGGGCGAGAACTGGCGGGACAACTTCGCCGAGTTCGACGACCAGCCGGTGGCGGCCGCGTCCATCGGCCAGGTCCACAAAGCCATCTGGCGGGACGGGCAGCAGGTCGCGGTCAAGATCCAGTACCCGGGAGCCGGCCGCGCGATCGTCAACGACTTCAACCAACTGGCCCGGGTGGGACGGCTGTTCGGCGTGCTGATGCCGGGGCTGGACGTGAAGCCGCTGCTGGACGAGCTGCGGGCCCGGGTGGCCGAGGAACTCGACTACGGGATGGAAGCCAAGTCCCAGCAGGCCTTCGCGGACGCCTACCGGGGCGACCCGGACATCTTCGTGCCGGACATCGTCACCGCGACCGAGCACGTGCTGGTGGCCCACTGGATGGACGGCACACCACTGGCCAAGATCATCAGCGAGGGTACCCGGGAACAGCGGAACCGGGCCGGGATCCTGCTGGCCCGGTTCCTGTTCTCCGGGCCGGCCCGGGCCGGGCTGCTACACGCCGACCCGCACCCGGGCAACTTCCGGCTGCTGGACGACGGGCGGCTGGGCGTGCTGGACTTCGGCGCGGTGGACCACCTGCCGGACGGGCTGCCGCCGTTCTTCGGCCGGCTGCTGCGCATGATGGGCGAGGACCACCCGGACGTCGAAGCGGTGGAGCGCGAGCTACGGGCCAACAACTTCCTGCGGCCCGGCATCGACGTGGACCTGGACGCGCTGCAGGCGTTCCTGGCCCCGCTGGCCGAGCCAGCCAAGGCCGAGACCTTCCGGTTCACCCGGGAGTGGCTGCGCGGCGAAGCGGCCCGGGTGACCGACCTCAACGCCTCGAATATCTCCCGCAAGTTCAACCTGCCGCCCAGCTACGTGCTCATCCACCGGGTGTCCACGGCCGGCATCGGCGTGCTGTGCCAGCTGGAGTGCGAGGGCCGGTTCCGGGACGAGGTGCTGCGGTGGATGCCGGGGTACCTGGACGAGCCGGACGAGGGCCGCCGCTCCCTGCCGGTCGGGTGACCGTCCCGCGCCCGGCAGCCGGAAAACGAGACGCCCGCCAGGACCCCGCGATGGCGGGGCCTGGCGGGCGCCTGCATGGGCGTCCTGCCCAGGTCAGATTGGTTCCGGGTCAGGCCTGAAGCGCGGAACGCAGCCGCGCTTCGGTCCGGCGAGCCGCGTGCGCCCGGCGCTCAGCGCGCTGTGCGCGCCGGGATACCCGGTGCAGGGCCCGGACCTGACGCGCGTAGCGCGTCCGGGACGCCTCTCGTAGGAGACTTCTATGTCGGTCGGTTGCCATTTGCTCGGTCAGATACATGCTTTCCGCCACCCTTGACGTCTTCATCGGGCTGCTGGCCGCGCGCGCCATCGGCGTGCGGTCAAGCCGCCACTTCAGTTTTGCGGGGCCGGCCCCGGGGCCGCTTGCGCGGCACGACCGTCCCTTGCAGGAGAAGCTCTCCGCCCCAGACACCCCATGGCTCGCGGCGTTCCAGTGCGCCGGCCAGGCACACCAGCCGCGCCGCGCAGTCGAGGCAGAGCGCCTTGGCGCTCTCCACGTCCTGCGGTGATTCGGCGAAGAACAACTCCGGATCTTCGGTGCAGGGCAGATTCATTGTGGTCAGCTGGAGTCCCCCGGACTCAGCCGAACCTGCCTTCAATCCCGCTGCATCCGCGCTGGCGGTGGCATTGGGCCACTGCATCGGAGCCAACCCCTCTCGTGCATCCCTCGTTACGCGATCTCTCGCCCTTCCGATGGGACCGGGGCCCAGAAAAACACTGAGGCCGCGGACCCAGTGTGGGTCCGCGGCCTTGAGGAGTTCTGCCGGCTCTCAGGCCGGTGGATGTTCCCTCAAGGGTTGCGAACCCGACTCGCCAACGCCATTGGCGCTAACGCGGGTCATGTAGATGTGGTTGGTGGGGATCTTGGTCATCCCCGGCTTGGCGGCGGCCGGCTTGATCCGGTTCACGTCGCTATTGGCCTGGTCCAGGACCAGGTCAGTGCCACGCAGGTGGAGGAAGCCGAGGGCCCCCGTGCACCATGAGGTGGGCAGGCCGGTGGCGCCGGCGCCCAGCGGGGCGGCGCTCAGCATGGCAATGCCGCTACCGGCCGGCATGACCGGCTGAACGGTGAATTCGTTCGTCATCACTGGGCACCTCCCTTCGGGGTTTCGACTACTGGCCCAGACGCATGGGTAGAAGCCTAGGTGGGTCCCCCGCGTGCGGGCAACCTATTTTTGACCTGGTTTTTTAGATGAATAATCAAGCATTAACAAGGGCGATAAAAGGCGCCCCGGCGCCGCGTTCGGGCGGGGCAGAATGCTATTCGGATGGGGCATTCGCCCCGGCGCCTGAGTTCCCCGGCCCGGTGCGGATCACGCCTTCCTGGACCACCGAGCAGACCAGGTCACCCTCGGCGGTGAACACCTCGCCCCGGGCCAGGCCCCGGGCGCTGGCCGCCACCGGCGATTCCTGGGCGTAGAGCAGCCACCGGTCGGCGCGGAACGGGCGATGAAACCACATGGCGTGGTCCAGGCTGGCGCCCCGGGTCCGGCCGTCGGCCCAGGACAGCCCGTGGCCGAGCAGCACCGAGTCGAGCAGGGTCAGGTCCGAGGCGTAGGTCATCAGGCAGACGTGCAGCAGCGGGTCGTCAGGCAGCTCGCCGTTGACCCGCAGCCAGACCAGGTTGTCGGTGCGGCGCAGGGACGGGTCCCGTTCCGCCTCGAACGTCAGCGGGCCGATGTAGCGCACGTCGATCGGGCTGTCCCGGAACGGGTCGGGGATCGTGCCGAACAGCTTGTCCATCCGGTCGATGGTGAGCGGGATCTCCTCCGGCGGCGGCACCTGCGGCATCCGGTCCGCGTGCTCCGGGCCCGGTTCGGGCCGGTGGAACGACGCCGACAGGGTAAAGATCGTCTTGCCGTGCTGGATCGCCGACACCCGGCGGGTGGTGAACGAGCGCCCGTCCCGGACCCGCTCCACCGTGTACACCAGCGGCACCGCCGGGTCGCCGGGACGGATGAAGTAGGCGTGCAGCGAGTGCACCGGCCGGTCCGGGTCGACGGTCCGGCCCGCGGCGACCAGGGCCTGCCCGGCGACCTGGCCGCCGAACACCCGCTGGACCCGCTCGTCCGGGCTGCGGCCGCGGAAGATGTTCAGCTCGATCCGCTCCAGGTCGAGCAGATCCAGCAGCGCGTCCAGCGGTTTGCTCATGTCCGGTTCACCATTTTTTTCTTTTTTGCCGCGGGCTGCAGCGCGGTCAGGAACCGGGAGGGCTCGGCGCCGCCGCGGGCGCCGGGCCCCCGGGCACTGGCCCAGGACAGGTACAGCCGCATCCGGGCGCGGGTGACGGCCACGTACAGCAGGCGGCGTTCCTCCTCCACGGCCGCCGGGGTGCGCGCGTAGACGATCGGCAGCACGCCCTCGACCAGGCCGGGCAGCACCACCGTGTCCCACTCCAGGCCCTTGGCCGCGTGCATGGTGGCCAGCGTCACCCCGTGCAGCACCGGGGCGTGACCGAGCTCGGCCCGCTTCTGCAGGTCGGCCACGAAGTCGGCCAGGGTGGCGGCG
>CAXUJF010000553.1:0-4128 GCA_964250865.1 uncultured Streptosporangiaceae bacterium
CCGCTGGCCCCGCCACCCCGCTGGCCCCCGAAGGCGTGGGAGCCACAATGACCTGCGGAGGGACGGGGAGTGGGTCAGTAGCCGGTGGCCTCGGCTCGTTTGCGGGAGGCCTGGATCTCGGCCTCGGCGGAGCTGCGATCGGCCCAGGCCGCGCCCTCGACCGACTTGCCCGGCTCGAGGTCCTTGTAGACCTCGAAGAAGTGCTGGATCTCCAGCTTGTCGAACTCCGGCACGTGGTAGATGTCGCGGAGATGCTCCCAGCGCGGGTCGCTGGCCGGGACGCAGAGGATCTTGTCGTCGCCGCCCTTCTCGTCGCGCATGCGGAACATGCCGATGGCCCGGCAGCTGATCACGCAGCCCGGGAACGTCGGCTCGTCCAGGATGACCAGCGCGTCGAGTGGGTCGCCGTCGTCGCCCAGGGTGCCTTCGATGAAGCCGTAGTCGTCGGGGTACCTGGTGGAGGTGAACAGCATCCGGTCCAGCCGGATCCGCCCGGTGGCGTGGTCCATCTCGTACTTGTTGCGCTGGCCCTTCGGGATCTCAATGATCACGTCGAACTCCACGATGCTGCCCTCACACCTCACGGGGTTGATGGTTGACTCGATTGTCCCCCGCCGCGCCGCACCTGGCGAGCCGGGCCTGATTCCTACCATCCTGCCCTGTGAAAGGTGGACGTGCCGTGCTGCGCAGCACCCGGGGCGTGGCTTTGCTCACGCTGGCCCTGATCAACGTGTTCACGTTGGCCGCGGGCGTGACCCTGGTGCGCGTGCTGCCTAACCGGCTGGCCATGCTCAAGCCGGTCCGGGTGGCGGGCCGGGGCGACGTCCAGGCCAGCCCGGTCCTGAGCACCGCCAGCAGCGGCACGATGCCGACCAGCTCCGGTCTGGACGGCGCGCTCAGCGGCGTGCTGTCTTCGGCCGCGCTCGGCCCGGGAGTGGCCGCCGTGGTCGCGGACCAGTCCGGCCAGGTCCTGTGGTCCCGCAACGCCAGCCAGCAGGGGACACCGGCGTCGACCCAGAAAGTGGCCACGGCCGTGGCCGCGCTGGATGCCCTGGGGCCGGACGCCCGCTTCACCACCAAGGTCGTCAGCGGCCCGGGCGACCACATCGTGCTGGTCGGCGGCGGTGACCCGACCCTGGCCGCGGGGGCCCCGCCACTGTCGGACTATCCGCAGCCTGCCACCCTGCAGGCGCTGGCGGCCAGCACGGCCACGGCGCTGAAGGCCGCGCATCGCACCCGGATTCGGCTCGAGTACGACGCCTCGCTGTACACCGGTCCCGGACTGGCTCCCAGTTGGCCCGAGACCTACGTGACCACCGGCGATGTGACCTCGATCACCTCGCTCGAGGTGGACCAGGGGCGGCTGACCACCAGCGGCACCCCGCAGGACGCGGACGACCCGACCAACTACCGGGCCCGGTCCAGTGATCCGGCCGCGGTGGCGGCCGAGTCGTTCGGGAACTTCCTCACCGCCGACGGCATCACCGTCGCCGGCCATCCGTACCCCGGCACCGCCCCGTCCGGAGCGGCCACGGTCGGCTCGGTCAGCTCACCGCCGCTAACGGCCATCGTCGAGCAGATGCTGCTGGAGAGCAACAACGTCATCGCCGAGAACCTGGCCCGGCACGTCGCGATCGCCACC
The DNA here is from genome assembly GCA_964250865.1 of uncultured Streptosporangiaceae bacterium. GTDB lineage: Bacteria > Actinomycetota > Actinomycetes > Streptosporangiales > Streptosporangiaceae > Bog-532. The sequence continues at coordinate 1,643 of CAXUJF010000553.1, forward strand.
GGTCATCCGGCCTCGTTCACCGGGTCGGCGGCGGCCGAGACCGCGGTGCTGAGCCGTCTCGGGGTCAAGACCGGCCTGACCCTGGTGGACGGCAGCGGTCTGTCGCCCGAGGACAAGATCGCGCCCGCGGCCCTGGTTCAGTTGCTGGCCCTGGCCGCCTCGCCGCCGCACCCGGGGCTGCGGGCCGCCGTCACCGGGCTGCCGGTGGCGGGCTTCGCCGGTACGTTGTCTCAGGGTGAGAGCGTGTTCGGGGGCATCAGCGGGTCGGCCCGGGGGGTGGTCAGGGCCAAGACCGGGAACCTGGCCACCGTGGCCGGCCTGGCCGGCCTGGTCGCCGACCGCGACGGGCGGGTGCTGGTGTTCGCCTTCGACGCGGCCAGCGTGCCCGCCGCCGACCTGCAGATCGCCGCGGACTCGCTGAACGACGCGGCGGGCGTGCTCGCCTCCTGCGGCTGTCACTAACTGCCAGCCGGCCCTGACCGGCCTTTTCGCGGCGGCAGTTAGACAATTCGCTACCGGGCTCCGATCACGTCGCGCCACAACGTACGGTGGGAGGGTGAGCAACGGGCAGATGATCGACTGGGACGTAGCGGTATCCACCGGAACCCGCTTTGCGCGTCCAGGCCCGCAAGTGAGCCTGGCCGAAGCACGGCAGACGGTGGCGGAGCTGCGAGAGCTCTCCGTGGCCGTGGAACGGCCGGTGCGCGAGGTGACCAAGCTGCAGAGCAAGGTCGCACCGGGCAAGGTCGCGGTGGTGGACCGGGCCGGCTGGATCCGGGCCAACGTGGACGGGTTCCGCGTGGTGCTCGACCCGCTGGCCGAGCAGATGCGCCAGCGCACCCCGGCCGCGTCGGCCGGCGGCCTGGTCATGGGCGTCGGCTCCCGCATCAGCGGGGCCCAGGCCGGGGTGATCCTGTCCTATCTGTCGTCCCGGGTGCTCGGGCAGTACGAGCTGTTCCTGCCGCCCGGTTCGGGTGACAACGGCGAGGAGCCGGTCGGCCGCCTCACGCTGGTCGCGCCCAACATCGTCATGGTGGAGCGGGAGCTGCAGGTCAACCCGCGGGACTTCCGCCGCTGGGTCTGCCTGCACGAAGAGACCCACCGGGTGCAGTTCACCTCCGTGCCCTGGCTGCGGGCCTATGTCCAGGACCAGATGAGCGAGTTCCTGCTCGCCTCCGACCTGGATCCGGGCGCGATCCTCAGCCGGCTCCGGGCCGCCGCCGACGCGGTGGCCGGCGCGGTGCGCGGCGGAGACGGCGAAAGCCTGGTCGAAGCCATCCAGACCCCGCGCCAGAAGGAGATCCTGGCCCGGCTGACCGCGCTGATGACGCTGGTCGAGGGCCACGGCGACTACGTGATGGACGCGGTCGGCCCGCAGGTCGTGCCGTCCGTGGCCGAGATCAGGGAGAAGTTCAACGGCCGCCGCCGTACGGCCGGCCGGGTAGAGCAGACCGTCCGGCGGCTGCTCGGCATCGACCTGAAGATGAAGCAGTACGCCGAGGGGTCCCGGTTCGTCACCGCGGTCGTGGACGAGATTGGCATGGACGGGTTCAACCAGATCTGGGAATCGCCCGAGACCATCCCGACCATGGCCGAGATCAACGACCCCCGGGCCTGGATCACCCGGGTGGCCAGCGCCTACCTGCGGCCCGCCGCGCTGCCCGCGCCGGAGGGCCGGGAGACGGTGACCGGTACCGGCCCGGCAGGCCCGGCCACCCCGGCCAGCAGCAACGGCAGTAACGGCAGCACACAAGCCCCGCCGCAGGCCGAGGACATCAGCCTGGAGGAGTACCTGCCCCCGGCCGCGAGCACGCCCACGCCGCCGCCCGTGCCGTCACCGGCTGAGCCGACGCCGGCACCCGCTGAGCCCCCGGCTTCGGCCTTCACCGAATCCCCAGCTTCGCCGCCCGCCGACCCGCCGGCCTCGGTGTTCACCGAACCGCCGGGCCTGGCACCGGCCGAACCGCCAACGTCAGCGTCCGACGAGCCGACGTCGGCGCCCGCCGACCCTCCGGCTTCGGGTTTCACTGACCCGCCCGCTTCGGCGTTCACCGAACCTCCGCCGCCCGCGTCGTCGTCCACATCGGCCGAGCCGCCGGTCGAGCCGAGCCCGTTCACCGAGCCGGGGCCGGTCACACCGCCGACCGACGACAGCGACTCCGCCGATGACCGCGATCGGCCCGGCCACAAGCCGGGCAGCTACTTCACGGAGCCAGCCGAACATGGGGGGCCCGCACCCGGCGGTGGCGGAGATCCGCACCGCGGTCCGGGTCGGCCTGACCGGCCTGACCCCCGGCGACCTGGTCCTGGTGGCCTGCTCGGGCGGGGCTGACTCGCTCGCGCTGGCCGCCGCGCTGGCCTTCACCGCGCCCCGGCTGCACCTGCGGGCCGGCGGCGTCACGGTCGACCACCGGCTGCAGCCCGGCTCGGCCGACCGGGCCCGAGCGGTGGCCGCGGGCCTGACCCCCCGGGGCCTGGCCCCGGTG
>CAXUJF010000554.1:0-1779 GCA_964250865.1 uncultured Streptosporangiaceae bacterium
GGATTTCCCGGGCCGGGCCCGGCCATAAACGTACGCACCCATCGATCCCCCTCCCCGCCGGATACCGCACGCCCCAGGCTGGGAGCGGATGTCCGGATGGGCTTCTATCAGCTAAAACGCTGACATGATACGAGCCGGCGAGGAAGGAAGCCGGTTCCGCCACGGCCTTGGACCGAATCAGCTGCCGGCGAGGCGCCCAGGGTGAGGGTGGCCGGGCCGCCCTGGCGCCGGCCGCCCTGGCGCGGCAGCTCACCGCCATCGGTTAACGTCGGGGCGTGGACGCGATCACCGAATGGACGAACACTCAGCGCCGGGTTGTCGAGCTGATTGAGTCGCTGAACGAAGAAGAGGCCCAGCGCGCGGTACCCGCCTGCCCGGACTGGACCGTGACCCAGCTACTGGCCCACATGGTCGGCCTCAACGCCGACGTGCTGGCGGGCGACGAACCCGACGACCACAACAGCACCTGGACGCAGCGGCAGGTCGACACCCGGGCGGGCCGCGAGCCCGCGGACCTGGTGGCCGAGTGGCTGGCCCTGACCCAGCCCATGCAGGACTGGATGCGCGAGCACGGCAGCCGGCCGCTCAACGACGCGGTCATCCACGAGCAGGACATGCGGGGCGCGGTGGACCGGCCCGGCGGCCGGGACAGCGACGGGCTGGTCGCGGTGCGCGAGCTGATGGCGGAACGGTTCGCGACCCGGGTCCGGGCGGCGCACCTGGCCCCGGTCGAGCTGCGCAGCCCCGTCTGGATCTTCAGCACCGGTGACGGCGAGCCGGGCCTGGAGCTCTTCGCGCCCGAGTTCGACCTGACCCGGGCGCTGATGACCCGGCGGACCGCGGACCAGCTGCGGCAGTGGAGCACGGCCGGCACGATCGAGCCCTACCTGCCGGTGTTCGCCAGCCTGGGCCCGCTCCCGGACCGCCCCCTACCCGAGTGACCCGGCCCGGTTGACCACGAACCAACGTGAGCGTGACCAGCGCGATATTGCTTAATGATGACGGAATGTAGGACGATCCAGAAATGGTTACGGTCACCACAGGCAGCGGCAGCGGCGCCATTGCTTGCCCTGCCGTGACGGAAAGACGAGGTGGCCGATGCGCCTGCTGCTGATCGGAGCGCCCGGAGCCGGCAAGGGAACTCAGGCTGATCTGCTGTCCAAGCGGTTCAACCTCGCTCACATCTCGAGTGGTGACCTGCTGCGTCAGCACGTGAAGGACCAGACCGCGCTCGGGCAGCGGATCAAGGAATACGTCGACGCCGGCGACCTGGTGCCGGACGTGCTGGTCATGGACATGCTGCGCAAGCCCGTGGTCACCGCGTCCGAGGCCGGCGGCTACGTGCTGGACGGCTTCCCGCGCACGGTCGACCAGGCCAAGACCGCGTTCGAGACCGCCCGCGAGCTCGGCGTCGAGGTCCAGGCCGCGGTGCACCTGGACGTACCGGACGAGGAGCTGATCCGGCGGCTGCTGGCCCGCAGCCGCGGCTCGGACGACACCGAGGACGTCATCGCGCACCGGCTCGAGGTCTACCGCGACATGACCATCCCGCTGCTGGACTACTACGCCAGCCGGGAGTGGATGTTCGCCGTCAACGGCAACCGGCCCGCGGAGGAGGTCCACCAGGACATCGTGGGCCGCCTGGAGAAGATGGCCGCCTTCGCGTCTTCCCCTGACCAGGACGTGGCCACCGCCTGACCGCCGGTTCTGCGGACGGGGCGGCGATGCCAGCGGATGTGATGTAAACGAGCACATGAGCTGGCCTTCGGGGCCAGCCCG
>CAXUJF010000554.1:1879-4103 GCA_964250865.1 uncultured Streptosporangiaceae bacterium
GCCTGCTGATCATCCGGGACGCCCTGTTCCGCGGCATGACCCGGTTCACCGACTTCCAGCGCAGCCTGCGCCTGGCGCCCAACATCCTGGCCACCCGGCTGGATGGCTTCGTCCGCGACGGGCTCATGGAACAGCGCCCCCAGCCGGGCCGTCCCGGCCAGCCCGAATACGTGCTCACCGACAAAGGCCGCGATCTGGCCCCGGCGATCATCGCCCTCACCGCCTGGGGCGACAAGTGGGCAGCACCCCAGGGCCCACCGGTCACCTTCCGGCACCAAGCATGCGGCGGCGAGATCACCCAGCAGACCGCCTGTCGGGGCTGCGGCGAAGTCGTCCCGGCAGAGACAGTCGCCACACGGCCGGGCCCCGGGGCCCAGGCCGCATAGTGACCTGCCACGGCCGAGATCAATTCACCTAACGCGCCTCAGCCCCCGGCAAGCCCACCGGCGGGCCGGTGGGCGTTTACTGGTGCTGTGAGCGGGACCGGCCGCCCTTGGGACTCGCTGCTGTCCGTCGGCGAGTTCGCAGCGATCCAGCGGGCTGGGTTCGAGCCAGCCGGCCAGGTGTTCGGGGCCGCGGTGTACTACCTGGCCACCGTGGCTGGGGTCAGCTGCCCGGGGACAACGGCGGCGCTGCCCGTGGCCCAGCGGCTGTACGAGGCGCGACGGACGGCGCTCGACCGGATGGCCACCAAGTGCGCCCGTCTCGGCGGCCACGGCATCGTGGGCGCGTCGATGCAGGTCACGGAGGTTCCCGGCACCGAAGTCACACCGGCCGCGATCAAGTTCACGGTGGCCGGAACGGCGGTGCGGGCCAGCGGCGCCGCGCCGCTCGCGCGCCCGTTCACCTGCGACCTGTCCGGCCCGGACTTCGTCAAGCTGATCATGGCCGGCTGGGTCCCCGCCGGTATCGCGCTGGGCATCTCGGTCGCCGGACTGCACGACGACATGGTGACGACCAGTTCCGGCCCTTGGGGCACAGGCAACGGCGAGGTGCCCAGCTACACCCTCCTGATCACCCAGGCCCGTCAAGGCGCCCGCGATCACCTGGAGCGGTCGGTCCAGGAACTGGGCGCCGACGGCGTGGTCGTGTCGGCCATGACCTTGCAGGTTCGCAGCGATCCCTGCCGCGCGCACGCGGCCGCCGCAGACCACTTCGCCGAAGCCGTCATCACCGGCACGGCGCTGGCCCGGTTCGGCCGCCGGGACAGCACCGCCTGGCCGCCCGTGGCCGCAGTCATGCACCTCAGTGAGACGGCTTATGGCCGGCAAACTTCCATCGATCGTGACCAGTCGGGCTAACTCAGTTATGGAATAAAGCATGGGCTCGCTCCACTCGCTCGAACGTCACGCTGAACGTGGCGGGCCCCGCGACCAGACGATGGGCCGGTAGCACCCCGGGTCCGCACGAACCGGTGCCGAGCCCGTTGTGCGCGTGATCGATATTAATGAAAAGGTTGTCCCGGGGCGTGAGCTCGATGGGATGCCGCGCCGCATCCAGGTCGCTGGCCGTCCAGCGGTGCACGCTGATGCTGGCCACCGGGTCAGCGGTGACGCGCAACCCCGTACCGGCACCGTCGGTGACCTGAGCCCAGCGCACGTCAGCCCGGTTCCCGTTCTCCTGCGGGAACACGTACGGCGTCTGCAGCTCGGCCACGGTGGCCCGGAACCGGCCCACCCGGACGGCGCGGCGCGAGTCCCGGTACGCCTCACCCGGACCGAGGCCGAACCACTCCACCTGCTCCAGTTCAGCCGGCAGCGCCATCCGCAACCCCAGCCGGGGCAGCGGCACCGGCCAGGTCCCGTCGGGTTCGACGTGGACGGTCAGCCGCAGCACCGGCCCGGTGGCCCGCCAGCGGTAGGCGGCCCGCAGGCCGAGGCGGCTGGCGGCCGGCGCCACCCGGGTCCGCACCACCAGCTCATCCGGGCCGGCCGTGACCTCCTCCACCCGGTGTTCCATCCGGTGCAGGCCCAGTTCGCGCCAGGTCAGCTCGTTCTGCTCGCCGGAGAACCAGCGGTCATTGTCGATCGGCGCCCGCCACAGGTCGAGGCGGGGCCCGTCGACGGCCAGCGAGCCCAGGCTGGTCAGCGTTCCGTCGTCCGGGTCGAAGACGCCCGGGCCGACCCGGATCGCCCCAGCCGTGACCGTCACCGGGCTGGGGCCGGCCGGGGGGGGGCCGGGCCGCGGTGGGCGCGGGGTTTGGCCCCCCCGGGACAGGGCCCCC
>CAXUJF010000555.1:0-4077 GCA_964250865.1 uncultured Streptosporangiaceae bacterium
CCCTCCGCAAGGAGCAGATCGACGACCCCGACACCAACGGCACCACGCGCTAATCCCCTAGGACCGACCGCGCTCGCGGGAGCTGGCATAAACCAGGACCGCCAGCGCGGCGGCCGTCCTATGCGCACTGTCGACAGAGGTGACCGGCCTGCCCAGGGCCACGGTGGCGCCTAGACGCCGCGCAGGACCCTGCGAGGCGACGGGCCTGCTCCGCCGCAGACCGGATGAAGCGTGATCAGATATGCGGGCGTTCATCGTCGCCATGGAGTACCGCGGTGAGCCCCTTGGCACCGGGGAAGGCACCCCCAGGGTTCCTGTCTGTGAGCATGCCTACGACCTGGAGACCGCTACCCTCGCTGGGCATCCCGCCGGGCAGCTGCCACGGGTGGGGTTCCCGGCCTGCCAGCGCGGCTGGAACAGCCAGCCGGAAGTCGACCGCTGCCCGGACTGCGATTCCATCGTGCAGCGCATCGTGCGTGACCTGATTACCGCCGCCGTGTCGGAAATCGTGCGCCGCTGCTGAACGCCGTCAGCCGGACGGTGCCTGCCCGCTCAGTGCTGGGGTCGAGCCGACGGCCTTATTTGCGGGGCCGCCCCCGGGTAGCGGGACAGCATCGGTCTCCAGCGCCCCCGGCTCGATCATGGTGACCCGCACGCCCTTGGCCGTGACCTCCAGCAGCATCAGGCCGGGGCAGTTGACCAGCACGTCGGGGACGCCCAGCGAGGATGGGGTCTGCTCCACGGCGGCACGGCACGCCTGCTCGTCGGTCACATCGAGGTCGAGGGTGACCACCTTCGTGTCGCCCTTGCGCAGGCGGGAGGCCAGGGCACCGAGGCGGTCGGCCCGTCGGGACTCGGACAGGCGTTGACGCAGGTCCAGACCCCGAAGGTAACGTCAACCGCGGTGGCGAAGCCGACCACGCGCGACAGCGAGTGAACCCCCACGGCCCCTGCGGGTGGAGCGACGAGAGCGCAGGTGCGGCGGCGGTACCGGCCGGACCCAGATCAACACGATGGATTAGTCTGATTGTGCAGCTGGCTTAGTGCCATCGGCTGTGATGCTTGCTCCTTAGCTGCTCCGGATCCTGGCCGCGGATTCCATGAGACCCGCTGTGACGGAGAAATTTGGACGCTCGCTAGAAACACCCTGAGGCTTTGCCCGGGAAGACGAGTCACACGAGCCGGATCACGCGAACCCGGCACGGCAGGCCGAGCGTAGGAGCTATCAATGCCCCCTTCCGAACTGATCGTTGTTACCGATGGCCTGACCAAGCGTTTCGACGATCTCGTGGCCGTCGACCGCATCGACCTGCAGGTCGAGCCGGGAACCGTCTTTTCCCTCCTCGGCCCCAACGGTGCGGGCAAGACCACCGTGGTCCGGATGCTCGCCACCTTGTCCGAGCCGACGAGCGGCACAGCGATCGTCTGCGGCCATGACGTGGTGCGCGAGGCCGACGCGGTGCGGCAAGCAATCTCCATGACCGGCCAGTTCGCCGCCCTGGAGGACAACCTGACCGCACGGGTGAACCTGCTGCTGATGGCCCGGCTGCGCGGCTACGGCAGGGTTGCGGCAGGCCAGCTGGTTGACTCCCTCGTCGACCGCTTCGACATCGGCGAGTTCCGGGACAAGCTCATCAAGGCGGTCTCGGGCGGTCAGCGGCGGCGCGTCGACCTGGCCGCCAGCCTGGTTGTCCAGCCTCAGCTCCTGGTCCTCGACGAGCCGACTACCGGGCTTGATCCCCGCAGCCGCCAGGTTGTGTGGTCGACCGTGCGCGACCTGGTCGACGACGGCGTCACGGTGCTGCTCACTACGCAGTACCTCGAAGAGGCAGACGCGCTGGCTGACGACATCGTCCTGATCGACCATGGCCGGGCCGTCGCCGCCGGCTCGCCCAGCGACCTCAAGGCGCGCATCGGCGATCAGCGCGTGGATGTCGTCGCCGTCGACCACCAAGGCCTGGACGACCTGGTCGCCGCCCTGACCGGCGCGTTTGACCTCAGCATCTCGCGGGAGCGGCGGACGATATCGGTTCCCGCACCGGATGAGATCGACGATCTGAGAAGGGCCGCGGCGGCGGTGCGCTCGAGCGGGATACCGATCGATGAGATTGCCCTGCGGCGGCCCACCCTGGACGACGCCTTCCTGGCTCTGACCGGTCAGCCCCCGGCTACGAGTACCCCGGCCGATGAGACGCTCGCGGAGGTGGCGTCATGACCACCATCGCTACCTCGCCTGCGGGCGGCGCCCAGCGCATCCCGGCCCTGCCGCCGCGGCCCCGGCGGTTCGTCCGCTACCTGCGCGAGACCGGCCTGCTCGTCGGCCGGGGCCTGCGCACCATCCCCAGGGTCCCGGAGCGGCTGAGCGACGTGACCATCCAGCCGATCATGTTCACCTTGCTGTTCTTGTACGTGTTCGGCTCGGCCATCCATGTCCCCGGCAGCTAGCAGAACTACCTGCTGCCCGGCCTGCTCGGCCAGAGCGTGGCCTTCGGCGTGATTGGCGCCGGCGTGGCCACCTCGACCGATTTCTCCAGCGGCGTGGTCGACCGTTTCCGGTCGCTGCCAGTCATCCGGATGTCGGTCATCTCCGCTCAGGTGATCGGCCAGATCATCGAGCAGATCCTCGGCATCGTGATCGTGGCCGGGGTCGGGCTCGCCCTCGGCTGGCGCCCGCACCTGGGCGGCGGCCGAGCCGTGGAGCTGGTGGCCCTGATGCTGCTCGGGCTGTTCGCCTTCACCTGGGTCGGGGTCCTGGCGGGCATGCTGATCCGCAGCTCTGACGCCATGCAGGGCATCGGATTCGCCGTCATGCTTCCGCTGTCATTCCTGGCCGACACGTTCGTGCCGATCTCCGGGATGAAGCTCGTGCCCCGCGCCATCGCCGAATGGGATCCCCTGTCGGCGCTGGTGGCGGCCGTCCGCCAGGTCTGCCAGGGCACCCGGTCAAGTGGCTCCCTGCAGCTCGACCATCCGGTGCCAGCCATGATCGCCTGGTGCTTGCTGATCATCGCGGTCTGCGTGCCCCTGGCCCTGCGCCGGTTCAGGACCGCCAGCGCATGAGGCAAGCCGGGGCGTCCCGCGATCATCTCCTGGGCCGCCCGCAGCGCCGAATTTGCCTACTCAGGCAGCCCGGTCGCCCGGAACGAAGGTTTCCCGGAACCTGAGCTTCATCGTGGCCCTCCGCGAGTAGGAGGCCGACCTTATTTCGGCCGGCCAGAGCTTGTGCGGTCACGGCCATAACGGCAGCCCGGTCGGCTGTCGGCTGATTGGCGTGGCGGGCCGCCGCGCAAAGGAACCCGTTGCCTTACACCGATCCAGCAGTACAGGCCAGCGGAGCCGCTGCGCAGCTGGAGCTGACCTGGAGACGCTGGCGGGAGGTCCGCGGATTGCCCGACGGCACCGATCCAGTAGCCACCTACGTCAGGTGCTCACAGGAAGATCCGCTGGGTCACGCACGGGTCGTCATCGGTGTCGATGTCGCTGAGGCCCTGGCGTTCGCCGAAATGATCAGCTATTTTATCGCGTCCCGGCCTCCCGCCCCCTCCGGAGCAAGCAGCGGGCCAAGGCCGTCCGGCCAGGTATCGAGCCGCCTTTCGTCATTTGATCTTGCCGTTTCTTCACCCGATACAGCTGAAGCGGAGCGCCCGATAATGCGCAACTCCTAGGCGGGCCGGCGAGCGTCGGCAGCACCGTGTGGGACTACCTGATGTGTCCGCCAGCCCTCCCCGGCCGGTCCGGCCGGGGCGGGCCAGTGCACGGTGCGTTGGGGTACTACTCGCGGGCCCCGGCCCCCACCGGGGCGCTGGCTTCGGCGGTTTGGATGGCATTGCCGAGGGCCATGAATGTCGGGGCCCATAGACCGACATAGATACCCCACCGGTCGGCCTTCTCGCCGGGTGCGTTCTCCATCCGGCTGGACAGAGTCCACGCGGCGATGCTCGCCCCGATCGAGAGCACCCCCGCAAGGTAAGCGACGTCACTGGTGATTCCAAGGCCGCGCAGGAACTTGATCATTGCCCGGTTCCTTTCTGATGGTGAGCAGCTGAGTTCAACTTCATGGATGGGCGCGAGATCACG
>CAXUJF010000556.1:0-4076 GCA_964250865.1 uncultured Streptosporangiaceae bacterium
GCCCAGGCCAGCCGGGCCGGCCCAGCGGCAGGTGCCTCAGGTCAGCGCGCTGTCCCGGCCCGCCGCGGCGTGGTGGCCGTTCCCGGACTCCGGGAGGGTGGCCGCTTCGGTCACGGTCCTGACGTCCCAGTCCGGCCGGAGCGGCATGCCGGACACACCGCTCTCGGTGAGCTTGGCGCACAGCACCTGGTGCAGCTGGATTTGGTTGCGGTCGAACCCGAGGCGGGATCCGGCCATGTACAGCCGCCACACCCGGGCCGTGCCCTCGCCCACTTCGGCCACGGCTTCCTTCCAGTGCGCGTCGAGGTTCTCGCCCCAGGCGGCCAGGGTCTTGGCGTAGTGCTCGCGCAGGTTCTCTTCGTGCCGGACCTCGAAACCGGTGTCGTGCATGAGCGAGATCAGGTAGCCGGGTCCCTCGAGCTCCCCGTCGGGGAACACGTAGCGGTTGATGAAGCCGCGCTGGCGCACCGCGGGCTCGGTGTTGTCCGGGCGGGTGATGCAGTGGTTGAGCAGCCGGCCCTCGGGCTGGAGCTTGCCCAGCAGGAACTCGAAGTAGCCGGGCAGCTGGCGCAGGCCGATGTGCTCGGTCAGGCCGATCGAGCTGACCGCGTCGAAGCCGGTCTCGGGCACGTCCCGGTAGTCGAGGTGGCGCACCTCGGCCAGGCCGGACAGGCCTGCCTTCTCGATGGCGTGCTGGCCCCAGCTGGCCTGCTGCTCCGACAGCGTGACCCCGAGAGCCTGCACGCCGTACTCACGGGCGGCGTGCATGACCATGCCGCCCCAGCCGCAGCCCACGTCGAGCAGGCGCATGCCCGGGCGCAGGCCGAGCTTGCGGGCCACCAGGTCGAACTTGGCCGCCTGGGCCTCTTCCAGGGTGGAGTCCGCGGTCGGGTACACGGCGCAGGTGTAGGCCATGGATGGGCCGAGCACCCACTCGTAGAACCGGTTCGAGACGTCGTAGTGGTGCGAGATCGCGCGGGCGTCGCGGCCCTTGGAGTGGCGCAGGCCGGTCAGCAGCCGCGGGCTGATCTGCACCTCCTGGGGTGGCGGCGCCAGCCGGGGGATCAGCACCTTGGGTCCGCCGAGGTCACGGAACAGCTGGATCCGCTCGGGCAGGCCGACGTCCATGGTCTGCGCGTTGGACAGCCGGGCCAGCGCGGTGTACATGTCGCCGTCCACGTCGAGGTGACCGGAGACGTAGGCGCGGGCCAGCCCGAGCGCACCGGGCGCCTGGGCCAGGTAGGACACGGCGGCCGGGGACCGGACCGTGATCCGGACGGGAGAGCCTTCCGCTCCCGCCCGGCTGCCGTCGTAGGCCAGGAACTCCACCGGGGCGTCCGGGCCCACGAAGTTCTCGAAGATTTGCGCCATGGCCATGCGTGTCTCGCTTCCGTCGAATCTAACCGGGGTCTGGGGTCAGCGTCCGCGGACGCACTTGTCGTACAGGCCAGGCAGCCGCCCCGCCGGGTCGTACTGCCGCTTGAGCTTGTCCTGGGCCGCGCCGTTGTAGAGCTGGTTGAAGTCATCCTCGGTGTAGAACGACGTCGAATAAAGCGACTTGTGGCCGCCGAGCGCCCCGACCTCGTCCTCGATCAGCCGGTTGTAGTAGCCGTCGGCCCGGCCGGGGGGCAGCGGGACCTGACCCCAGAAGCCGAAGTTGACGTACACCTCGCCCGGCTTGAGCGGGTACAGCGTCCACTCCCGGTTGCCGCGCAGCCGCAGCGGGCACAGCCAGACCGGGCTCATGCCGACCTGGCCGGCGAAGAACTCCAGGAAGTCCGCGCCCCGTTCGACCGGGATCTCCACGTCCTGGATGACGTCCTCGCGGGCTGGCCGCTGCCGTCCGTCGTTCAGCGCGGCGGTCAGGCCGAGCCGGTGGTCCAGCGCGACCAGCTTCCGGTAGACGTCGCTGCGGCGGTACCGCCGCGGCCACAGCGACCGGATCAGCGGGTTCTGCATGCCGAACGGCCGGGAGCACCAGAACCAGTCGGTGTCCCAGCGCCACAGGTAGTCGCGGATGGTGAGGAAGTCCTCGTGCGGCCCGCGGATCGAGGTGTAGTAGATGTCCTTGCCGGTGTAGTCGCTGCGCCAGGGCGCGATGTCGCTGTACGCGCCGACGGTCAGGTACAGCTCGTCCGGGCCGAACGCCACCCCGTCCAGGAAGTCGGCCCGGTGCCCGGCGTAGCTACCCTCGGCGGCGATCTCGGCGATGGCGTCCATGCAGGCCCCCGCGCCTGCGAACCGGAAGTGCCGCAGGTGCACGAACGGGTGGACCGGCTCCAGCTCGATGGTGAGGGACAGCGCGTAGCCAAGGGTGCCGTAGGAGTTGGGGAAGCCGGCGAACAGGTCGGCGTGCTCCCCATCGGCGGTGGCGGTGACCACTCGCCCGTCACCGGTCAGTATCTCCATGGCCAGCACCGATTCGTGCGGCATGCCGCTGCGCAGCGAGGTGGACTCGATGCCCAGCCCGGACACCGCGCCACCGAGCGTGATCGTCTTGAGCTGCGGGACGACCAGCGGCATCAGGCCGTACTCCAGGGTCGCGTCGCAGAGGGCCTCGTAGGTGGTCATGCCGCCGACGACGGCGACCCTGGTGTCCGGGTCGACGGTGAGCACGTGGTCGAAGGCGGACACGTCGAGCCCGGCGTAGCTGCCGTCGCCGGGACCAGTGTTAGCGTCCCGGAACCGGAACAGGTTCGACGTGCGCTTGGCCAGCCGCACCGGCGCGCCGGGCGGGATCGCTTCGTACGCGCGGCGCAGCTCGGCCACGGCGGCCCGGTGCCCGGCCAGGGCGGCTGACGGCGGGCCCCTGCGGACGACTTCCGTCATGCGCTGCTCCTCTCACTCCGGCCTGGCCCGGGATCGGGACAGGCCAGCCCGGCCAAACCGGGCAAAAACCTCAGGCAGTTTATCTGTTCGCGGCCGGCCGTCTAGAGGGCCGGGGCCGGGGGACGTCGGGTTGCCGCAGGTCACCGGGTCAGCCAGCCTCCAATCGGCGTCAGCTGGCCGCTCCGGGGCGGACGGGTGGCAGCTCAGGGAACCCGTCCTCGGTGCCGTAGCTGGCCGCGACCTCCTCCGGCGTCATCGGCAGCTGGGCCAGGGATGGTGGTGCGCCGGCGTCGATCGTGTCCCGCAGCAGCAGGGCCATCGAATAGCCGGGATCGGCGGTCAGCGCGCGGTCCAGGGCCACGTTGGCCAGCGCGCCGTTCCCGGACTGCCAGGCGGTGAAGGCCAGCAGGCAGGCGGGAGAGGGCAGGTAGGTGGGCTCGGCCCGGCGGACCACATCGGTCCACAGCCGGGTGTGCGCGTCCCGGAAGTCCGGGTCCATCCGGGCCCAGGCGTCATCGCGCACCCGCAGGCTGGTCAGGGCCAGCGCCAGCCAGGCGACCTGATCGTCGGTGACGAACCGGCCCCCCTGGCGGTAGGTGGCCAGCGCGTCGGTGACCGCGCTGAGCCCTTCCAGCAGCAGCCGCCGGGCGTCCCGGGGCCGTCCGGAGCGCGACGCCTGGTCGACCAGGCTGAGGGCGTGGGCCTCGGCTCGGCGGGTGGCGTCCCGCATGGAGGTGCGGGTGATGCCGCCGAGCGGGCCGATCGAGGCGGTCAGCGCGGCCCGGTCCGGCAGCACCGGCATCCCGGCCGCGTCCATGGCCGCGCCGGCCGGATGGCCGGGGTCGAGCGGGACGCCCTGCGGCGGGCAGCAGGCCGGGTTGCGGCACTGGTAGGACCAGTAGCGGCCGTCTTCGACCCGGAGCACGTCCCGCAGCTCGAGCCGGGCGCGCCGGGCTGCCTTCCTGATCGCGTCGGCGACCGGGGTGACCAGGGATCCGGGGCCGTAGCCGATCGCGACGGCCAGGGCCTGCTGCTGGCCGGTGAGGACCGAGACGGCGTGCTGGGCGATGTCCCGGGCCGTCCGGGTGTCCGGCGGGTCGGGGAGGTCGAAGCGGAGGGTCACGTTGACGCGGTCCAGCGGTGGGCCGGCTCCGATGACGATCAGGCTCCGGCTGGGGACGAAGCCGAGCAGGTGCGGCACGACGGCCAGGACGGCGGCCGGGGAGCCGACCTGGACCGTCTGCGGC
>CAXUJF010000557.1:0-4066 GCA_964250865.1 uncultured Streptosporangiaceae bacterium
CCCCATCAGCCACCCGGGTGTAGGGCGCCCCGGTGGTCTCGTCCAGCTCCGGCGCCTCGGGCACAGTCAGACGGCGATCGGCGCGGCCGGGCGGTCGGTCAGCCATCACGCCTCCTAGGCGGTTAATTAATCATGATGAATGTAATGCATTGTCTTGACAAGGCCAGCGAGCGCACCGAGCATCATATTCATCATGATTGTTTCGCGGTCATGAAGAGCCTGGTAGCGGGCGGGAGGACACGACGCTGTGGTCACCGACGATGAGTTCCGGTCCCTGATGGCCGGCGTGGTCGCGCCGGTCACCGTGGTGACCACGACGAGCCCGGACGGGCCGGCCGGCACCACGGTCAGCGCGTTCGCGTCCCTGTCCCTGCATCCGCCGCTGGTCAGCGTGGCCTTCGCCCGCGACTCCAGCCTGCTCGGCCAGATCGAGCGCACCGGCCGGTTCGGGATCAACATCCTGGCCCACGGCCAGGAATCCATCGCCGCCCTGTTCGCCCGGCGCGGCGTGGACCGGTTCGGGTCCGTCCCCTGGCACGACGACCACGGCCTGCCCCGCCTGGCTGCGGCGTCCGGCTGGGCCGTCTGCGAGCTCTACAACAACGTCGAAGCCGGTGACCATCGCCTGCTGTTCGGGCTGGTCACCCAGGCCAGCCGCCGGGACGACACGGCCCCGCTGGTGTACGCCGACCAGACCTACGGCACACATTCCCGTTTCGCGGTGCGGTCCCCCCGGCCGATCACCGACCAGATCGCCGCGTTCATGCGCTGAGGAGGACCCATGACCGTCACCGCCCAGTCTGACCACGAAGCCGCCGACCACCAAGCCGCCGACCACCAAGCCGCCGACCACCAAGCCGCCGACCACCAAGCCGCCGACCACCAGTCCGCTGCTAACCAGACCGCCGAAGGACTGCTCGACCGCATCGCCGGGCTGCACGACCTGCTGGCCAAGAACGCCGCTCAGGGCGAAGCCGACCGCCGCGTACCCCAGGACAGCATCGACGCCCTGCGCGAGGCCGGCGCGTTCAAGGTCGCCACCCCGCGTCGCTACGGCGGCTACGAGACCTCGATGCGGACCATGCTCGACGTCTCGGCCGCGGTGGGCCAGGCCGACGGTGGCACGGCCTGGGTCGTCACCCTGCTCAACGTGTGCTCCTGGCTCACCGGCCTGTTCCCCGCCCGCGCGCAGGACGACGTGTTCAAGGCCGACCCGGACGCGCTGGTCTCCGGCGTGCTGGCCCCGACCGCTCAGGCGGTCAAGGTGGACGGCGGCTGGCGGATCACCGGCCGCTGGTACTACAACTCCGGCTCCTGGCACGCCACCTGGGCCGTGCTCGGGATCCCCGTCACCGACGAGTCGGGCGACGTCAAGGACCAGGGTGTGGCCCTGATCCCGGCGGCCGACATGGTGGTCGAGGACACCTGGTTCGTGGCGGGCATGAGGTCCTCCGGCAGCAACTGCCTGGTCGCCGACGACGTGTTCGTGCCCGCGCACCGGGTGATGTCGGTGCCGCCCGCGATCGAGGGCCACTACGGCACCGAGCACACCGACGAAGTCCTGTACCGCTCGGCGCTGGTGCCGATCCTGGCCCTGGTCCTGATCGGGCCGCAGCTCGGCATGGGCCGCGCCGCGCTGGACCTGGTGCGCAGCAAGGCGGGCAAGAAGCCGATCTCGTACACGTTCTTCGAGGCCCAGGCCGACTCGGTCGGGTTCCAGCTGCAGGTGGCCGAGGCCGCGATGCTGATCGACACCGCGCACCTGCACGCCTACCGCGCGGCCGACGACATCGACCGGGCCGCGGCCAGCGGTGAGTACCTGGACTACCTGGGCCGGGCCCGGGTCCGGGCCGATACCGGTTACGTGGCCGAGAAGATCACCCGGGCCATCGACATCCTGCTGTCGGCCCACGGCGCGGGCAGTTTCGCCGACGTCAACCCGCTCCAGCGGATCTGGCGCGACTCGGCCACCGCAGCCCGGCACGCGGTCGTGTCGCCCATCGTCGGGTACGAGGTCTACGGCAAGGCCCTGCTCGGCGTGGAAGAGAAGATCACCCCGCTGGTCTAGGCCGGCCCGAGGAGGACCAACGATGAGCCTGCACCGCCTGACCTCGGTCACCATGGGCGTCCCCAACGTCGCCGAGACCACCGGCTACTACACCGAGTTCGGCCTGGCCCCGGTAGGTGACGGCTGGTTCACCACCCGGGACGGCGGCCGCCAGCTCCGGGTCGTGCCTGCCGCCACCCGACGCCTGGTCGAGCTGCACATCGGCGTGGACGACCCCGACGACCTGGACCGGGTGGCGGCCAGCCTGGCCCGGCTGGGCGTGGCCGCCGACCGCACCGGGACTCACCTGAGCGCGGTGGAGAAGGCCACCGGCGTCCGGGCCACGCTGGAAGTGGCGGACCGGCTCACCCAGCCCCCGGTGCCCGCCACCCCGTACAACGGGCCCGGCCGGATCGAGCGCCACGACGACCGGGCCCCCGGCATCCTGCGGTCCGGCCCGGTGCAGCCGCGCAAGCTCGGTCACGCCGTCGTCGGCACCACCGACCTCGAGGCCACCACATCGTTCTTCACCGATGGGCTGGGCTTTAAGGCCAGCGACTACATCAAGGGCGCGGGCGCGTTCCTGCGCTGCTCCACCGACCATCACAACCTGCTCGCCCTGAACGCCCCGGTCAGCTTCCTGCACCACACGTCCTGGCAGGTCGACGACATCGACGAGGTCGGCCGGGGCGCCGCTACGATGCTGGCCGACCACCCGGAGCGGCACATCTGGGGCATGGGCCGCCACCACGCCGGGTCGAACTTCTTCTGGTACCTGAAGGACCCGGCCGGCAACTTCTCCGAGTACTACTCCGACATGGACTGCATCATCGACGACCAGCTGTGGAAGCCCGAGGTCCTGGAGGGTGCCCGCGGCCTGTTCAGCTGGGGGCCGCCGCCCCCGCCGTCGTTCCTGGCCCCGGAGGACCTGGCCGCCCTGATGACCGGCGCCCACAGTGCTAGCTAAAGACGGCTAGCTAAACAGTCCGCCTGAATACCTTCCTATCCTGGGGTAATAGAGTCCGCAGTGACGATGAATCCCAACGAGAGGGAGCAACGATGCCAACCCGTACCGCCCGCACCGCCTGGAACGGCACCCTGGAGCAGGGCTCGGGCCAGGTCGAGCTGACCAGTTCCAAGCTCGACACCTTCGAGGTGTCCTTCCCCAAGCGGGCCGCCGAGGAGGCCAACGGCTACACCAGCCCGGAAGAGCTCATAGCCGCGTCCCACTCGGCCTGCTACGCCATGCAGCTGTCGGCGCTGATCGCCCAGGCCGGCGGCACCCCGCAGGCCCTCGACGTCCAGGCCGACGTCTCCCTCGGTCCCGACCCGGCGGGCGGCTTCAAGCTGACCGGCATCAAGATCACCGTCCGCGGTGAGGTCGAGGGCCTCAGTGACGACCAGTTCGCCCAGGTCGCCGCCGACGCCAAGGCCGGCTGCCCGATCAGCAAGGCCCTCACCGGCGTTGACATCACCCTGGACGCCGCCCTCGAGCACTGAGCGGGCGGACCCAGTCACTCGGGGTTCGTACACTGAGCAGATGGCGTGGGGGCGTTGGCGGAAAGTCACGGCGAGCCGCCCGCCCCGCCCACTGCTCGCGGTGGGCACCCGCCGTGCGGCCGTTGTGGTCATCGCGGTCTGCGTGGCCGTGGTCGCCGCCCTCGCGATCAGGTACGCGGGCCACACCGAGGCCGGCCCGTTCGACGCCTCGGTCGACCGCTGGTTCCAGCGCCGGTTCGGCCTGACCTCACCCATCCTCACCGCGCTGACCTGGCTGGGCGGCCCGGTCCCGGTCACGCTCGTCATCGCGTTGATCGCGCTGGGCTGCGCGCGGGCCCGCTGGTGGCGTGGCGTGATGCTGGCCGTGCTCGCCGTCCCGGCCGCGTCCGGCCTGACCGAAGGCATCCTCAAGCCCCTCATCGGCCGGACCATCGACGGCCTGCTCAGCCTGCCCAGCGGCCACACCACGGCCGTCTTCGCCATGGCCACCCTGGGCGCCGTCCTGCTCGGCAGTGCCCC
>CAXUJF010000558.1:0-4059 GCA_964250865.1 uncultured Streptosporangiaceae bacterium
GGGGCGGCGCTGGCGGCGCGGGGCCCCCGGGCGGGGGGCCACCGGGCGTTGGCCGGGCGGGGCCAGATGGCCGAGCTGGGCGAGGTGGCGCGCGACAGCCACCTGGCGGGGGGCGCGCAAGCCGCCGGAACCGGGGTGGCCGGTCTGATCGTTGTGGGGAAGGAAGCTGAACCTATCCTGGATGGGGCTCTGGCCACTTCCGGCTGGCACGGCGAGGCGATCGGCGTGCCGGACATCGCGGGGGCGGTGGCCGCACTCCGCGGCCGGCTGACCGCCGGCGACGTGGTGCTGGTCAAGGCCTCGCGCGCCGCCGGGCTGGAGCGGGTCGCCGCCGCGCTGCTGTCGCAGCCGGCCAGCGAGAAGGAGACGGCCCAGTGAAGGCCCTGCTGATATCGGCCGCGGTGTCCATGGCGGTGGCACTGCTCGGGACGCCCATCGCCATCCGGGTGTTCTCCCGGCACGGCTACGGGCAGCCCATCCGCGAGGAAGGACCGGCGGGCCACGCCAACAAGCGGGGCACGCCGACCATGGGCGGCACGGTGATGATCATCGCCACGCTCATCGGGTACTTCGCCGGGCACATCGCGACCGGCGAACCGGTCTCGGTGTCCGGGCTGCTGGTGCTGTTCCTGATGACCGGGCTGGGCGCGGTCGGGTTCGCCGACGACTTCATCAAGCTGTACAAGCAGCGCAGCCTGGGCCTGCGCAGTGGGGCCAAGCTGACCGGCCAGGTCATCGTGGGGGTGGTGTTCGCCATCTTGGCCTTGCACTTCCCGGACGGCTACGACCTGACCCCCGCGTCCAGCCACCTGTCGTTCCTGGCCGACTTCGGCATCTCGATCGGCCCAATCTTCTTCGTGATCTTCGTGGTGGCGATGGTGGCCGGCACGTCCAACGCGGTGAACCTGACCGACGGGCTGGACGGCCTGGCCACCGGGGCCACGATCCTGGTGCTGGCCGCCTACGTGATCATCGGCAACTGGCAGCTCCGCAACGACTGCACCTCCGGACTGGCCCCGAACTGCTACGACGTGCGCGACCCGCTGGACCTGGCCGTGGTCGCGGCCGCGCTGATGGCGGCCTGCGTCGGCTTCCTGTGGTGGAACGCGCCACCGGCCCGGATCTTCATGGGCGACACCGGCTCGCTGGCCATCGGCGGAGCGCTGGCCGGGCTGGCCGTCACGACCCGGACCGAGCTGCTGCTGCTCATCCTGGGTGGCCTGTTCGTGGTCATCACGCTGTCGGTGATCATCCAGGTCGGGTCGTTCAAGATGACCGGTAAACGGGTGTTCCGGATGGCCCCGCTGCAGCACCACTTCGAGCTGCTGGGCTGGGCCGAGACCACGATCGTGGTCAGATTCTGGGTCATTTCCGGCATGTTCGTCGCGCTGGGCCTGGGCGTGTTCTACGTGGGCTGGTTCCCAAAGTAAGACCCGGATTGCGCGACACGCGCCGGATCTCCCCGGTATTGGCGGGCCGTCCGCCGAGACTGGAACCATGGTGGAGCGCGTGGTGGATGCCCGGTCGGCCGTCGGTGGACCAGCCATCGATGGCGAGGACGAAGCCAGCGAGGCCGGCCTGGCCGGGCTCGGCCCGTCAACCGTGGCGGTGGCCCGGGACCGGCTGGCCACCTGGTCGTCGTTCCTCGACCGCCCGCTGACCTCGTACTACCTGATCATCGGCATCACCGGGCTGCTGCTCGGCCTCGGCCTGGTCATGGTGTTGTCCACCTCCTCGGTGCAGGACCTGGCCGAGGGGCTGCCCGCCTACTCCGACTTCAAGAAGCAGCTGCTCGGGGCGCTGATCGGGCTGCCGATCATGTTCCTGGCGGCCCGGTCGTCGCCCCGGTTGTTCCGCGCCGCCGCCTACCCCCTGCTGGGCGTGTCCATCCTGGGTCTGGGGCTGACCCTGATCCCGGCGGTGGGCCGGTCCGCCTACGGCGCGTCCCGGTGGATCGCCGTCGGCCCGCTGCAGCTGCAGCCCTCAGAGTTCGCCAAGCTGGCCCTGGTGCTGTGGGGCGCCGACCTGCTGGCCCGCAAGGAACGGCTGCGCCAGCTGGAGGACTGGCGGCACCTGCTGATCCCGCTGCTGCCCGGTGTCGGCCTGCTGGCCATGCTGGTCATGGCGGGCGACGACCTCGGCACCACGTTCGTGCTGCTGGTTATCTTCATCACGCTGCTGTGGGTGATCGGCACCCCAGGGCGCGTCTTCGGCGGCATGCTCGCGTTGATGGGCCTGATCATGCTGCTGCTCGCGGTCACCTCCGCGTACCGGCTGAAGCGGCTGACCGGCTTCGTCAACCCGCAGGGCGGCCCGACGGGCCCCAACATGCAGGGCATCCAGGGCAAGTACGCGGTCGGCTCCGGCGGCCTGTTCGGGGTCGGGCTCGGCGCCAGCGGGGAGAAGTGGGGCTATGTACCCGAATCCACCTCGGACTTTATCTTTGCCATCATCGGCGAGGAGCTCGGTCTGGTCGGCACCCTGTGCGTCTGCCTGCTGTACGGCGGGCTGGCTTTCGCCGGGCTGCGGGTGGCCCGGCGGGTGCAGGACACCTTCTCCCGGCTGGGCGCCGCGGCCATCACCGCGTGGGTCGTCATGCAGGCGGTGGTGAATATCGGCGCGGTCATAGGAGTACTGCCAATTACCGGTGTGCCCCTCCCGCTGGTCTCGGCCGGCCTATCCTCACTATTGGTCACGATGGTCGCTCTCGGCATGCTCATGTCGTTCGCACGGCGCGAGCCCGGGGCACGGGAGGCATTGGCGGCACGAGGCCCGGCATTGCCGTTGCGTCTTCTAAGCTGGCTTGGCCTGACGCAGCGACCTGACTGAACGAAAGGCCCAGCGATGAGGGTTGTACTCGCCGGCGGCGGATCCGCCGGTCATATCGAACCGGCGCTTGCGGTGGCGGACGCGCTGCGGCGGGCGGACCCGCGGGCCATGATCATCTGCCTGGGCACCGAACGAGGACTGGAGACCCGCCTGGTCCCGATGCGGGGCTACGAGCTGGCGCTGATCCCGGCGGTCCCGCTGCCCCGATCCGTCACCCCCCGCCTGCTCGCGGTGCCGGGCAAGCTGGCCGGCGCGGTCAGCACTGCAGCCGGGATCTTGGACCGGATGAAGGCCGACGTCGTGGTGGGCTTCGGCGGGTACGTGGCTACCCCCGGTTACCTGGCGGCCCGGCGCCGGCACGTGCCGATCGTGGTGCACGAGGCCAACCCCCGCCCCGGCCTGGCCAACAAGCTGGGCGCCCGGCTGACCGAGCACGTGTTCACCGGGCACCCCGCCACCCAGCTGACCCACGCCACCTACCTGGGCATCCCGATCCGGCGGGAGATCGCCGACCTGGACCGGCTCGGGCAGGGAGACAAGGCCCGGGCCCACTTCGGGCTGCGCCCGGATCTTCCGGTGCTGCTGGTCACCGGCGGCTCCCAGGGAGCCAGGTCGCTGAACAGCGCGCTGTACGGCGCCATCGACTGGCTGCGCTCGGCCGGGGTGCAGATCCTGCACATCACCGGGCCGCGCAACGAAGCTGAGGTGCCGCCACCGGCCGGTGCACCGTACGTGGCGGTGCCCTACGTGGACCGGATGGACCTGGCCTACGCCGCCGCCGACTTCGCGCTGTGCCGGGCCGGCGCGATGACCTGCGCCGAGCTCACCGCGGTGGGCCTGCCCGCCGCGTTCGTGCCGCTCCCGATCGGCAACGGCGAGCAGCGGCTCAACGCCGAACCGATCGTGGCCGGCGGTGGCGGCCTGCTGGTCGACGACGCGGACCTGACCCCAGAGTGGATCCGCGACGTGCTGCTGCCGGTGCTGCTGGACATCGACCGGGTGGCGAACATGTCCGAGGCGGCGGCCGCGCTCGGCCGTAAGGACGCCGACCGGGCCATGGCCGACGCGATCATCAACGTGATTCGCACGTCCCGCGAGCAGGGTCCAGCCGAGGAGTACCCGTCCGCCGACGGCCAGTCCGCCCGGCACTTCCAGCCCGCCCCGGGTCCGCTCGCCCCGGACCGGCCAGTTCAAGGTCGGGCCGGGCGGCCCGGCGGCCCGATCCCGCCG
>CAXUJF010000559.1:0-4050 GCA_964250865.1 uncultured Streptosporangiaceae bacterium
CGCGGCCGCGCCCAGCGCGGCGGCGGGGCCCGCCGCCCGGGCCCCGCCCGCCCAGCCGTACAGCTTGACCACCCCGAACAGTACGAACGGGCTGAGCAGCACGTTGTAGACGACGGCCGCCGGCAGCACGTGCTGGACCGAGGACCAGGTGACCTGAGGATCGCTGAGCATCACCCCCAGCACGGCGTACAGCACCGCGCCCACGGCCGCGGCACCGGCCGAGATGGCCACGTACAGCGTGGGTGATTCATCCCCCAGGCCGGCCAGCCGCCCGCATACGTAGCCGACGACGCAGAACACCAGCGCGTACTCGCCGACGGTGTGGCCCGCGGGCGGGGCGACGTCCAGAGCCAGGCCGGCCAGGAAGCCGATCAGCGTGCCCGGCAGCGGGCCGCCGGTCAGCGCCAGCGCGACCACCACCAGCAGCACCAGATCCGGGCCGCCGCCCCCGGGCAGGGACAGCCGGTTGACGATGGTCAGCTGGGCGGCGAGCGCCACCGCGACCAGCACCACGGACAGGATCAGGCGCCGCACCTCAGCCCCCGGTACCGGTGCCGGCGCCCGTGCCGGTGGCGCCAGTGCCAGTGCCAGTGCCGGTCCCAGTTCCGGCGGATGGGGTGACGGTCGGGGCCGGCTTAGGGCTGGCCGGCAGCACCGAGTCGCGCGGGTCCTTGGCCGGGCCGCCCACGACCACGCCGACCACGCCGAGTGAGGTGAAGTCGACGTACGGCTTGACCAGCGCACTCTTGGTCAGGGATCCGGCGTTGCCCTCGACCTTGGTCACCTGGCCGATCGGCACCCCGGGCACGTACGGTGTGTCGTGCACCGAGCCGAACGTGACCAGGTCCTGGCCGCTCTGCAGGACCGCGTTCGCGGCGAACAGGGTGAGCTTCAGCGCGGTCGGCCCGGACAGCGACTTACCGGTCCCGGCGACCGAGCCGATCTGGTTACTGCCCGCCAGCCGGGCCCCGACCACGGCCGACGCGTCGTCAGCCAGCAGCACGGTGGAGGTGTCCGCGCTGACCTGGGTGACCGTGCCGACCAGGCCCTGGCCGTTGAGCACGGTCTCGTGGGCGCGGACCCCGTCCTTGCGGCCCACGTCGAGCGTGACGGTGTCGGTGTAGTCCTGGCCCGCCGCGATGACGCTGGCGGCCACTATCCGGTAACCGCCGCGGCCGGCCAGCTTCAGCAGCGACGACAGCTGGCTCTCGTCGGCCTTGGACAGCTGGGCGGCGCTCAGGTCGGCGCGGAGCCTGGCGTTGGCCGCCTGCAGCGAAGCGATCTTGCTGTCCGCGGACGGCCCGCCGGTGACCCAGTCGAAGACCGATGACACCGGGCTGGTGACGTTGCTGGCCACCCGCTCCACCGGCCCGAAGACGCTGGACCCGACACCACGGGCCGGAGAGGTCCCGCCGTCACGGAAGTCGATCGTGATCAGCGCCACGGCGGCGATCAGGAGAATCCCGAGAACCAGGCGTACTCGCCGGGTGTCGTGCATGCGACTCCTCGCGGGCGCCGCGGCGGGCGGCGGCCCCCTTAACTCAGCGCCGGGTCTCGGGCACGAGAACCGAACGCAGCATGTCGAAATCGTCCACGCACTTCCCGGCACCCAGTACGACCGAGTCGAGCGGGTTGTCGGCCACGTGGACGGGCATCCCTGTCTCTTCGCGGATCCGCTGGTCAAGGCCGCGCAACAGCGCCCCGCCGCCGGTCAGGGCAATGCCCCGGTCCATGACGTCACCCGCGAGCTCAGGCGGGCACTTGTCCAGCGTGGTCTTCACCGCGTCGATGACCAGGTTAAGCGGTTCCTCGATGGCGCGCCGGACCTCAGAGGCAGAAATAACGATCGTCTTGGGCAGCCCGCTGACCAGGTCGCGTCCGCGGATCTCGGCGTGCGGCTCGTCGGCCCCCGGGAACGCGGACCCGAGCGCCATCTTGAGCTCCTCGGAGGTGCGCTCGCCAAGCATCAGCGAGTACTCCTTCTTGCCGAAGCTGATGATCGCCTCGTCCAGCTCGTCGCCGCCGATGCGGATGGACTGGGAGGTGACGATGCCGCCCAGCGAGATCACCGCGACCTCGGTGGTACCGCCGCCGATGTCCACCACCATGTTGCCGGTGGGCTCGTTGACCGGCAGGCCGGCCCCGATCGCCGCCGCCATCGGCTCCTCGATGATGTAGACCCGCCGGGCGCCCGCCTGGTGGCCGGCTTCTTTGACTGCGCTCTGCTCGACCCCGGTGATGCCGCTGGGGACGGCGACCACGATCCTCGGCTTGGCCAGGTGCCGCCGCCGGTGCACCTTCTGAATGAAGTAGCGCAGCATGCGCTCGGTGACGTCGAAGTCGGCGATGACACCGTCCTTCAGCGGCCGGACCGCGACGATGTTGCCCGGGGTGCGGCCGATCATCCGTTTGGCTTCGATGCCCACGGCTACGACCTGGCCGGTGTTGGTGTTGAGGGCAACGACCGAGGGCTCGTTGAGCACGATCCCGCGGCCCCGCACGTACACGAGCGTGTTGGCGGTACCGAGGTCCACGGCCATGTCGCGGCCAAGGATCGCCATCGCGTTACTCATGGGGAGGGGAACCTTCCCGATCGGGCGCTTCCGAGCTTTTTAGGCCAGCTGACGCACTGATTAATACGGACACCACGCCGCAGTGGATGGCGTGGTTAGGTGTCTGCCCCGCCCGAGTTCGGGCTAGGCCAGCTCGGGGAAGAAGATCTTGATTTCGCGCTGGGCCGACTCGGGTGAGTCCGACCCATGGACGATGTTCTCGCCTATCTCCAACGCATGATCCCCACGAATCGTGCCGGGGGAAGCAGCCACCGGATCGGTGGCCCCGGCCAGCCCGCGGAACGCCTCGATCGCGCGCGGGCCCGCGGCCACCAGCGCCACCAGCGGCCCGGAGGTGATGAACTCCACCACCGGCTCGAAGAACGGCTTGCCGGTGTGCTCGGCGTAGTGGGTGCTGGCCGTCTCCCGGTCCAGAGTCCTCAGCTCGAGGGCGACGATCTTCAAGCCCTTGAGCTCGATCCGAGACAGCACCGCACCGATCAGACCACGGCGGACACCATCGGGCTTGATGAGGACAAGAGTGCGTTCCGGCAACGCCGCTCCTTCTGGGGATACATCTGAGCGTGGGCAACTGGCCAGCTGCCGCGAGAGAGACCCGCGGCAGGCAGTTTACCCGTGTCATCGCATCGCAGCACCGGCGCGCCGCGCCCGGCCGATGAGAATTATGACCGCGATCGCGATGAAAATAGAAAACAGCCCGGCCAGCTCCCACACCCCCACGGCGCTGGCCAGCGCGAGCCGTTCCGCGGCCTGCAACTCAGCCGGGCCGACGGTGAGCTGCGTCACCATCCGGACCTGCACCGCGCCGGAGGCCAGGTAGCCGGTCAGCAACCCGGCCACCAGCAGCGACACCCCGGACAGCGCGCTGGCCACGCCCGCTTCGGCCAGCGCGGCGGTCATGGCCGCGGCCAGGCCGCCGGCCAGCGGGGCGCTGACCCCGGCCAATACCACCCCCGGCACGTACGGCCCGGCCAGCCGGGCGGCGGCCAGCCCTTCCATCGCGATGATCAGACCGGCCAGCACCACGGTCTGTGGCCGCTCCCGGAACGTCAGGGCGATGGCGATGCCGGTCATCGCGGCGGCCGCGGTCACGGCGAGCGGCAGCCAGGACAGGCGGCCGGACGATCCCGGGTCCAGCGCCCGCAAGCTGGTGACGGCCCCGGCTACGGGCGCCACCACCAGCCCGGTGACCGCGCCGATGACCGGGAAGCAGAGCCGGCCGCCCACCAGCCGATCGGCCGAGGCCACCGTGGCCACCCCGTAGAGGATGAGGACGGCTACGGCCCCGGCGGCGAGCAACGCGGCGGGCGGCCGGTAGGTGACGGCCACGCTGAGCGCGCCGAGACCGATCCCCGGCACGGCCAGCACCGCGAGCTGGGCCCGTTCCTGGGTGGCATCCTGGCGCGCGTGGGTCGCATCCTGGCGCGCGTGGGTGGCGGCATCCTGGCGCGCGCCCGCGGCCCGGGCCGGGTACCCT
>CAXUJF010000560.1:0-4049 GCA_964250865.1 uncultured Streptosporangiaceae bacterium
GCGGCGCGGGATACCGGCGCATGATCGAGGCGGCCGCCGCAGGCCGCGGTGATCGTGCCCACGTCATCCATGGTGTAGCCGAACGACAGGTGACGCCGTTCGAAGCGCTTGCGTTCGTGCTCGTCGGCCCGTTCGGGGTCGGCGCGATGGATCAGGTCCTCGCCCACGGTCCGCAGCTGGGAGGGGTCGAGTCCGGGCGTGATCCACGGCCTCGGCCCGGCCGGGTTTGGCCCCGGACGGCCGCCGTCGGAGTCGGCTGCCGCTGGCTCGGGTCCGGCCGCCGGGTCTGCGCCGGAGGCAGGCCCGGCGCTGGGGCCAGCCTCAGCGCTGGGGCCAGTTCCAGGCTCCGGCCCGGTACCGGCCTCGGTCCCCGCCGCGCCCGGCGCGCCGCCCACGGCGGGGGAGCTGGCACCGGCACGGCCCGCGTGGGCGTAGGCGAGCATCCGTTGCTCCGCGACCTCGGCCACACCTGGATCGGCGATCTGGACGATGGCCCGGCAGATGACGTGAGCCGCGTCGAACGAGATCCCTCCGGTCAGCAGGGCCTGGCCGGTCGCCTTTAACGTGCGCAGGGCCCGGCCGGTGGCGACGAGCTCCCCGGCCCGGGCCGGGGCCCGGCCGCAGGCGTGCCGCAGGAACGCCACCGCGGAGGAGTATCCCGCCTCCGACGCGCCGCTGATCGCGTCGAGCACTCCGACCAGGCGGGCCAGCTGACCCTGGGCCCGGTCGACGAAGCACGCCACCTCCCGGATCTGGGCCATCAGCTCGAGCTTGTCAATCGAATCCGGGGCGGGGCGAGGGCCCAGCGCAGCGAGATCAGGCCCGAGGGCGGCTAGCTCAGCCAGCACCCGGTTCTGGGTGATCACGCGGTCCGAAACCATATTCGAAGGATCCCAGGGGGTCTGACAGTTCGGGGCAATTCGCCGGGCTGGACCGGGAGAGGGGAGTTTGTTAAATATAAAAATGCTCAGTGGGCCGCGCGGGGCAGGTTCTCCCAGGCTGCGGCCAGGATGGCTGAGCCCCCGGTCGGCTGGGGCGGGTACGGCCGGCGCGGCTCAGCCGGCCAGGCGGAAGACCAGCTCGGTCTCCCACTTGGCCGGGTCGGGCTGTTCGGCCGGGTTGACCGGGTAGATCTCCAGCCTGCAGCCCCAGCGCTCACCGTCGGGCGTGTCCTGCTTGTCCCAGGTCAGAGCCTGGCGCTGGGCCCAGTCCAGCAGGCGGCGCACGGCCGGCACGAGCTGGTCGAACGGGCCGACGTGCCCGCTCGATCACGGACGGCTCGGTCGGCACGCTGGGAGAAGAAGGGTCCATACTCACCCAGACGACGCTCACCCGCCGGACTCATCGCCGTCCGGCGGTCAGGCCTCGCCCCGGGCCAGGGCGATCAGCCGGTCCAGCACCCGGCCCTCGCTGGCCCGGACGCCGTCGTGCTCGTATTCGCTGGTCACCCAGGGCCGCAGGCCTTCGATGGCGACCGCCGTCCGCAGCGAGTCGTCCCGGTCCACGTACATGTCGTTGAAGTAGATCGCCGCGGCGACCGGAACAGTGTTGGCGCCGAGCCGGACGGGGTCGTACAGCGGCGGCCAGGTGTCCCGCTCGGCCAGCCGGTTCGCCGCCTCGCGCAGCGGCGACAGCACCGGGTCGTGCTCGGCCATCCAGGGGTAGATCATCTCGCCGGTGAACGTGAGCGGGTCGTCGCCGTCGACCGCCGCCGCCGGGTCGAACGCCGGGAACTCGGCCCGGACCCGCTGCGCCGACCAGCCGGTGGCGGAACCCTGGGCGTAACAGGCCTCGTGCAGCAGCGCGTACAGCGGGTTGGCGGCGAAGCTCAGGTGATGCTCGGCCTGGTACCGGAACTCATCGCTGATCTCGCCGCCGACAAACGCGTCCTCCAGCAGGTAGTGCAGCTCGTGGCTGCCGGTGCTCATGCCCAGCATGTGCCCGAGGACCTGGAAGTTTTCCACGGTCAGCGGCATCCCGGCGGGCAGCCGGACGTCGTGGCGGGCCAGCTGCCGCGCGATCTGGCGGGCCCGGTCCACGTCGTCCGGGTAGCGCTCGTAGTGCTGGTTGACCTTGGCCGTGACCCGCGGATAGGCGACCCGGTAGACGTCGTCGGCGGTCACGTCGAGGCCGGGCAGGCCGCCGGTTATGAACGCCTCCTTGATTCCCTCGGGCGCCAGGGACAGGTAAGTCACCGTGCAGAAGCCGCCGAAGCTCTGCCCGAGCACGCTCCACGGCGCGCCGCCGGCCAGCTCCCGGCGGATCCGCTCGGCGTCGCGGACGATGTTGTCCGCCCGGAACAGGGCCAGGTAGTCCGCCTGGGCCTGCGGGCCCGGCAGCTTGGCCAGGGACAGCCGGTTGGCCGGGGTGGACCGGCCGGTGCCACGCTGGTCCAGCAGCAGCACCCGGAACTCCTGCAGCGCCCGGCCCAGCCAGACGTCGCGCCCGATCGGCCGGGGCGAGCGGTTGCCCGGGCCACCCTGCAGGAACAGCAGCCAGGGCAGTGTGGCGGCCTGATCGGCCTTGTCGGCCGCCACGACCTCGCGGGCGAAGACCTCGATCTGCACGCCGTCGGGCCGCCCGTAGTCGAGCGGGACTGCGAACGTGTGGTCGGTGAGCACGGTGCCGGGATGGCGGAAGCTGGTCACGGTCCGACGGTATCGGCTAGCGTCACGATCATGAGCAGGGTGCACGACGTGGGCGGCCAGACCGGCTTCGGGCCGGTGGATCCCGGTGACGCGGCCGAGCCGGCGCAGTTCGGGGCAGACTGGGAGGCGCACGTCTTCGCGGTGCAGCGGATCCTGCTGCGGCGCGGCGTGTTCACCGGTGACGAGATGCGCGACGCGATCGAATCCATCTCGCCGGAACGGTACCTGGGCGCGGCGTACTTCGAGCGCTGGCTGGAGGCCCTCGAGGTGCTGGTGGAACGGAAGGGCGTGGCGTGACGGACGGCGTGCGGTTCCCGCCGGGCAGCCGCGTCCGGGCGCGCGCCATCGACCCCGACCATCACACCCGGCTGCCCCGTTACCTGCGCGGGCATACCGGTGAGGT
Source organism: uncultured Streptosporangiaceae bacterium (assembly GCA_964250865.1). Taxonomy (GTDB): domain Bacteria; phylum Actinomycetota; class Actinomycetes; order Streptosporangiales; family Streptosporangiaceae; genus Bog-532. Next base: position 3,052 of record CAXUJF010000560.1, read on the forward strand.
GGTGGCCGCGGCCGCGCCGGAGCCGTTGCCGGACGACGTGGCCCGGGGCCGGGCCGAGCCGCGGGTGGAGACCGTGTACGCGGTTCGCTTCCACGGGTCTGACCTGTGGGGGAGCGACCTGGCCAGTAGCGACCCGGCCCGCGGCGACACGGTCATCGCCGACCTGTGGGAGTGCTACCTGGAGGAGGCCCGGTGACCTTGCCCCACGAGCCTCACCCGCCCGGCAAGCCCCACGAGCATCACGAAGACGTCCCGGTCGCCGCTCGCGTCCGCCGCCTGGAGGAACGGCTGATCGCGGCCGGCCTGATCACCGACGGCGAGATCGATGAGCTGCTGACCAGGTTTTACGCCGGCGCATCGCCGGTCAACGGCGCCCGCATCGTGGCCCGGGCCTGGACCGACGAGCAGTTCCGCGACCGGCTGCTGGCCGACGGATCGGCGGCCGCCGCGGAGCTGGGGTTCGGCACCCAGACCAGCGGCTACCAGTTGCGGGTGGTGGCCAACACCCCGGACCGGCACAACGTGATCGTGTGCACGCTGTGCTCGTGCTACCCGCTGTCGCTGCTCGGGCCGTCCCCGAGCTGGTACCGGAGCCTGGCCTACCGAGCCCGGACGGTGCGCGAGCCGCGGGCCGTGCTGGCCGAGTTGGGCCTGCACCTGCCCGATGCGACCGGCATCGACGTGCGGGACTCCACGGCCGAGATCCGCTACCTGGTCGTCCCCGTGCGCCCCGCGGGCACCGACGGCCTTGACGCCGAAGAACTGGCCGCTCTGGTCACCCGGAACGGCATGATCGGCACCGCCGCCGTTTAGCCGGCGCAGCACCGCCGCCGTCTAGCCCGAGCAGGCCGCGGCCGTCGCGGCCGGGCGGGGTGCCGATCGTGGTCGGGGGGCACAGCCCAGCCGCGTTCCGCCGCGCGGCCGGCTCCGGGCACGGCTGGTTCGGCACCGGGGACGGCCCCGGCGCCCTGGAAAAGCACCTTCGTGGTCTGGCGCAG
>CAXUJF010000561.1:0-4048 GCA_964250865.1 uncultured Streptosporangiaceae bacterium
GGGTGGACCGGCCGACGGCCAAGGTGGCGGTGCTGGGCGCGATGTACGGGCAGACGACCGGGCACGGCGCCCAGGCCCTGCGCCGGCTCAAGCGGGCCTACCCGGTGGCCATGGCCTACCTGGAAGAGGGTGACCGGGCTGGGCAGGAACGTCGTGACGTGCGGACGTACGGAGGCCGGGTGAGCGGGCTGCGCGGGGCCGGGGGCCCGGACCCGCCGGCCCGGGCCGCGGCCCGGGGGCGGTACGGCCGGAACGCCCTGATCCAGGGGGCGGCAGCCGAGCTGTTCAAAATGTGGGCCGTGACCGTACGGGCCCGCGGCGAGGCCCTCGGAGCCCGCATCGTGCTCTGCCTGCACGACGAGTTGCTGGTGCACACCCCAGCCGCCCAGGGCGAGGCGGCGGCCGCGCTGGTGGACGACTGCCTGCAGGAGGCGGCCCGGCGCTGGGCCCCGGACGCTTCGGTCCGGTTGATTTCGGACACCAGCGTGGTCCAGCGATGGTCGGACGCTAAGGACGCCGCCCCGGCAGCGGACCCAGAACAGCCTGGCCTGGCTGACCTCCCGGATTAACCAGGGAGAACGACCCGATTGGTAAGGACTTACTCAGAAATGAGCTGACGTGTCCGGCGGTTACTGGCCCAGCAGCCAGTGGTCCGGGGTGATCAGGTTGCGGGCCTGCTCCGGTCCCCACGACCCCTGCGGGTAGGGAACGGGCAGCGGCGGGTTGTTCAGCAGCGGAGCCGCCACCTGCCACACCGCGGCCAGGCCGTCCGGCCGGGTGAACAGGGACCGGTCGCCGATGATGACGTCGTGGATCAGCCGCACGTACGGCGGCAGCGGGTCGGCGCCGTCCAGGCCGGCCAGCGGGATCGCGGCCCTGGCTTCCTCGGTGATCAGCGCCGGGCCGGGCTTCTTGGCCACCAGCATCACGTCGATCTCCCCGTCACCGGACAGCGAGAACGTCAGCACGTTGGAGTCGGCCTCGAGCTTCCCGGCCAGCGGGCCGGGCGGCTCGCGCAGGATGATGCTGACCTTCTGCTGGGAGTCGGCCAGCCGCTTGCCGGTACGCAGGTAGAACGGCACCCCGCGCCAGCGGTCATTGTCGATCCAGAGCTGGGCGGCCACGTACGTGTTCTGGTTCGAGTTGGGCGCGATCCCCTGCACGTCGCGGTAGCCCTCGTACTGGCCGAGCACGACGGCCTTGGGGTCGATGGGCCGGAAGCAGCCGATCACCTCTTCCCGCGCCGACTGCAGGTCCTCGGCCTCCAGGCTGGCCGGCGGCTCCATGGCCACCTCCGCCGCGACCTGGAACAGGTGGGTGACCAGCATGTCCAGCACCGCGCCGGTGGCGTCGTAGAACTCCGCCCGGTCGTCGATGTTGAGCGTCTCCGGCACGTCGATCTGCACGGACTCGATGTGCTCGTTGTTCCACATGGCGGAGAACAGCCCGTTGGCGAACCGCAGCACGTGCAGGTCCTGGGTCGCTTCCTTACCCAGGAAGTGGTCGATCCGGTAGACCTGCTTCTCGTCCAGCACGGAGTGCACGGTCCGGTCGAGTTCCTCGAAGTTCTGCTGCGAGGTGCCGAACGGCTTCTCGTAGACGACGCGGGAGCCCTCGGCCAGGTTGTGCTGGCCCAGCGCTGTGGTCAGGTCGGTGAACGCCACCGGCGGGACCGCCAAGTAGTGCACCAGCTGCGGGTTACCGCCGAGCTGCTCCTTGGCCTTGGCCAGATGGTCCAGCAGGCTGCCGGGGTCGTCGGTGTTGAAGCCACCCCCGGCGAAGTACACCCGCTCGGAGAAGTCCTCCCACTGGGCGGGCTGGGGCTTCGGGCCGAACTCCTCCAGGACGTCATGGAAGTGGGCCCGGAAGTCCTCGTGGGCCACATCGCCGCGGCCGTTGCCGACCAGCAGCCACTGCTGCGGCAGCAACCGTTCCAGCCAGAGCTTGTAGAAGGCGGGCAGCACCATCCGCTTGGCCAGGTCGCCAGTCGCGCCGAACAGCACGAAGATGGTCGGGCCTGGGTCCGGGCTGTCGCCGTAAACGTTCGCGGTGTTCGTGGTGCTACTGGTGGAGGCACTATTCGCGGTCGCCATGACCCATAACCTAGTCCGCGCTCTTGTCACGCAGCGCCCGGGTGGCAAAGGTGAAGGCATGGGCGTGCTCAACAGGGACAAGCGGACCGCAGCCACCGAGGTGGCGACCCGGATGGCGGAGACCGCGCAGGCGTGGCTGGAGGCGCTGGAACCGGACCAGCGGGCGATGGCCACCCGGCCCGCGCCGGGGACGGGAAGTGAAGCCGAGATCGAGCGGCAGCGCTGGTTCTACACCCCGACCGACCACGGCGGGCTGACCCTGGGCGCGCAGACCGCCGCTCAGCAGCGGCTGGCCCACCAGCTGGTGGCCAGCGGGCTGTCCACCGCCGGTTACGTCACCGTGGCCACGATCATCGGGCTGGAGAACATCCTCGACCACACCGAGGGCTGGTTGGCCGGCTTCGAGCGGGACCGTGGCCGCGACCCCGAGCTGTACTACCTGCGGGTGTTCGGTGAGCCCGGCGGCTCCGAGCCGTGGGGCTGGCGGTTCGGTGGCCACCACGTCTCGCTGAACAACCTGATCGTGGACGGCCGGGTCCAGGCCATGACGCCCTGCTTCCTCGGAGCCGACCCGGCCGTCTCGCCGCTGCTCGGCCCGGAGCCGTTGCGGCCGCTGGCCGGGGCCGAGGACCTGGCCCGGGAGCTGATGCGCTCCCTCGGCCCGGACCAGGAGACGGCGGCCATCCTGCACCAGCGCGCCCCGTCCGACATCGTCGGCGGCAACCGCCCGCAGCTGGGCGACGGCGACCAGATGATCCGGCTGCGCCACATCTGGAACGGCTACTTCACCGACCCGGACACGGCGGCGGCCATCCTGGCCCTGGACAACGGCAACGAGGAGGCGACCGGCTACGGCTCCGGCGACCACCGCCAGGTGGCCCTGACCGCCGCGCCCAAGGGCCTGGCCGCGCGCGACCTGGACGACAGCCAGCGCCGCCAGCTGCGCCGGGTCCTGGCCTGCTACCTGGGCCGGGTGCCCGAGAGCGTGTCCCCCCTGAGCGACTACGACGACGAACAGGCCCTGGACGCCGTGCACCTGGGCTGGGCCGGCCCGGTCGTCCCGGGCCAGCCGGTCTACTACCGCCTGCAGGGCCCCGGCCTGCTCATCGAGTACGACAACGTCCAGCGCAAGGCCAACCACGCCCACTCCGTCTGGCGTGACCCCGAGTCCGACTTCGGCCTGGACGTCCTGGCCGCCCACCGCGCCGCCCACCACTAGGGCTGGGAGTTGGCGCCCCAGTGGGTGTGACTGGAGTGGCGCGTGTGGTCGCGGTGGGGTTGGGTGGCGTCCGGCCGGGAGCCCCGCGTGCGGGCAGCCAGGAATCCTCATTAGGTGGAGCGAAATCAGCGATATTTGATTCTGCTCCACCTAAGCCCAGGCCCCTTGACTCCTGGGCCGCGTGAGGTTGTGGGGCCTGCGAGGCGACGCATCGGCGCGGCCCCCGTTCGCTGGAGCACCTGCAGGGATTATCACTGCAACTGCTCCAGTGAGAGCCGGCGCCCCAACCTGTGAGGTGAGTGGGCTGGTGGGGTAGCGGAGCAGGGACACGGGCGCGGCTGCGCGCACAGCAGGCTCGGCCTGGCCCCATCCCGGAACCCGAGGCCCCCGCCGGAGGCACTAGCCGTCTAGGAGGAGCGCAAGGTGCCGCGGAGGACGCTGACGGCGGAGTGGACTGGGTTGCCGTTGTTGGCTTGGAGGCTGACGTCGACGGCGGAGTAACCGGCCATCAGACCGGTGGCGACGCCGAAGGTGGCTTGGCCGGAGGGAGCCAGGGCACCCATCGGCAGCATTTTGAGGGTGGCCGGGTCGAGCAGCCAGACCTCGTAGTAGTGGCCCTGACCCGGGGCGGGCAGGCCGTCCGTGCTGACCTGGACCTGCCGGGCCCCGGAAGCCCCGGTCACGGTGACCGCGCCGTGGGCGCCGGCTGGGGCCTGCAGCGCGCGCAGTGCGGCCC
>CAXUJF010000562.1:0-4039 GCA_964250865.1 uncultured Streptosporangiaceae bacterium
AGCGCCGACCTCACCGCCGCCGCTTGACACTTACGACCGTGGGATGTCTAAGCCGTCCGCCCGGCCCGTCGCCACCGCGCCCGCCTTATTCCGCCCAAGCCCCTTGCCCAACCGCTTTATACCCAGTATTATCCTCAGCATGATACGAGCTAAGGCCAAGCGATGAGCGTCCGGCACGCGCTGCTGGCGCTGCTGAGCGAGGGGCCCAAGTACGGGCTCCAGCTGCGGGAAGAGTTCGAGGCCAGGACCGGCGAGGTGTGGCCGCTGAACGTGGGCCAGGTCTACACGACGTTGCAGCGGCTCGAACGCGACGGGCTGGTGGAGTCCGACGAGACCGGGGACGACGGGCCGCAGAAGGGCTTCCGGATCACCGAGGCCGGTACGGCCGAGCTGGCCGGCTGGCTGCGGACCCCGCCCGACCTGTCCTCGCCGCCCCGGGACGAGCTGGTGATGAAGGTCCTGGTCGCCACCCAGGTGCCGGGGGTCGACGTGCGCGAGGTCATTCAGGCCCACCGCCGCTACCTGGTGCAGCTGATGCAGCAGTGGACGCGGATCAAAGAGGACGAGGCCGGGTCCGACCTGAACCTGGCCCTGGTCGTCGACGCCGAGCTGTTCCGGCTCGACGCCGTCGTCCGGTGGCTGGACAGCGCCGACGGCCGGCTCAAGCGGGCCGCCGCCGATCCGCCACCGCCACCGGCGCCCGCTTCAGCTCCGCTGCCGCGACGGCGAGCGGGGACGCGGCGATGACCGGGTACACGGGAGATCCACGTAAGGAGACGGGGATGGCCATACTGGAGCTACGGGGCGTAACGAAGACCTACGGAGATGGCGCAGCCCAGGTCAGGGCGCTGGCTGGTGTCGACCTGAGCGTCGCGGCCGGTCAGATGGTGGCGGTCATGGGCCCGAGCGGTTCGGGCAAGTCAACCCTGCTCACCATCGCCGGCAGCCTGGAGGAGCCCGACCGCGGCGAGGTCCTGGTGGCCGGCGCGGAGCTGTCCGGCCTGTCCCGCGGGGCCAAGGCCCGGCTGCGGCGGCGGACGGTGGGTTACGTGTTCCAGGACTTCAACCTGCTGCCCGGGCTGACCGCGGCCGAGAACGTCGCGCTGCCGCTGGAGCTGGACGGGACCCCGGCCCGCACCGCGCGGTCGGCCGGGCTGCGGGCGCTGGAGGAAGTAGGGCTCACCGACCAGGCCAGCCGGTTCCCGGACCAGCTGTCCGGCGGTGAGCGGCAGCGGGTGGCGATCGCGCGCGCGGTGGCGGGGGAGCGGCGGCTGCTGCTGGCCGACGAGCCGTCCGGCGCGCTGGACTCGGCCAACGCGGAAGCGGTCATGCGGCTGATCCACAACGCCTGCAAGCGCGGCGTGGCCGCGGTGGTGGTCACCCACGACGCCCAGCTGGCCTCCTGGGCCGACCGGGTGGTGTTCCTGCGCGACGGCCGGATCGTCGATCAGACCCTGCCCCCGCCCGGACCGGAGTCGCTGCTCAGCCAGGGCCAGACCCCATGAGCACCACGCTGGCAGAGCGGCCGGCGGCGGGAACCCAGAACGGGGGCGTTCCCGCGCGCCGTGCGGTGATCCGCTGGGCCTGGCGGCTGTTCCGCCGCGAATGGCGGCAGCAACTGCTGGTCCTGGCCCTGATCACGGTGGCCGTGGCCGCGACGTTCGTCGGCGCGGCGGTGGCCACCAACTCCCAGGGGCAGCCCAGCGGCCAGTTCGGCACCGCCCAGGACCTGGCCACCTACGGCGGCAACGACCCACACCTGGCCACGGAGATCGCCTCCCTGCAGCACCGCTTCGGGCGCACCGACGTGATCGAGAACCAGGTCCTTCAGGTGCCCGGCTCGACCACGACCTACGACCTGCGGGCCCAAAACACCCGCGGCGCCTTCGGCCGCCCGATGCTTTCGCTCCTCCAGGGGCACTATCCCGACGGGCCGGGCCAGGTCGCGGTGACCCCGGGCGTGGCCAGCCAGTTCGATCTCGCGGTCGGCCACGTCTGGCGCCAGGGCGGTGCGACCCGGACCGTGACCGGCATCGTGCAGAACCCGCAGAGTCTGCTGGACGAGTTCGCCCTGCTGGTGCCGGGCCAGGTGCGGACGCCGACCACGGTCAGCGTGCTGTTCGACGCGCCCTCCGTTCCGCCCGGCAGGATCGGCCCCAACGTAGTGACGCCGCAGACCACGGCGGCCAATGCCATCAACCCGGACACCATCGTGCTGACGCTGGCCACCATGGGCATGCTGCTGATCGCGCTGGTGTCGGTGGGCGGCTTCACCGTGCTGGCCCAGCGGCGGCTGCGGGCCCTGGGCATGCTGGGCGCGCTCGGCGCCACCGACCGCAACGTCCGGCTCGTGGTCCGGGCCAACGGCCTGGTCGTGGGCGTGGCCGGGACGCTACTCGGGGCCGTGCTCGGCCTGGCCGCCTGGCTCGCGTACCGGCCCCACGTCGTCAGCAGCTCGCACCACGTGATCGCCCCGTTCGCGCTGCCGTGGGGCGTGATCGGCCCGGCCATGGGCCTGGCCGTGCTGGCCACCTACCTGGCTGCCTCGCGGCCGGCCCGGGCGGTGACCAAGATCCCGGTGGTAGCGGCGCTGGCCGGGCGGCCCGCCCCGCCCAAGCGTGTCCGCCGGTCGGCCCTGCCCGGTGTGGTCGTGCTGGCGGTGGCGTTCGGCCTGCTGACCTTCGCGGGCAGCCGGCCCAGCGGTAGCGGTCAGGGTACGGCCATGCTGTGCGTGGTCGGCGGCTTCATCGCGCTGGTCGCGGCGGTGGTGCTGCTGGCGCCGATGTGCCTGGCCCTGCTGGGCCGTCTCGCCCGGCACACCCCGGTCTCGGCCCGGCTGGCCCTGCGGGACCTGGCCCGCTACCGGGCCCGGTCGGGCTCGGCGCTGGCCGCGATCAGCCTGGGCGTGCTGATCGCGGTGATGATCTCGATCGTGTCGGCGGCCCGCTACGCTAACGTGCTCGACTATGCCGGCCCCAACCTGACCTCCAGCCAGCTGATCGTCTACACGCCCAACGGGGCGTACGGGCAGGGGCCGGGCGGTCCCGGCCAATCGGCCTCCGGGCCGGTCACCGGCGGGCAGATCCGGTCCATGCGCACGGCCGCGAACCAGATGGCGTCCGCGCTGGGCTCGCACCAGGTGACCGAGCTGGACACCACCACCGCTTCCCTGCAGCACGCGGCGCAGGGCCGGAACTGGTCCGGTCCGGTGTACGTGGCCACCCCGGCCCTGCTGAAGTCGTTCGGGATCGCGCCGGGCACGGTCCGGTCCGGCACGGACATCCTTACCACGCGGCCTGGCCTGTCCGGGTTGTCGAAGATGCAGCTGGTCTACGGCAGCTACTTCAGCAAGCCGCCGGGGCCTGACTCGTTCCCCTGCCCGCCGGGCAGCTGCCTGGCCGGTCCGGTCATGCAGGTGGTCACCGCGCTTCCGTCCGGCACGTCAGCTCCGAACACGGTGATCACCGAGCACGCTGTGGGCCAGCTCGGCCTGAGCCCGGTGGTGTCAGGCTGGCTGATCCAGACCCCCCACCCGCTCACGGCCACCCAGATCAAGAGCACCCAGCTGGCCGCGGCCGGAGCCAACATGACCGTCGAGACCAGGTCGAGCGTCCCGTCGCTGAACGAGATCATCGACTGGGCCACGGTGTTCGGCGCGCTGCTCGCGCTGGGGGTGCTGGCCATGAGCGTGGGCCTGATCCGCAGCGAGACCGCGTCTGACCTGCGCACCTTGACCGCCACCGGGGCCAGCGGCCGGACCCGGCGCACGCTGACCGCGGTGACCGCCGGCGCGCTGGGCCTGCTCGGCGCGGTGCTGGGCGTGGCCGCCGGGTACGTGGCCGCGGTCGCTTACTTCCGGGGCGACACGCTGGAGGGCGGCCTGTCCGCGCTGTCCGCGGTACCGGTCACCAACCTGCTGGTGCTGCTGATCGGCATGCCGCTGCTGGCCGCGGCGGGCGGCTGGCTGTTCGCGGGCCGAGAACCGCCCGGCCTCGGCCGCCAGCCCATCGGCTGACCGCCACCGCCACCGTTCCGCGCC
>CAXUJF010000563.1:0-4036 GCA_964250865.1 uncultured Streptosporangiaceae bacterium
CACCCGGACGCCTACGCCGAGCGCACCCGGCCACTGCGGGCCTGGCTGGAGGATGCCCGGCGGCCGGCGGCGCGGCTCGACGCGGCCTATCCGGTGCCGCCCGGCTGGCTTGAGTGGCCCGACGCCGGCACCGTGGTCTGCCGCTGCGAGGAGACCCACTGGTCAGCCATTGGCGCGGCGGTGGCGGGTGGCGCGCGGAGCGTGCCCGCGGTCCAGGAGGCGACCCGCTGCGGCATGGGCTACTGCCAGGGGCGTGTCTGCGGGCCGGCGCTGCAGTATGCGGTGTCCGCCGCCGTCGGCCGGTCGCTGGCCCAATAACCTCATGAGCCACCGCCGGCGCCGCTGAGCTAGGGTGGGTCCAGCCACGATTCGAACAGGGTGACCAGGCTGGGATCCGCGAAGGACCGGATCTGGCCAATGCCGTAGCCGGTGACGGTGAGCACGCAGATGCCGTAAGGCTGGTGGTTCCCGTGCCGGTCCCGCGTGTAGGCCACTGCGGCCGGTTGCCCGTTGGCTCGGGTGGGCCGCATGCGCCAGTCACCGGGCGACCCCAGGACGTAGTCGCGCAGGAATGGCATACAGGTCCTGCGGCCGGCGAACCAGGTACGGAGCGGCGGGGCCTCAATGGTGGCGTCCGCGACCAGCAGCCGCTCCAGGGCTGCGGCGTCCGCGTTCTCGAACGCCGCGATGTACTGGTCGAGCAGCGCGCGCGCTCGCACCTCGGTCGGCTCGGCCAGCTGGTCGGCCGCCGGGGCCAGTTCCTTCAGCCGCGCGCGGGCGCGCTGCAACGCGCTCTTGACCGACACCGTCGTGGTCCCGAGCATGACCGCGACCTCGGCGGCGGGGAAGGCCAGCACGTCCCGCAGCACCAGGATCGCCCGCTGCCGGGGCGGCAGGAACTGCAGGCTGGCGATGAGCGCCAGCCGCAGCCCCTCGCGCGCCGTGACGACGGCGGCGGGATCGGCCGAGTCCGGGGTCACCATCGCATCTGGCGCCGGCTGCAGCCAGTTCACCTCGGTCCCGGCCCCTTCCGGGTCCACCGTGAAATCTTGCTCCGGGGCGGACAGGTCGGACGGCAGCACGCGCCGGCTGCGCTTGGCCAGTTCGGTCAGGCATCTGTTGGTGGCGATCTGATACAGCCAGGCCCGTACCGAGGACCGGCCCTCGAAGTCACCGTAGGAACGCCAGGCGCGCAGGTACGTCTCCTGGACCAGGTCTTCCGCATCCTGGATCGAGCCGAGCATGCGGTAGCAGTGCGCGAGCAACTCACGCCGGAACGGTTCAGTGTCCGCGACGAATCCAGCCTCGCATCCCATCAGGGCCGCAGGGCCAGCTTGCCGACCGTAGTCCGGGTTTCCAGTTCCGCCAGCGCCTTCGGGCCATCGGCGAGGTCATACGTGACCGGCTGGCCGGGGGTGAGGACCCCGGCAGCGATCAGCGTGAACAGCTCGCCCATGACCTCACTGTAGATCTGCGGCGCGACCTGGATCAACGTGCCGATGTTCAGGCCGGTGACCTGGATCTGGTGTTGGTAGATCAGTTCCCAGTTGGTCACCGGAGCCTCGCCGCCGGCCGTGCCGTAGACGATGACCCGGCCGGTGACCCGCTTGGCCGCGGTCAGGCTGGCGCCGAGCATGACGCCGCCCGCCGACTCCAGCACCAGGTCGGCACCGGTGCCGCCGGTCAGCCGCAGCACCTCGGCGGCGAGATCGGCCGCGCGGGAGTCCAGCACATGGTCGGCGCCCAGCGCCCGCACCGTCTCGTGCTTGGCGGGCGAGGCGGTGGCGATGACCGTCGCGCCGTAGTATTTGGCCATCTTCACCGCGGCCTGGCCGGTCCCGCCGGCCGCGGCGTGGATCAGTACAGTCTCCCCGGCGGCGATGCGGCCCAGGGGCCGGAGCGCGGCCAGGGCCGTGGGCCAGTTCACGAGCAGGCCCAGCGCCTCGTGCTCGGCCCAGCCCGTGGGCAGCGGTATCACCGCCACCGCAGGCAGCGTCGTGTACTCAGCGAACGCGCCGCATCCGATGCCGACGCCGATGACGCGGGTTCCGGGTTCCAGGGCGGTGACGGCCGCACCCCGGGCGACGACCTCGCCGGCCGCCTCGAAGCCCGCCAGGTACGGGGGCTTGGGGCCACCGAGGAAGGTGCCGTGGGCCTGCGAGATGTCGCCGAAGTTGACGCCAGCGGCGGTGACCCGGATCAGGACGTCGCCCGGTCCCGGGGCCGGGACCGGTACGTCGGTCATCAGTCGGAGGTCCTGCGGGCCGTTCCGGGACGTCTGCTGCAGGGCGCGCATGGTCGCGGGGACGCTCATGGCCACCGGCTTTCTCTCTGGGCGTGACCGGGGTCGGCCTGCCTTCAATCAGGAGACCCGCCGAGGACCGGAAAGGAATCGCATTGACCGGGTGTGAGCGATAGTTCGGCCGTGACGTCGAGCCCATGACGCCGCTGCACCCTGACGACGTGGTCGGCGATGTCGGGTACCCCGCCGATGACCGCCAGCTCGGCACCCCGGTTTGGCCGTGACTGCAGGAGGCTGGCCAGACGCTGGGGATGAAGCCAGAAGTAGATCCGGTCGTTGAGCGTGGCCAGCCACTGCGGCACGGTCATCTCGATGAGGACGGCCTCAAGGATGTGCCCGTGAAGCGGTGATTGATCGCGCAGCGTCACGGCGCCCAGTGCGGAATGGTCGAGGTGGACCGGCCGGGGACGTGGCTGGGTCAGGACCGCGGCGCGCTCGGCGTCGGTAAGGGCGGAGGACGCCACGATGTCGCGGGTCGGTAGCAGGCCCTCGGCGGCGATTGAAGGCCAAGATCCAGTCGCGGCCATGTGGAAACAGCCGCGGGTAGTTGCCGATCAGCTCCCGGACGTCCACGTGAGGCGACCCTCCTAACGTTAGGTGAGCTGGCGTTGTTCCAGCGACCCTAAGCCAGCTCCCACAATGCCTGTTTGGGGCCGAGGGGTGCGCTGCTTCAATTACGGTGGTCGCCGTGCGGGGTGTGCCTTGGTGGGGCGTGATCTCGTCGGCCGCGGCTCCCGTGCTGCTGATCGGCGGGTGGACGGTTGCCGCTGGGCTGCAGCCACGATCCTTCGACCCGGTAGCTGACACCATCAGCGCCCTGGCGGCGCAGGACGCGACTGATCGGTGGGTGATGACGTTCGCGCTGCTGGGTCTGGGAGCTTGCTACGTCATCACAGCCCTGGCGCTAAGGCCGGCGGCCTCACTGGGGCGTCTCATCCTCGCCATGGGCGGCGTGGCCACCATTCTCGTCGCGGCGAATCCCGAACCTGCCGGGAGCGGCTCGCTGCCACATACCGTCTCGGCCGCGATCGCGTTCGTAGCCGTGGCGATCTGGCCAGCCGTCAGCATCAGGCGAGGGCCTTCAGCGCCCTGGGGATTGCGGCCTGCCGCGTGCGTCAGCGCCACCGTGACAATGCTCGGCCTGCTCGTGTGGTTCTACGTGGAGCTGAGCCTGGGTGGCCGTCATCTCGGCCTGGCCGAGCGCGTCCTCGCCGGAGTAGAGGCAATCTGGCCATTGGCCGTGACCCTGACCTGTTACCGGAGCCAGTCTCGCGCCAGCACACGGAGGCCAGGCCGTGCCCACGCTGAGCTCTGAGCCGAGCGTCTGTCGCGGGATTCTGGACCATCGGGGCGCGCTCCTAGACTGATCACGTGAGCATCGCCCTCACCCTGCTGGCCGACGTGAGCTGGCGGGGGAGACCGGTTGCGGGCGATCGCCCGCAGGCGCTGCTGGCTGCGCTCGCGGCCCGCGACTGCCGTCCGGTGCGGCCCGAAGATCTGATTGAGCTCGTCTGGGGCGACGACGCCCCGAGCAACGGCCTGAAGAGCCTGCAGGTGCTGGTGTCACGGGCCAGGTGGGGGGGGGGGGCGGAGGCTATCGGCGGGTACGGCGCCGGCTACCGGCTGGGGGCCGCACCGGCCGAGGTCGACAGCGCCCGGCTCACCGAGCTCGTGCGCGCCGCCGCCGCCGAACTCGACCGGGACGCGGCCGCCGCCGAACGGCTGGCCCGGGAG
>CAXUJF010000564.1:0-4034 GCA_964250865.1 uncultured Streptosporangiaceae bacterium
GCGGTGCGGCCACGCCGGTGACCAGGCTGTCCGGGCTGTGCACGGAGGTCGCGGGGCACGTCGCGGCGCGGCCGGGCGGCACCACGGCCGCCACCGGGCGGACCCTCAGCACCACCGGCCTGACTCAGGCCCTGGCCAGCCCGGCCGTCGGCGGCGTGCTGACCAGCCCGGTGTTCGCCCCGCTGACCGCGGCCGCGGGGGCCGCGACCAACGTGCCGGACTACTGCGCCCTGGTGCTCGGTCTGCCCACCCTGCCGCAGCCGTCCCGGGCCGCCAGCTTGCCGCTGACCGCACTGACGGCCCTGCCCCCGGCCCTGCTGGAACAGCTGCCAATCTCGACCCTGGCTAAGCTGCCCGTCTCGGTGCTGGCCACCCTGCCCGCCGCGACCCTGGCCCAGCTGCCGCCGGCGGTGCTGGCCAAGCTGCCGGTCACCACGCTGGCTAAGCTGCCGGTCTCCGCGCTGACCGGCCTGCCCGTCCCGGTACTGGCCCAGCTGCCCGTCCCGGTACTGGCCCAGCTGCCCGTCCCGGTACTGGCCACGCTGCCCACGTCGGTCCTGGCCACGCTGCCCGCCAGCACCCTGGCCACCCTGCCCCCCGCCGTGCTGGCCAGGCTGCCCGCGTCCGTGCTGGCCACCTTGCCGTCGCCGGTGCTGGCCACGCTGCCGGTCTCGGCCCTGGAGAAGCTGCCGCCGTCGGTGCTGAGCACGCTCCCGCCGTCCGTGCTGGCCAAGCTGCCGCCCTCGGTCCTGGGCACGTTGCCCTCGTCCGTGCTGGGCCAGCTGCCGACGGCGATACAGTCCGAGCTGGGCCTGGGTTAGCAGCTCCCCTGGGCTGCCACCGGCCCGCGGAGGGAGTCGAACCATGCGCATGCCCGGAACCAGCGGCGGACCGCGGCTGACGGCCGAGCACAACGGCGACGTGTCGTTCTGGTGGCGAGCCCGGGGTGGTTTCCCGCCCCGCCGGCCGTCGCTGCCCGGCTCGCTGACGGCCGACGTCTGCATCGTCGGAGGCGGGTTCACCGGGCTGTGGACGGCCTACTACCTCAAGCAATCCCAGCCTGGCCTGCGGGTGGTGGTGCTGGAGGCCGCGTTCGCCGGCTTCGGCGCGTCCGGCCGCAACGGCGGCTGGCTCACCAGTGCCCTGCCCGGGTCGCGGGACCGGTACGCCCGCGGTCCCGGCGGCCGGGACGCCGTCCTGGACCTGCTGCGCCAGCTGCGGGAGACGGTGGACGAGGTGGCCCGGGTCTGCACGGCCGAGGGTATCGAGGCCGGCCTGGTCAAGGGGGGAGAGCTGTCCGTGGCCACCACCCCGGCCCAGCTCGGCCGCCTCCACGAGGAGCTGCTGTCCGACCGGGAGTGGGGGCTGGGCGAAAGAGGTCCAGTTCCTGGGCCAGACCGAGCTGGCCGCCCGGGTCCGCGTCGCGGGTGGGCTGGGCGCGCTGTACTCACCGGACTGCGCCCGGATCCAGCCGGCCAAGCTGGTCACCGGCCTGGCCGATGCGGTGGAACGCAGCGGAGTGGAGATCTACGAAGCCACCCCGGTGACCCGGATCGTGCCCGGCACCGGCGGTGCCGGGCCGGACGCCGGCCCCCGGGCCTGCACCGTGTTCGGTGACGTCACGGCCCGGTTCGTGCTCCGCGCCACCGAAGGCTTCACCGCGCGGCTGCCGGGCCAGCGCCGGACGCTGCTGCCCATGAACAGCTCGATGATCGTGACCGAACCGCTGAGCGAGGCCGCCTGGCAGGAAATCGGCTGGGCCGGCCAGGAGGCGATCGGCGACAGCGCCCACGTGTACATGTACGCCCAGCGCACCGAGGACAGGCGGATCGCCATCGGCGGCCGCGGCATCCCGTACCGGTTCGGATCAACCCTGGACCACCGGGGCACAACCCAGCCCGAGACCGTCGACACGCTGGGCCGCATCCTGGGCCGGTTGTTCCCGGCCGCCGCCGGGGCCCGCATCGACCACGCCTGGTGCGGCGTGCTCGGCGTGCCCCGGGACTGGTGCGCCACCGTCAACCTCGACCGCGCGTCCGGGCTGGGCGCGGCCGGCGGCTACACCGGGCACGGCGTGGCCGCCTCCAACCTGGCCGGGCACACGCTGGCCGACCTGGTGGCAGGGGAACCGACCCCGCGCACCGCGCTGCCCTGGGTCGGGCACCGCGCCCGCACCTGGGAGCCGGAGCCGCTCCGCTGGACCGGGGTGCACGGCCTGTACACGCTGTACCGGGCGGCCGACCGCATCGAGGACCAGGGTGCGGAGCGGACCTCGCCGCTGGCCCGGATCGGGGACCGGATCTCCGGCATCCCGCACTGACGGCAGTCCGCGCTGATGACCCGGCCTTGAAGCCGGCGTCACTCGGCGGCGTAGCGGGCGGGCGGCTCGCCGATGATGGTGGTGAAATCCCGGGTGAGGTGGGCCTGGTCGCTGTAGCCGAGGTCGGCCGCGAGCTCGGCCCAGCCGACCGGGCCGCCCTGCGCGGCCCGCAGCGCCGCGTCGTGCAGGCGGGCCCGCCGCATGACCCACTTGGGGCTGACCCCCACGTAGTCCGAGAACAGCCGCTGCACCCGGCGAACCGGCAGCTCGAAGGTGGCGGCGAGCTGGTCGACCCGGCGCAGCGCCGGGTCCTCGACGCTCCGCGCCATCATCGACGCCAGTTGCTCGGCTACCGGCTCCCCGGCCGGCCGGGCCGCTTCGAGCACGCCCGCGGCCCCGGCCACCAGCACGGCGTCGTCGGGACCGGTCACGACCACCTGCCGGGCCTGCTCGGCGTCCGGCCCGAGCAGCTGGACGGCGGGCACGACCTGGCCGGTGAGCCGGGCGATCGGTTCCGGCCAGAACGGGCGGAACCCACCGGGCCAGAACCGCACGCCCAGCGTCACGCCCTGGCCCTCGAGCTTGCGCAGGTACAGCTGGGTGATCACGCCGTAGATCGCGGCCCGCTCCGGCTCGAAGGTCAGGTGGACGTTGGGATGCGGCAGGATCGCCTGTTCGTACGCGGGCTCACCGCGCAGGTCCCAGCGGACGATCCAGTAGTAGTCCACGAACGGGGCCAGCGCTGGTGACGGCGGGTACTGGCGCAGCTGGAAGCGGGACGCCGCGGCTCGCTGGTACAGCACGCCGCGGCTCAGCCCGGAAGCCTCCGTCATCCGCCCAGCATAGGTGTCGCGTTTGTTCAAGACCGGTCGTGCCCGGCCTGGCTAGCGTGGAGCTCTGACGAGGGGAGATGACGATGGATCTGCACCAGGAGATGGCGGCCGCAGCGGCCGAGGACACCAGGGTGGTGGCCGGAGCCACCACCTGCCCGCTCGACGGGCCCACGCCCTGCACGGACTGGGACCTGCGGACCCTGCTCAACCACACGATCCTGTGGACGGCCTACTCGGCCGAACGGCGGGCCCGCGACGAGAAGCTGCCCGAGGAGCTGACCAGTACCGATTTCACCGCGCAGCCGGACTACGCCCAGGCTTATGCGGCTCAGATAGACCAGGCCGTGGCGGCGTGGTCCGAACCAGGGGCCTGGACCCGTGAGCTGGCGATGATGGGCACGCCCACCCCGTCGGCCGACGTGGGCGCGCTGCTGGTGGCCGAGATGGTGCTGCACGGCTGGGACATCGCCCGGGCCACCGGCCAGGACTACCACTGCGATGGCCCGGTGCTGGCCGCGGCGGCCCAGGCCGTAGCGGCCAACGCGGAGCTGTTCCGCCAGTACCAGGGCTTCGCCGCGCCGGTGGAGGTGGCCCCGGACGCGCCCGAGTTCGACCGCCTGCTGGCCACCTCCGGCCGCGACCCGGCCTGGACCGCCAGCTAGCTCAGCGGGGCCGCCGACGGTGCGCCGACGGCGGCGGCGATGGCCCGCAGGCCGGGATGGCCGGCCAGGTCCTCCAGCAGGACGGGCCGGCCGTCGCCGTCGGCCAGCGGGATGCGCCAGTTGGGGTACTCGTCGACGGTGCCCGGGATGTTCTGCGGCGTCCGCTGGCCCACCCCGTCCGGCAGCGACCCCCCGCTCAGCGCGGCCGGGGTCCGGGGC
>CAXUJF010000565.1:0-3997 GCA_964250865.1 uncultured Streptosporangiaceae bacterium
GGGCACGACGTGCTGCTGGTCGCGGTAGCGGGCCGCCCCTTCACGCGGGCGGTCCATGCGTTCATCAAGCTCGCCCGCGCGCGGGAATGGGGTCTGGACGCGCCCTGAACCATCGTCGCGCCTAAACCATCGTCGCGATCGGGCGCACCACGATTTCGTTCACGTCCACGTCGCCCGGCTGCTCGATGGCATACAGGATGCTGCGGCCGATGGCTTCGGGCGGGATGGACACCTTGCGGTAGCCCACCATCCGCTCCCGCGCGGCCGGGTCGCTGATCGTGTTTGCAAGCTCGGATTCGACCACGCCGGGGTAGATGCAGGTGCAGCGGACCTTGTCGCTTTCCTTCCGCAGCCCTTCGGAGATCGCCCGCACGGCGAACTTGGTCGCCGCATAGACCGCCGCCGTCGGCTGGACGACGAAGCCGCCCACCGAGGAGACGTTGACGATGTGCCCGTGGCCCTGCGCCTCCATCCGCGGCAGCACTGCGGCGATGCCGTGCAGGACGCCCCGGACGTTCACGTCGACCATCCAGTTCCATTCCGCGACCTTGAGGGCCGACAAGGGGGAAAGCGGCATGACGCCGGCGTTGTTGACCAGCACGTCGATCTGTCCGAACTCGGACTGCGCGAAGTCGGCGAACGCCGCCACGTCGTCCCCGTCGGCCCCGCCCGCCGACGTGCCGCATCTTGCCCCCCTGCTGGCATCGTGACCCCCCAGGCGCCGGCCCCGCTCCGCGTGGTTATCGCGGCCGACCAGGCCAGCGTGCGCGAGGGCCTGGTCCTGCTGCTGGGTGGCCTGCCCGGCATCGAGGTGGTCGGAGCGGCCGCCGACGGTGAGCAGGCCCTGGCCCAGGTGGCCGAGCATCACCCCAACGCCATCCTGCTCGACCTGAACATGCCGGTGCTGGACGGCATCGGCGCCACCCGCCGCCTGGTCGCCGAGCACCCGGCGGTGGCCATCGTCGTGCTCACGACCTATATCGACGACACCAACGTGCTGGAGGCGCTGAAGGCCGGCGCCCGCAGCTACCTGACCAAGGACGCCGACCGCACCGACATCGCCCGCGCCCTGCAGGCCGCCGCGGCCGGCCTGACCGTGTTCGACCCCCGGGTCCACGACACCCTGCTGGCCGCCACCACCGCCCCCGTGGCGGCTGCGCCGGACTCCGGCGACGCGCCCCGCGCGCTGCCTGATGGCCTCACCCACCGCGAAGCCGAGATCCTGGCCCTCATCGCCCGCGGCCTGACCAACCCCGAGATCGCCCAGCACCTGTGCCTGAGCAACCACACGATCAAGTCCCACATCAACCGCATCTTCACCAAAACCCAGTCCCGCGACCGCGCCGCCGCCATCGGCTACGCCCACCGCCACCAGCTCACCTGAGCGGTCGCGCCGCTACTTCGGTGGCGGGGCGGTTTCGCTGTTCGCGGTCCACACCGGCGGCGCAGCAGCCGGTTCCGATGCCGGTTCCCACGGGGGCGCGGCCGCGCTGGCCGGGGCCCCCTCGCCGGCCGGGTGGGCGGCATCGTTCGCCGGCACGGCCGTGTCGGGGCCGAGACGGATGAAGTTCCGGAAGTCCTGGCGGTCCATCAGCGGGACGGTCGCCAGCGTTTCCCTCTCGTGCCGCGCCTTACAGCCACGGGCCCGGATCGCGGCCCGGCACCGGCGCATCACCCCGGGCAGCCAGCGATCGTGCCACTCGACGGCCGCCGTGGCCGGGGCCTCGGGGTCCCGGTAAGCGGCGTACCAGGCCGCGCGCAGGGCGGTCAGCTCGTCCAGCACGTCCGCGTGCTGATACCAGCAGGCGCCGAGCTTGTTGTACATCTCCGGGTGCCGGGTCCGCAGCACCTCGTCCACCCAGATGCCCAGGTCCCTCAGGGCCTGCGCCCGGCTGTCTCCCGTGGCCAGGTCCGGCCACCAGGACGCGGGGCCATGAACCTGCGCGGTGGCCAGATTCTCGGCCACCTCCGCCACCGCCGCGACCTCGGCCCGCAGCGTGTCGACCTCACTGACCGTCTCGGCCAGGTCATCCACGCGGCGCTGCACCGTCGTCACGTCCTGGGCCGCCACCTCCTTGGCCACGTTGGCCAGGATCACGCCGATCTGCTCGACGTAACCCCGCAGCTGGTCGAACTCGGCCGCCGAGGTGCCCAGGCGCTGCACCGCCCGCGCCAGCTCTTCCTGACGCTGGGCGACCAGGCCGATCTGCGCGCTCAGCACGGCCGCGCTGGCTCCGGGCGCGGGGTCGTCGACACGGGCGGGTGCGAAATCCCTCAAATCGCTCACAGCCGCTCCCTACCCACTACCACGCATGTATCCCAGGTCACACCGGGGCTTTTCGCCGATAACAGCAAGAAGCCCCAGCGACTGCTGAAACCGGCGGCATGAATCCAGTTCAGACCCAGATCACCACCGGTACGTTGGCGCCTTCGGTCCTGCTATTACCGGCACGTTGGCGCCAACGACCCGGTGGGCCGCTGAGTGCCAGGCCGCTGGGGCCGCGCTTGCCCCCATGATCACCAAGAGTCTCGCCCCGCTGGAGCAAATAGCCGCAGCGCGTAACTCCGCCGTGGCCCCTGCCGCCGGGGCCAGGAAGTCGGTGCCCATGAGGCGGATGGGGTTGTGCCAGCAGACGGCGCGCAGCCAGTCGGGGCCGAGGTCCAGGCGGGCCAGGCCGGCCAGCTGCCCGGCGTAGGGGTAGGGGATGTTCGGGAAGTCGCTGCCGAGCAGGATCTTGCCCGCCAGGCCGAGGTCGGCCACCCGGGGCAGCAGGGAAGGCGGGAACGGGGAGAAGGACTCCCAGAACTCGGTGAACACCATGGTGGTGTCCAGGTGCACCCGTTCGTGCCGTTCGGCCAGGGCCAGGAACGCCCCGTAGTCCGGGGCGCCCATGTGGGCGACGACGGCGGTCAGGGTGGGGAACTGGGCCAGCAGACGGGCAAGCGGCTCGGGGCCGGTGTAGGTCGTGCCGACCGGGGCGTGGCCGGCGTGGATGACGACCGGGATGCCCGCCTCGGCCAGCAGGCCCCACACCGGTTCCAGCTCCGGATCGTCGGGCGGGAACCCGCCCACCTGCAGGTGGATCTTGAACAGGCCGGCCCCGCGGTCGATGGCCCCGCTCACGTAGTCCATGACTTCTGGTTCGGGATAGAACGTCGCCGACGGGATACAGCCGGGGGTGCGACGGGCGAACTCCAGCGCCCAGTCGTTCAGGTCCTCGGCCATCTTCGGGCGGTGGGCGTAGGCTAGCGCGCCGAACATCCGTACCCCGAGCGTCCGCAGGTGCGCCACCCGCTCCTCGTCGGTCCACTTGTACTGGATCGGCCAGGACATCCCGATCAGCGGGCCCGCCTCGTCGAAGTAGTCCCAGACCCGGCGGAGCATCCGCGGCGGCAGGAAGTGCACATGGATGTCGGCCAGCCCGGGCAGGCCGAGCTCACGCCAGAACGCCGGGACGCGAGCGTCCTCGTCCGGGGCCGCCGGCCCGGTAACAGATGCCACTTAGGCAGGATAGGACCCATGCACGCGGCGTTCATCGAGACCTTCGGCTCCCCAGACCAGATCCGGTACGGCGAGCTGCCGGACCCGGACCCGGGACCAGGGGAGGTGCTGGTCCGCACCGAGGCGGTGGCGGTCAACACCGTCGACACCTACGTCCGGTCCGGGGCCTGGCCGACGCCGGTGAAGTTTCCGCTGGCCGTAGGCCGGGACTTGGTCGGCACGGTGGCCGGCACCGGGCCAGACGTCACCGACTTCGCCCCGGGCGACCGGGTGTGGACGAACTCGGCTGGGTATGACGGCCGACCCGGGGCCACCGCCGAGGTGGCCGTGGTGGCCGAGGACCGGTTGTACCGGCTGCCGGACGACGCCGACCCGGTGCCGTTCGTCGCGGCCGTCCACCCGGGGGCGACCGCGCACGGGGCTTTGATCCGGCGGGCCCGGCTGCGGCCGGGGGGGCCGGGGGGCGGGGGCGGGGGCCCCGGCGCGGGGGGGCGG
>CAXUJF010000566.1:0-3489 GCA_964250865.1 uncultured Streptosporangiaceae bacterium
GCCCGGGGAGATCGAGCCGGGGGTGTGGCGGGTGATCACCGGGCTCTACCGGGTGCCCCGGGACGGGCTGGAGTGGGAGATCGTCGCGCAGACCGCCAGCCAGGCCGGCCCGGGACCCGAACCGGCGGCGGATCCTCCCCCGCCCCTGGACCGGCCGGTCCCGCGCCCGCTGCCCGCCAGCCCGGGACGGCGCTGGTGGGCCGGTGACCTGCACACGCACACGGTGCACTCGGACGGGGTGCTGACCGTGGCCGAACTGGCCCGGCTGGCCCGCGGGAACGGGCTGGACTTCATCGCCGTCACCGACCACAACACGGTCAGCCACCACCCGGAACTGGCCGCCGCGTCCCGGCGGTACGGGGTCACGCTCATCCCCGGCCAGGAGGTGACCACCAGCCACGGGCACGCCAACGCGCTGGGCGACATCGGCTGGGTGGACTTCCGCGAGCCACCCGTGGCCTGGCTGGCCGCGACCCGGGACCGGGGCGGTCTGCTCTCGGTCAACCATCCGATCGCGGGCCCGGTGAGCTGGATGCATGCCATGCCGGAACGGCCACCGCTGGTGGAGGTCTGGCACTGGAGCTGGCTCGATCTGAGCTGGACCACCCCGCTGTCGTGGTGGCGGGCCTGGGACCCGGCGGCCATCCCGGTCGGCGGCAGTGACTGGCACCGGCCCGGCTCCGACGCACCTCCGGGGACCCCGGTGACCTGGGTCGAGAGCGAGAGCGACGATCCGGGCGACCTGCTGGCCGCCATCGGCGCCGGGCGGGTGGCGATCTCGGCGGGCCGGGACGGGCCCGTCCTGGTGCGGGCCGAGGACGAGCTGATCGCGGTGGGCGCCGACGGCGCCGTGCTGGCCGGGCTGGACGGGCCGCTGCGGCGCGTGTCCGGGGAGCTGGCCCGGTTCCCGGGTTTCCCCGGCCCGCACCAGCTGCTGAGTGACCAGGGAGCGACGCTGGCGCTGGTGCCCTGACCCGCGAAACGGCCTGACCCGCGAACCGGGAGGTCCCGCGGAGCGGGACCTCCCGTTCGTCAGCTGAGCGGACTCAGCGCCGCCGCGGACCGCGCCGCACGGGGGCGGCGGCTCAGGCGCCGTCGCCGACCTGGCTGCCAGCGTCGGTGCCGGTGTCGCCGCCGGTGACGCTGCTGACGGGGGACCCAGCCGTGCTGGTGCCGCCGCCCAGGCCGCCGAGCGACGGGACGAGGCTGGTGGCCTGGCCCAGGACCGAGGACACGGCGCTCAGCCCGGACGTACCGGAGGTCGCCCCGGTGCCCTGGCCGGTCACGCCGGAGACGCTGCTGGTCGGGTCCTGGGCGTTGCCGACCGCGCCGGTGGCGCCGCTGGTGGCCTGGGTGGCCTTGGGGGCCTTGGTGGCCTGGCCGACCACCGCCGACACGCTGGCCCCGACGTTGCCGACGTTCAGCAGGCTGCTGGCCGGGACGACCTGGAGGATCCCGGTCAGGCCGGGGAGGCTGAGCACGGAGCCGACGTCCAGCAGCGAGGCGGCCGGGATGGCCGGGACCGCCGGGACCGCGGGGGTGGTGCTGGCCATGGCCGGCGCGGACATCAGGGCACTGGAAGCGAGAACGGCTGCGGTCGCAGCACCTCCGAAGAAGATTCGCCGATTGAACACAACAACTCCATTTCAACTGTGAGCGGGGAAGGCTCTCGGGTTGACTAAATGCGTCGAGCCGAGTGGGACCCTAACACACTCTCCATAATCACTTAATGACTCTCTGAAGTAACGGCTGCTCAGAAGGGGTAGGCGAAGCGGGTGAGACCACCATGCACGTCGACCAGCTGACCGACCGGGCACGCGCCCTGGCCGGGGCGGGCTCCCGGCGCATTCTGGGCATCGCGGGCGCACCCGGCGCCGGCAAGAGCACGCTGGCCGCGCTGGTCACCGCGCGGCTGGAGGGCGCCGCGGTGCAGGTGCCGATGGACGGCCTGCACCTGGCCGACGTGGAACTGTCCCGGCTCGGCCGGCGGGGCTGGAAGGGGGCCCCGGACACGTTCGACGCGTTCGGCTTCCTGGCCCTGCTGCGGCGGCTGCGGACGCCGGCGCCGGGCGAGGTCGTCTACGCGCCCGCGTTCGAGCGCACCATCGAGCAGCCCATCGCGGGCAGCATCCCGGTCGGCCCGGGCGTGCCCCTGATCATCACCGAGGGCAACTACCTGCTGCTGGACGATCCGCCCTGGCATGAGGTCAGGCCGCTGCTGGACGAGACCTGGTTCGTGGAGATCGACGACGCGGTCCGGGTCGACCGGCTGATCCGGCGGCACATCGAGTTCGGCAAAACCCCGGAGCAGGCGGCCGAGTGGGTGCACCGGCTGGACGAGGAGAACGCCCGGCTGGTCGCGGCCACCCGGGAGCGGGCCGACCTGATCGTCCGGGGCGGCTAGCCGCGGGCCTCGATCGTCACCAGGTCGACCAGGCGCTCGTACTCGGTCAGGTTGACGTGGCCGGAGGCGTCGGTGGCGGCGGCCACCGCGGCCGCGTGCCGGAGCAGGTCCGGCCAGGACCAGCCCAGCAGCAGGCCGGGCACCAGGCCCCCGACCAGCGATCCCGGTGAGCCGTGGCCGCCTGAGCCGTCGGCCAGTCCGGGCAGGGCCGCGCTCCACTGGCCGGCCTTGGTCGCCACCGAGATCCGCTCCCCGGCCGGGATGGCCACCGCCGCCGCCCCCAGAGCCAGCAGGGCGCTCCCGCCGGTCTCATCGGCCGCGGCGGGCTGTTCCCCGTCGCCGTCGGGCACGACCAGGTCGGGACGGCGGGTGACCGCGTGGCGCAGCGCCTCGCCGCCCGCGCTGACGATGACCGGCACCCCCGCCTCGGCCGCGTAGGTGGCCAGCGAGCCGAAGATCTCCGGCGGCATGCCCAGCGGCAGCGAGCCGGACAGGATCACGGCGGTGGCGTCGGCCAGGAGCCGCCGGTAGTCACCGGCGAACCGGCCCAGCTCTTCGGTGGTCACGTAGGGGCCGGGCTCACGCAGCCGCATGGTCTGGCCGGACACCGTGTCGGTGACGGCCAGCACCCGGCGGGACTCCGAGCTGATCCCGGTCAGCGCAACCGGGATGCCGGAGCGGCCCAGGTCTTCCTTGATCAGCTCGCCGGTCGCCCCGCCGGCCAGCCCGGCCACCACCACCTCGTGGCCGAACCGGTACAGCACGCGGGCCGCGGCCACCCCGCTGCCGCCGGCCCGGGGCCGGACCCGGGAGACGTCCCGGGTCTGGCGCCAGGCCGGGGCTTCGGCCTCGTAGGCCACATCCAGCGCGGCGTTGAGCGTGACGGTGACGATCAATGCGTACCCTCGCCGGCCACGGCGGGCCGAACATAGCAGGCGGCCAGGTGGTCGTTGACGATCCCGCAGGCCTGCATGGTCGCGTAGGCGGTCACCGGCCCGGTGAACGTGAAGCCGTGGGCGCGCAGCTCCTTGGACAGGGCCTTGGACGCGGGAGTCTGGGGTGGGACGTCGGCCGTGGTCACCGGG
>CAXUJF010000566.1:3499-3994 GCA_964250865.1 uncultured Streptosporangiaceae bacterium
GGGCTCGCCCGCGAAGTTCCAGACCAGGGCGGACAGCCCACCGGGGATGTCCAGCGCGGCCCGGGCGTTGACGATAGCGGCGTTGATCTTGGCCAGGTTCCTGACGATGCCGGTGTCGGCCAGCAGCCGCTGCACGTCGTCGTCACCGAACTTGGCCACGACGGCCGGGTCGAACCCGGCGAACGCGGCGCGGAAGTTCTCCCGTTTGCGCAGGATGGTCAGCCAGGACAACCCGGACTGGAACGCCTCCAGGCACAGCCGTTCGTAGATGGCCTGGTCGCCGTGCAGCGGACGGCCCCACTCCTGGTCGTGGTAGGGCACGTACTCCGGGACGCTGATCCCCCACGGGCAGCGCAGCCGGCCGTCCGGGCCGGCGACGGCGTCAGTCACGGTCATCGTCGCGCTGCTCGGCGTTGGGCAGCGTCTCCTCGGTCAGGCGGCGCGCCTTGGCCTGAGCGTTGGCCGCGCCCCAGACCAGCGTCTGATGGGGATCTT
>CAXUJF010000567.1:0-3986 GCA_964250865.1 uncultured Streptosporangiaceae bacterium
GCCCGGTGCCGGCTGGCCGCCGCGCGCGGGACCGTAGCCGCGGGCTCGCCACCCGGCTCTGCCGCCCGCTCACGCGGCTCTGGCTAACGCTCACGCTGGTCCCGCACCTCAGCGGCTGCCCATGACGCGCAGCGGTGCCGCCGGATCGTCGTGGTCGTGCGCGGCGGCCTCGATCCGCTCACCGGGCGGCGGCACCGGCGTGTCCGGGGTCTGCCAGCCGTCCCGCTCGACCGCGGCTACCAGGGCGTCGACAAAGGCCGGGTCGAACTGGGTCCCGGAGCAGTTGTGCAGCTCGGTGATCGCTTCGGTGATGGAGCGGGCACCACGGTAGGACCGGGTGGAGGTCATGCAGTCGAACGCGTCGGCCACCGCGAGCACCCGGGCGAACTCGGGGATCTCGTCCCCGGCCAGGCCCATCGGATAGCCGCAGCCGTCGATGCGCTCGTGGTGGTGCATGATGCCGGCCAGCGCCTCATCCAGGAAACCGATCTCCTTGATGATCTCCAGGCCGCGCATCGGGTGCAGCTGAATCGCGGCGTACTCTTCCTCGGTCAGCTTGCCGGTCTTCTGCAGCACCTTGGTCGGCACGCCGAGCTTGCCCACGTCGTGCAGCATGCCGGCGTACCTGATCGCCTCCACCCGCTCGGGCCGCATCCCGATCGCGCGGGCGATCATCACCGAGCCGCGGGACACCCGCTCACTGTGACCGCGGGTGTAGAAGTCCTTGGTCTCCACCGCCTGGCAGAGCACCCGGAGGGTGGCCTCGTAGGCCCGCTGCTGGTTGGCGAACTGCGCGATGGCCCAGCGGGCCACGAACAGCGGGATCAGGACCAGGATGGCCGCGAACGCCCCGACCACGCTCCACAGCGCCGCGATCAGCAGGCCGAAAACGGCATAACCGAGGTCCGGCAGCGACAGCCGCAGGTTCAGCAGGCGGCGGCCGCTCTCGCCCCCGCTGGTCAGCCACAAGACCACGCTGACCATGCCGTAGTTGACCACGATGTGCGCGGCCGCGGCCCCGACGAACGGGCCGATGATCTGCGGGAACGAATCGTGCGGGGGGACGCCGACCACGCCGCCCAGGGCGAGGAACACCCGACCGGCGGCGTAGGCGCTGAGGGCGTACATCGCTCCGTTGAAGACCCGCTGGGCGGGCTTCAGGCCGCGACGGATGCTGAACGCGCTGACGAGGCCGACGATGGCCGCCCCCCACGGGCCGACCAGGACCACCGAGGCGAGCGTGGCCGCGTAACCAGGAGACCAGGCCACCTGGCGCGGCAGAATCGCCGTCGGTGTGGACTCGCACACCAGGAACAGCACCGCGAGAACCGCCAGGCGGCTCCAGGCGACATCCCGGTACGGGCCATACCCCGTGACGAACGCGGCGGCGACGACGATAACGCTGATATAAAGCCACGTCGCACGCGAAAGCCTGCCCAATTCCCCCCCTCACCGTGGCCGAACGATGCCGAACATCAGACCGGTCAGGGTAAGCCCCAGACAACTCCTAGCTGCACAACCGCGCCTCCTCCCACACTCGGACCCGCACAGGCGGCGGCGGGTCAGCAACCGAGGGTGACCGTCTAGCGGCGCATGCGTAGGCACGCGCCGTGCCAGACCGAAAGCCAGCGTAACCCGGCTCGGTGCATCCGCGTAGGCCCAAAGTTAATCGTGAGCGAATAGTACCTACCGGATCGCACGGTTTTATCAGATCGGTGTTATCCGATCGGCGCGATCAACCCGGTGCGATCAGATCAGTCGATGACTTCGATCTGGGCGCGGACTTCCTGGATACGGACGAGGATCTTGGCCCGCAGCTCGACCGGCGCCTGATCGCAGCAATGCTTGCGGACCAGCCTCTTCACCGCGTCCTCCAGGCCGTACTCGCGCAGGCACGGCCCGCACTCGTCCAGGTGCTGGCGCACCTTCGACTGGTCGGTGGTGTCGAGCTCACCATCCAGGTACGCATAGATGCGGTCCAGTACCTCGGTACACGGCGTCTCGTGGTGGTTCCCGCAGCTCATCGGGCTTCCTCCCCGGGCTCGCCAGCCGCGGCGTCAGCCGCCGAGCCAGATCCAGACGCGGACCGGACCAGGCCACGCCCGGTGGCGTAGTCCTGGAGCATGTCGCGCAGCTGCCGGCGCCCCCGGTGCAGGCGCGACATCACCGTGCCGATCGGAGTTCCCATGATGTCGGCGATCTCCTTGTACGCGAAACCTTCCACGTCGGCCAGGTAGACCGCGATGCGGAACTCTTCCGGCAGGGCCTGCAGGGCCTGCTTGATGTCAGAGTCGGGCAGCCCCTCGAGCGCCTCGGCCTCGGCGGACTTCAGGCCGCTGGAGGTGTGCGAGGCGGCCCGGGCCAGCTGCCAGTCCTCCACCTCTTCGGCGCCGGAGCGCTGGGGTTCGCGCTGCCGCTTCCGGTAGGTGTTGATGAACGTGTTGGTCAGGATGCGGAACAGCCAGGCCTTCAGGTTCGTGCCCGGCTGGAACTGGTGGAAGGAGGCGTACGCCTTGGCGAACGTCTCCTGCACGAGATCTTCGGCATCCGCTGGGTTGCGGGTCATCCGGAGCCCGGCGGAATACAGCTGATCCAAAAACGGCAGAACATCCTGTTCAAACCGCTCGTCACGCTGCTCAAGTGTCTCCGGGACGGGACCCACCTCCTCGGTATCCATCATGGCCGGCCTGTGAAAAGCATATGGCCGGGAGGATACATGGCTGGGTGGTCCGGGGACCTCCCCGAGGCTGGCCATTCCGCCCTTGGGCGGAGCCCCCTGGGGAACGGGTACCGGCTGGATACCCAAGCTGAGGCCGGCGTACTCCGCCGGACGTGGGCCACAAGCTACTGGCATGTGCAGTGGAACACGGCGGCTGGCCGGGGCATTCCTGCCCGTGATTCCCGCGCGGCGGGGATGAACTGGTCCGGGCGGGGAACATACTGGGAAACCCATGCGGCCGAGGGGGTAGCCGCAGCCACGGCAGGAGTTACGGTGAGGCCTTCGGCCAGCGCCACGGCCGTCGACGATCCCGGGTCACTGTCGCCGTACTGGCGCTTTCACCAGGCGGTGGCCGAGGCGCAACTCGCGTCCTGGCTGCCCCGCGAAGGCCGCCTGCTGGTGGACATCTCGGGACCGCGGGCGAAAGCGGCCCAGATCGCGGCGGCATCCGGTCACACCGTGCTGCGGGTGGCCAGCACCGCGTCCCGGCCCAGCGGCCCGGTCGACGGCGTGCCACCGGACCTGCTGCCACCGGACCTGATACCTACGGGCCTGGTGCTGCCGGCCGTGATCCCGGCCAACGGGTCGCGGCCCGGCGAGATCGCGCTGGTCTCCTCCGACCCGGCGTCCCTGTCGTTCCTGGCCGACAGCTGCGCCGACGGCGTCATCGCCGAGGACCGTGCCCTGTCCATGCAGCTGGCCGCGGAGCACCTGATCGCCGACATCGCCCGGGTCCTGCGCCCGGCCGGGCGGGTCCTGGCCTGCGTCGACTCCCTGGTCCTGGGCATGGCCATGCTGGCCGAGCAGCGGCACTGGGCCGAGCTGACCGACCTGCCGCACGCCGAGGTGGTCCTCGTCCCCTGGCCGGACGGCACGATCACCCGCTGCTTCGGTGCCGAGCAGCTGCGCGAGCTGTTCGACGACGCCGGCCTCGACGTCATGTGGATCCGGCCGCGCACGGTGTTCTCCCCCTCCACCGTGGCCCACGTCCTGCGCCGGGACCCGAAGAGCCTGCCCCGTCTGGTCGAAGCCGAACTCGCCACCCAGCCCGACGAATCCGTCGGGGTCCAGCTGGTGATCTCCGCCCGCAAGCGCGGCCCCCGCCGCCCTCGCTAACCCCCGCCGAAGCTGCCCCACCCGGCGCCAGAGAAGCCGCTGTGACGGGAGTGGCGATACCGCGGGAGCTGGGGCCACTTCTGTGCAGTATTTGCTTAATAAAGTCCCCAGCCTCTGAGTCGCCCGGCCGTGTGGAGGCTCGCGGGGCGGA
>CAXUJF010000568.1:0-3975 GCA_964250865.1 uncultured Streptosporangiaceae bacterium
CCCACCACCCGACACCAGCGCGGCCAGTGCCTCCGGCACCCCGGCCAGCACCCGCCCGCGGGCCCGGACCCGTTCCCCGAACGCCGGTGCCTGCCGGGTCAGCTCCTCGATGAACGCGGGAACATGGTCCCGCGGGCTGGCCACCCCGGCCATGGTCAGGGTCTCCACGATGATGGCCCGATCGGTGCGCCCGGCCATCGGGGCGACCCGCGGCACCTCCCGGCCGAATAGCTCCGCGAACACCAACCCGTACAGGTGCGTGCTCAGCCCGCCGGCGTCGATGAGCGTTTGGTCGACATCCCACAGCACCAGCAGCTCGCCCATGACCCCCAGGCTAAAGGCCGGCCCCCAGGCTACGGGCCGGGCCTAGCCGGGCCTAGGGCACGAGAGCCGCACCATCGGCGGCGGTTCGCCCGTCACGGCCGCTGGTGTCCCTGGTGCCGGTTAAGCTCAGCCACGGGGCTTCTCAGCACAACCAGCACTACCAGCTACCAGGCACAACCAGCACAACCAGGGAGCGGAGGCGGGAGATGGCTGGCCGGATCCGCGACGAGGACATCGCGGCGGTCCGCGAGCGTTCGCCGATCGACGAGGTGATCGGCGAATACCTGCAGCTCCGCAGCGCAGGTGGCGACTCGCTGAAGGGCCTGTGCCCGTTCCACGACGAGAAGACCCCCTCCTTCAACGTCACCCCCGCGCGCGGTCTCTATTACTGCTTCTCCTGCGGTGAGGGCGGCGACGTCATCCGCTTCGTGCAGCAGATCGACGGCTTGGCCTTCATCGAGGCGGTGGAACGGCTGGCCGGGCGAGCCGGCATCGACCTGCGCTACGAACAGGGTGGCTACGTCCCGGGCCAGGAACAGAGCCGGCGCCGGCGGTTGCTGGACGCGCACCGGCTCGCGGCCGAGTTCTACGCCGCGCAGCTGGAGGGGGCCGCGGCCGCGCCCGGCCGGGCTTTCCTGGCCGAGCGGGGCTTCGAACGGGCCGACGCCCAGCGGTTCGGCATCGGTTACGCCCCGACTGCGTGGGAGGAACTGACCCGGCACCTGCGGGCCAAGGGGTTCTCCGACGAGGAGCTCATCGCCGGGGGACTGGCCCGGGAGGGTCGGCGCGGGCCGCGAGACTGGTTCCGCGGGCGGCTCATGTGGCCGATCCGCGACCTGTCCGGCGACGTGATTGCCTTCGGCGCGCGCAAATTGGACCCCAACGACGACGGACCGAAATACCTTAATACTCCGGAAACTCCGCTCTTCCGTAAGAGCACCGTCCTCTACGGAGCTGACCTGGCCAAACGGGAGATCTCGCACCGGCGGCAGGCGGTCATCGTCGAGGGGTACACCGACGTGATGGCCTGTCACCTGGCCGGCGTCCCGACCGCGGTCGCCACCTGCGGCACCTCGTTCGGCGACGACCACATCAAGGTGCTGCGCCGGCTGGTGATGGACACCGACGGCGCGACGGGCGAGGTCATCTTCACCTTTGACGGCGACGCCGCCGGGCAGAAGGCGGCGCTGCGCGCGTTCGGCATGGAGGAACGGTTCGTCACGCAGACCTTCGTCACCGTCCAGCCGGATGGTCTTGACCCGTGTGACCTGCGGCTCAAGCAGGGTGACGCGGCCGTGCGGGACCTGGTGGCCCGGCGCGTGCCGCTGTTCGAGTTCGCCATCCGCAACGCGATTGACAAGCACAACCTGGACACCGCCGAAGGGCAGCTCGCCGCGCTGGATGAGGCCGCGCCGATCGTGGCCCGGATCAAGGACTCCGGCCTGCGGACCCGGTACGCGGTCAACCTGGACCGCTGGCTCGGCCTGATGGACGAGCGATTCGTGCTGGCCCGGGTGCGCGAGCACGGCGGGGGAGCGGCCGAGCAGCACCCCGGCCGCCGTGACAACAACCGCCGTGACAACAACCGCCGCGACGGCCGCGACACCGGGCACCCCGGCCACGGCCGCCCCGGCACCGCCACCATCAACCACGATGCTTCCCGCAGCGGCCCAGCCCGCAACGGCAACGGCAACGACCAGCGCGCCCAGGGCGGCGACACCGGCTACGACCCGTCCGACCCGGTGGCGCAGATCGAGCGGGAGGCGCTGAAGCTGGCCGTGCAGCGGCCCGGGCTGTGCGGCCCGGAGTTCGACGCACTCGGCCCGCAGGCGTTCACCGTGGGCGCGCACGCGGCGGTGTTCCGGCTGATCGCGGAGGCCGGCGGGACTCACCTGGCCGGGAACGTGCGCGAATGGGCCGCGCTGCTGCGCGAGAGCGCCCCGAACGACCGGGCTCGGGCGTTCATGACCCGGCTGGCCGTGGAATCACCCCAGCTCACCGGCGAGCCCGACGCACGCTACGTGGACCAGGTGCTGGCCCGGGTGGGCGAGCTGGCCGTGAGCCGCGAGATTGCGGCGGTCAAGGGCAAGCTGCAGCGGATGAACCCGGTACAGCAGCAGACCGAGTACAACCAGC
Organism: uncultured Streptosporangiaceae bacterium; assembly: GCA_964250865.1. Taxonomy (GTDB): domain Bacteria; phylum Actinomycetota; class Actinomycetes; order Streptosporangiales; family Streptosporangiaceae; genus Bog-532. The sequence continues at coordinate 2,461 of CAXUJF010000568.1, forward strand.
TGTTCGGCGACCTGGTGGCGCTGGAGCAGCGGCGCAAGGCCCTGCTCGACCGCGCCGCCGGCCTGTAACCCCCGGACCCGGCCGCCGCCGTGGCCGCCATCCGCCCCGGCCCGTAACCAACAGGTAAACCCGACGTGATCAAGCGGGTCATGTTACGGACAGCCGACGCCCGCCCAAACTACCGCCAAGGTGACAAAATTAGGCCCCCCGTAACCGGGGGTTCGTGCCGCACACTGGTCAGGTGAGCCTCAGCGTACTGACAAGCGGCCCGTCACTGGCCGAACAGATGACGCAACTCGTGGCGCAGGGCAGGGAACGGGGATCCCTGACCATGGCGGACGTCGCGTCCGCCCTCGACCGTCACGAACTCTCACCCGACGCCCTGGGCGATGTCGTCCGGATGCTGGGTGATGAAGGCATCGAACTTCTCGACGCGCCGCAGGAAGAGGAGGTGGAGGAGCCACGCCGCGGGGGAGCTGCGGATCCTGGCCGAACCGCCGCCACCAGCGACCTGGTGCGCATCTACCTGCGGGAGATCGGCCGCGTGCCGCTGCTGACCGCCGAGGACGAGGTGGAGCTGGCCAAGTCGATCGAGGCGGGCCTGTTCGCCGACGAGAAGCTGCGCGGCAGCTCTCCGCCCGAGGGCGCCGAAGCGGCTGACCTGCAGTTCCTGGTGGCCGAGGGCGACCGGGCCAAGCAGCGGCTGATCGAGGCCAACCTGCGCCTGGTCGTGTCGATCGCCAAGCGCTACATCGGCCGCGGGCTGGTTTTCCTGGACCTGATCCAGGAGGGCAACCTGGGGCTGATCCGCGCGGTGGAGAAGTTCGACTACACCCGGGGCTACAAGTTCTCCACCTACGCGACCTGGTGGATCCGGCAGGCCATCACCCGGGCCATCGCCGACCAGGCCCGGACCATCCGGGTGCCGGTGCACATGGTCGAGACGATCAACAAGCTGGCCCGTGTGCAGCGTCAGCTGCACCAGGACCTGGGCCGTGAAGCCACCCCGGATGAGATCGCCGCAGAGATGGGCATCGATCCGGAACGGGTCACCGACATCCAGCGGATCGCGCAGGAGCCGGTGTCGCTCCAGTCCCCGATCGGGGAAGAGGAGTCCGACCTGGGCGACTTCATCGAGGACGCCGACGCGGTGGTCCCGATTGAGGCGGCCGCGTTCATCATGCTGCAGGACCAGCTGGAACGGGTGCTGGACGACCTGAGCTGCCGCGAGCAGCGCATTATCCAGCTGCGCTTCGGCCTGACCGACGGCCACCCCCGTACGCTGGAAGAAGTCGGCCGCGAGTTCGGGGTCACCCGCGAGCGCATCCGCCAGATCGAGTCCAAGACGCTGGCCAAGCTCCGCCACCCCAGCCGGGCCCAGATGCTGCGCGAGTACCTGGACTGAGGCGCTGAGCCCACAGCAAGCCGCCCCGGGGGGGCCGGGGGGGGCGGGGGGCCGGGGGGGGGTTGTTGTGTGCGGGGGAGGGGGGGGGCGGGGGGGGGGACGGGGGGGGG
>CAXUJF010000569.1:0-3971 GCA_964250865.1 uncultured Streptosporangiaceae bacterium
CTCCTGGCTTACTCGGCGTCGGCGGAGGCGTCGGCCTGAGCGCCCGCGGCGACCGGCTCGCCCTGGGACTCCTCGGCCGCGGCCGCCGGCTCGGTCTCCGTGGCCGCCTCGACCGGGGTGACCTCAGCCGGAGCCGCCTCTTCGCGCGCGACCTCGGCCTGCGCGACCTCGGACTGGGTGGCCTCAGCCGGGGTGGCTTCAGCCGGGGTGGCCTCGGACTGGGTGGCCTCGGACTGGGTGGCTTCAGCCGGCGCAGCCGCGGCCGGCGTGGCCTCGGGCTCGGTGCCGTTGGTGGCCGCAGTCTCGGTGCCGTTGGCGGTGGCGGCCTCGGTGATGACCGGGGCGTCGCCGTCGGTGGCCTCAATCTCGGCCGGAGTGCCCTCGGCCGACTGGGCCAGCTCCCGCTCCCACTCGGCCAGCGGCTCCTCGACCGAGAGACCGTCGGTGGACGGCTTCTCGTCGCCGTCGCCCGCGCCGGACCGCGACATCAGGCCATCGGCCACGGCGTCGGCCACCACGCGGGTCAGGAGCGCAACACTGCGGATGGCGTCGTCATTCCCCGGGATCGGGTAGTTGACTTCGTCGGGGTCGCAGTTGGTGTCGAGGATCGCGACGATCGGGATGCCCAGCTTCCGCGCCTCGGCGATCGCGATGTGCTCCTTCTTGGTGTCGATCACCCACACCGCGCTCGGCACCTTGGACATGTGCCGGATGCCGCCCAGGGTCTTGTCGAGCTTGTCGCGCTCGCGCCGCATCTGCAGCAGCTCCCGCTTGGTCATGCCGGAGCCGGCCACGTCGCTGAAGTCGATCTCCTCCAGCTCCTTGAGCCGCTGGAGCCGCTTGAACACGGTGGAGAAGTTGGTCAGCATGCCACCCAGCCAGCGCTGGTTGACGTAAGGCATCCCGACCCGCCCCGCCTGCTCGGCGATGACTTCCTGGGCCTGCTTCTTGGTCCCGACGTACAGGATCGTGCCGCCGTGGGCGACGGTCTCCTTGATGAACTCGTACGCCCGGTCGATGTAGTCGAGGGACTGCTGGAGGTCGATGATGTAGATGCCATTGCGCTCGGTGAAGATGTAGCGCTTCATCTTCGGGTTCCAGCGCCGTGTCTGGTGCCCGAAGTGAACGCCGCTCTCCAGGAGCTGCCTCATGGTGACGACCGCGGCCATGCGGAGGTCCTTCCTTTTCTCGCGCCGCGCCGGAGCGCTGACGCTACTCGGTTGATCCCTGGCGTCCGTACGCACCTGCGATGAGCCAGGCCGGCTCATGGACCGAGCGGTGCGCACCGCCGGGAACCTGGGGTCCCGGCCGGAATGCGGGCGCGCGAACTTGGCCGCTCCGGGAACTTGCGCTCCACCGGCGGCCTGGGTCAAGTCTACGTGTGATTGGAGGTAACCTGCCGCGCTAATTGAGCGACGGGTCCGGCCCCTGGTCAACGGCCTGCCTGAGACCAGTGAATGAGCCTGCTATCTTCCAGCTTGGACAACCGCGGAGCTGGGCGGATTATGCCGATCAGGTGTGCTTCCGCGGCTCGATGAGCAGCCTGACGATGGGTGGAGTACATGGCCGCGCAGCCGGCGAACTGGGCCCGCAACATCGAGTTCTCGGCGGCCGAGCTGCGCCTGCCCGCCAGCGTCGAAGAGCTCCAGGAGATCATCGCGGCCAGCACGCGGACCCGGGTGCTGGGGAGCGGGCACTCGTTCAACCGGATCGCCGACACCAGCGGGGTGCTCGTCTCCACGACCAGCCTGCCCCCGGTGGTGGAGGTCGGGCCGGACCGGTCGGTGGTCCGGGTGGCGGGCGGCGTCCGCTACGGCGAGCTGGCCCAGCAGCTGGACGGCGCTGGGTACGCGGTGCGCAACATGGCCTCGCTGCCGCACATCTCGGTGGCCGGCTCGTGCGCGACGGCCACGCACGGCTCCGGTGACGCCAACCAGAACCTGCCCGCCGCGGTGCGGGCGCTGGAGCTGGTCACGGCGTCCGGGGAGCTGATCCGGGTGGACACGGACTCGCCGGGCTTCGCGGGCATGGTGGCCGGGCTGGGCAGCCTGGGCGCGGTGACCACGATGGAGCTGGAGATCATCCCGGCCTTCCAGGTCCGGCAGTTCGTGTACGAGGGCATACCGGCCGCGGCGGTGACGAGCTCGTTCGAGGAGATCTTCGGCAGCGCCTACAGCGTCAGTGTGTTCACCGACTGGCGGGGCCAGGACATCCGGATCTGGCAGAAGCAGCGCGCCGACACCCCGGCGACGGGTGGCGGCGGCGCGGCGCAGTGGCTCGGTGGGCGGCTGGCCGACGGCCCGCGCAACCCGGTGCCCGGTATGGCCCCCACCAACGCCACCGAGCAGCTCGGCACGCCCGGGCCCTGGCACGAGCGGCTGCCGCACTTCCGGCTGGCGTTCACGCCCAGCAACGGGGAGGAGCTGCAGTCGGAGTACCTGGTTGCCCGGGACGTCGCCGTCCCCGCGGTCGAAGCCGTCGCCGCCCTCGGTGACCAGATCGCCACCGTGCTGCAGATCGCCGAGATCCGCACCATGGCCGCGGATGACCTGTGGCTGAGCATGGCCTACCAGCGCGACACGGTCGGCTTCCACTTCACCTGGATCAAGGACGAAGCCGCGGTCGCGCCGGTGGTGTCGGCCCTGGAGGCGGCCCTGGCCCCGTTCGGCGCCCGCCCGCACTGGGGCAAGGTCTTCTCCACCTCCCCCGAAACGATCAAGGGGCTGTACCCGCGTTACGACGACTTCGTGGCCCTGCTGAGCCGGTACGACCCGGAGGGCAAGTTCCGCAACGAGTTCATGGACCGGTACTTCCCGGTGAGCTGACCCCAGGCGCGCGGCCTGGCCGGTGCCGGGTCAGGCGCGCGGGTGGGCCTGGCGGTAGCTGGCCTTGAGCCGCTCGACGGAGACGTGGGTGTAGATCTGCGTGGTGGCCAGCGACGAATGGCCGAGCATCTCCTGGACGCTCCGCAGATCCGCGCCCCCCTCCAGCAGGTGCGTGGCGGCGGTGTGCCGGAGCCCGTGCGGCCCGGTATCGGTACTGACCCCGGCCGTCCTCAGCCGCTCGTGCACCACCCGCCGCGCGGTACGCGGGTCGAGACGGCCACCCCGGACGCCGAGGAACAGGGCGGCGCCGCTGACGTCGGCGGCCAGGACCGGGCGGCCCTCCTGCTCCCACCGCTCGACGGCGCGGACGGCCGGGATACCGACCGGCACCGTCCGCTCCTTGCTGCCCTTGCCGAACACCCGGACCGTCCGCCGTCCCAGGTCGAGGGCCCCGGTGTCGAGCCCGCACAGCTCGCTGACCCGGATCCCGGTCGCGTACAGCAGCTCCAGGATGGCCGCGTCCCGCAGGGCCACGGCCGCCTCGGCCGGTGTCCGGTCCGGCGGTGGCTGCGCGACGTCTGCGGCCGATGAGGCCAGCACGTCGTTGATCTCGCGCGGCCGCAGCACGTGCGGCAGCGTCCGGCGTACCTTCGGCGTGCCGAGCACCGCGCCGGGATCGCTGTCCAGCCAGCCCCGCTGATGGGCGAACGCGGTGAACGCCCGGGCCGCCGCGCCCCGCCGGGCCAGCGTGGCCCGCGACGCTCCGGCCTCGTGCTGGACGGCCAGCCAGCTGCGCAGCACCGGGGCGGTCAGCTCCCCCGGGCCGGCCGCACCACAGTGGCCCGCGTGGGTCAGCAGCGACCGGACGTCCCCCACGTACCCGCGCACCGTGTGGGGCGACAGCCCGCGCTCAGCCGCGACGTGCCGCTCGAACTGGGCCACGACGGCCTCGGCCCAGGGCGGGCTGGCGTCGGGTTCGGCCGTTTCGCGCACCTGCCCAGTGTGACTCCCGGTGGGCCCGTTCCCTAGGACCGCCGTCGTGTCGCTCAGTGGTGGCGGGGTCACGGTGACCGCCGGGGGCGCCAGCCACGGGAGCAGCGTTCGACGAAGCCGCCCGCGGCCAGCAGGCCGAGGGCGCTGCCCACG
>CAXUJF010000570.1:0-3970 GCA_964250865.1 uncultured Streptosporangiaceae bacterium
AGGCAGGGTGGAACCGTAACGACTCCTAACGGGGATTGAGGGAGGTTCGGATGAGCGCGGTGATTGAGGCCGAGGGGCTGGAGAAGCGCTTCGGGACCACGCAGGCGCTGGCGGGGACGAGTTTCAGCGCCGAGCGGGGGACCGTGCTGGCGCTGCTGGGGCCGAACGGGGCGGGCAAGACGACCGCGGTCCGGGTGCTGTCCACGCTGATCAAGCCGGACGCCGGGGTGGCCAGGATCTGCGGGTTCGACGTGATGAACGACGCGGTCCAGGTGCGCCAGCTGATCGCGTTGACCGGGCAGTACGCCTCGGTCGACGACGAGCTGACCGGCAGCGAGAACCTGATCATGATCGGCCGGTTGCTGGGGCTCGGCCGGCCTGACGCGCGCCAGCGGGCCAAGGAGCTGCTCGACCGGTTTGAGCTGACCGAGGCGGCGCGACGCGCGGCCAAGACGTACTCCGGCGGCATGCGGCGCCGGCTCGACCTGGCCGCGAGCCTGGTCGGATCGCCGCAGGTGATCTTCCTGGACGAGCCGACCACCGGGCTCGACCCGCGGGCCCGCAACCAGGTATGGGAAACCATCCGCGGGCTGACCGCCGGCGGCGTGACGGTGCTGCTGACCACGCAGTACCTGGAAGAGGCGGACGAGCTGGCCGACCAGATCGCGGTCATCGACCGGGGCCAGGTGGTGGCCTCGGGCACGGCGGCCGATCTGAAGGCCACCACCGGGACGCAGACCATCGAGGTCCGGCCGGCGGACCGGTTCCGGGCCCCCGAGGTGGCCGAGCTGGTGGCCCGGCTGACCGGAGCGCCGCCCGAGGTCCGCACCGAGATCGGGCTGGTCACCGCGCCCGCGGTCGACCCGGCGGTGCTCTCGGAACTGGTGCAGCAGCTCAGCCAGCGCGGCATCGTGGCGGCCGAGCTGGCGCTGCGGCTGCCCAGCCTGGACGAGGTGTTCCTGACCCTGACCGGGCACCACGCCGAAGACCAGGACGACGACAAGAACCAGAACGACGACCACGACCCCAGCGACGAGCTGGCCGACGCCGGGAGGACGGCATGACGACCCTGGACGCAACCATTCCGGCGGCGCCGTTCCCGACACCGCGGCGCCGGATCGGCGGCAAGCAGTCGGTGACCAACGCGCTCACGCTGGCCTGGCGCAACCTGGCCCAGCTGCGGCACTCGCCGGAGAAGCTGCTCGACGTCACGCTGATGCCGATCGTGTTCCTGCTGCTGTTCCTGTACGTGTTCGGCGGCGCGGTGGCCGGCAGCACGCACGCCTACCTCGAGGTCCTGCTGCCCGGGCTGGTGGCCCAGATGGCGATGTTCGCCACCATGGGCCTGGGTACCGCGCTGAACGAGGACATCCACAAGGGCGTGTTCGACCGGTTCCGCAGCCTGCCCATCGGCCGGTCGTCGCCGCTGATCGGGGCGGTGCTGGGCGACACGGCCCGCTTCCTGACCGTGATGGTCGTGCTGACCGGGTTCGGGTCGGCGCTGGGGTTCCGATTCCACACCGGCGTCCCGGCGGTGCTGGCCGCGTTCGGCCTGGCCTACCTGTTCTACCTGGCCGTGTGCTGGATCTCGGTCCTGATCGGGCTGATCGCACCGAGCCCGGAGACCGTGCAGGGCATCGCGTTCATCTTCATCATGCCGCTGGTGTTCGGCAGCAGCATCCTGGTCCCCAACACCAAGACCTTCCCCGGCTGGCTGCAGGCCTGGGTCAAGGTCAACCCGATCACGCACCTGGCCGACGCGGTACGCGGGCTGACCGTGGGCGGCCCGGTCAGCACCCACGTGCTGTACACGCTGGCCTGGGCGGCCGGGATCGTGCTGGTCTCGTTCCCGATCGCGATGCGGATGTACAGCCGCCGGGTGTGACCCGGCCTGGCGCTCAACTCCGGGCCGGAGCGGGCCGGTTAAATCAAATATTCACGGACAGGGCATCGGCCTGAGTGAGGGCGCGGCCGCACTGGTAGGCGGCGGTGAACGCGTCCGGGCCGATCGCTGCGGTGACCGCGGCCGTGACCCGGCACACCTCGAAGCTCTGCCGGTCCGAGAACCCGCGCAGGGTGTGGGCCAGGCCCAGCAGTTCGGCGGCACGGACGGGCTCACCCCGGGCCATGGCCAGGGCCGCACAGCCCTCCATCACCCCAGCCAGGGCCGGGTTGACCGGGATGGGCAGGAGGCCATAGCGCTCGTCGGACAGCAGCCCGAGGGCCCGGCGCTGCCAGGCGGCCGCCTCCTCCAGCTGGCCCTCCTGCTCGTTCAGGCAGCCCAGCTTGCTGAACGCCCGGGTCGCGGCCAGGCGGATGTCGAGTCTGCTCGTGCGGGGCTCGGAGATCTCCCGGGCCTGCTCCAGCAGCCGCCGGGCGATGGGAAGGTCACCGTCGCGCCGGGCCAGCTCGGCCAGCTCGACGTAGCCGGTGATCTCATCGTCGTTCTCGCCGAACTGCCGGGCGGCCCGCACGCCCCGCTCCAGGTCCGTGCGGGCGCCGGCCAGGTCACCGGCGGCGGCCCGGGCCCGGCCCAGCGGGAGCAGGTGCATCTCACCCCAGTGCGTGGCCTTGCCCGCCATCGCGTACCGGTGGGCCTCTTCCAGGGCGTGCACGGCCGCGGCCGGGTCGTCGTGGGCCATCGCCACCTCGGCCTGACCGTTGAGCACGACGATCAGGCCCCACCGGTCGCCGATGGTCTGGAACGCCTCGTACCCCTGATCGAAGAAGCGGGTGGCCCCGTCCACGTCGCCGTCGTTCATGGCCAGGTGGCCGCCCATGGCCAGCCCGGCCGCGCGCACCCAGGGGTTTCGGTGCCGCGTCAGCTCCTCCATGGCGCAGCGCGCCCCGGCCTGGTCCCCGCTGAACATGGCGGACAGGGCCGGCGCCAGCGCCAGGACCGGGTGGGACGCTTCCGGAGTTATGTGGGCGGAGGATCGATCCAGGGCCTTGCGCAGCAGCTCGACCCCGTCCGGGCCGCGGAACCCGGATTCGGGGTCGGTGGCTCCGCCCACGGCCGCGGCGAACTCGCTGATCGCGAACTGATCGGACAGGCCGGGCGGCGGGACCGAACCGACGAGCTCCTGGACCTCCCGGGCCCAGTTGCCGCCCTCGGCGTCGAAGTCGAGCATGACCCAGTACCACATCAGGCCGGCCACCAGCCGCAGCCCGAGCTCGCCGTCCCGGCGGTCTATGGCGTACCGGAGCGCGGCCGAGAAGTTGTCATGGTCGGCGTGGAGCCGGTCCAGCCAGACCAGCTGCTCGGCGGTGCGCAGCCGGGGCTCGGCGTCCTCAGCCAGGGCCAGGAAATAGGCGGCGTGGGCCGCCTGAACCTGCTCCTTCTCACCCGCCTCGGTGAGCCGTTCGCCGGCGTAGACCCGCACGGTCTCCAGCAGCCGGTAGCGTACGTCGGTGTTGCCGGTCGCGGTGACCAGCGACTTGTCGACCAGCGAGGCGATCACCTCGATCACGTCGCCGGTGTCAGGGCCTGGTTCCGGGCGGCCGCAGATCCGGTCGGCGGCGTCCGGGGTGGCGCCGCCGCGGAACACCGACAGGCGGCGGAGCACGGCCCGTTCGGCCTCGCCCAGCAGGTCCCAGCTCCAGTCGACGATGGCGCGCAGGGTCTGGTGCCGGTCGGGAGTGGCCCGCGGGCCGGTGCCCAGCAACCGGAACCGGTCGTTGAGCCGGCTCTCCACCTGGGTCAAGGTGAGCGACCGCAGCCGCGCGGCGGCCAGCTCGATGGCCAGGGGGATGCCGTCCAGCGCCGTGCAGATGGCGATGACCGAGGCCACGGTGTCTTCGTCCACGGTGAACCCGGGGCGCACGGCCGCGGCCCGGTCCCGGAACAACCGGATGGCCGCGAACCGGGTGGCGTCCGCGCCGGCCGGCGGCAGCGGCAGCGACGGCACCGGGCACAGGGTCTCGCCGGTCACGCCGAGCGGCTCCCGGCTGGTGGCCAGGATGCGGACCC
>CAXUJF010000571.1:0-3937 GCA_964250865.1 uncultured Streptosporangiaceae bacterium
CCGTCGGCCTGGACCTGGCCCCGGACCGGCCGACGGAGACCGAGGTCGCGGTGGCCGCGGCCCACTGGCTGGACACCCCGGCCGGGGTACCGGGGCGGCTGGCCGACCCGGTGCTGCACCGGTTCTTCATCTGGTGCGGGGCCGACCTCGGGCTGCCGATCCAGTTCCACGTGGGCTACGGTGACCGCGACGTCGACCTGCACCGGTGCAACCCGCTGCTGCTGACCGGGCTGCTGCGGGCCATCGAGCCGGTCGGGGTCCCGGTGCTGCTACTGCACAACTACCCGTTCCACCGGGCGGCCGGGTACCTGGCCCAGGTGTTCCCGCACGTCTACGTGGACGCCGGGCTGGCCACGCACAACCTGGGCCGCGGCTCGGCTGCGCTGATCGCCGAGACGCTGGAGCTGACCCCGTTCGGGAAGTTCCTCTTCTCCTCGGACGGGTTCGGCCTGCCCGAGCTGCATTACCTGGGTGCGCTGCTGTTCCGCCGCGGCCTGTCCGCGTTCCTGCGGGCCGGCCTGGACGACGGCAGCTGGACTCCGGACGACGCGGCCCAGATCGCCCGGCAGGCCGGGTACGAGAACGCCCGCCGGGTCTACCGGCCCGGGTAGGACCTCACGTTCCGGTCGGCCGGGGCGTCTTCAGGGTATGGACACCCTCGAGCGGACCCACGTCGTGACCGACCCGGCCATCTTGTACTTCGGCACCCCCGTAGTGCTGCTGAGTACGGTCAACCCGGCCGCGATCCGGTATCCGAGCGGCAGCAGCACCGGGGCTACCGCCACGTAGCCGACAAGTTGGGCGCCAGCGGCCTGACCCCGGTGCCCGCCGACCTGATCGCCCCGCCCCTGGTGGCCGAGTGCCCGGTAGTGATGGAGTGCACGGTCGACGCCATGCACCCGGATGATGAGCGGATACCGGCGGTCGAGGTCACCGTGCGGCGGGTGCACGCCTCGCCTGCCATCCTGGTCCCGGACCGCCCGAACCGGATCGACCCGGACCGCTGGCGCCCGCTGATCATGAGCTTCCAGCACTTCTACGGCCTGGCCGAGGACCGCCTGGTCCCGTCCCGGCTGGCCAGCGTGGACGAAGAGCTGTACCGCTGACGCGGCCAGGCACCCGGCTGATCCGGGTTAGCTGGCGGCCTGGGAGGGGCGGCCACGATGCTGGCCCGGCTGCCGGCCTAGCGGCCGCGGCGCCAGCGGGGCTTGCGCTTCTCCAGGAACGACCGCATGCCCTCGCGGGCGTCGGGGGTCTGGCTGGTCGCGGCCATGACCTCGATGGCGTAGGCGTAGGCCTTGGGCTGGTCCAGGTCGATCTGGGCGTAAAGGGCCTGCTTGCCGATGCCCTTGCTCTCGGCCGAGCCCCGGGTGACGCGGTCCAGCAGGTCGCGCGTGGCCGAGCCGAGCTGGGCCGCCGGGACCACCCGGTTGACCAGGCCCCAGTCCAGCGCGGTGGCGGCGTCGATGGTGTCACCGGACAGGGCCAGCTCGGTGGCGCGCTTGCGGCCGACGTTGCGGGCCACCGCGACCATCGGGGTGTGGCAGAACCAGCCGCCCTTGCCGCCGGGGGTGGCGAACCCAGCCTCCTCGCTGGCCACGGCCAGGTCGGCGCTGGCCACCAGCTGGCAGCCCGCCGCCGTGGCCAGCCCGTGCACCTGGGCCACCACCGGCTGCGGAATCTCCTGCAGGAGCGTCATCAGCTCGGTGCAGGTCTGCAGCAGCGCGCGGACCTGGCCCAGGTCCGCCTCGGCCACGTCGGCGAAGTCGTGCCCGGCGCAGAACACCGGGCCGTTCCCGGCCAGCACGATGCCGAGGACGTCGCTGCCGCCCAGGTCGCCGAACGCGCCGATCAGCTCGTGCATGTGGGCCAGGGACAGCGCGTTACGGCGCTGGGGCCGGTTCATGGTCACAGTGGCGAAGTCGCCGGACCGTTCGACCAGGATGTGTTCGTAACTCATGGCACCTCCTTCCTGGGAAGCTACGCGGCCAGCCACTCCGGGGAAAGCTCACCCTCGGCCACCAGCACGGCCGGCCCGGTCAGCAGGCTGGTGTCCGGGGCCAGGGTGACGCTCAGGTCGCCGCCGGGCACTCGGACGCGCCAGCGGCCCCGCTGGTCCCCGGTGGCCTGGGCGGCGGCCACGGCCGCGGCCACGGCGCCGGTGCCACAGGACCGGGTGAGGCCGGACCCGCGCTCGTAGACGAGCATCTGGGCGCTGCGCTCGCCGAGCAGCCGGACCAGCTCGACGTTGGCCCCGTCCGGGAACAGCTCGGTATCCACCGACGGCGGCGCGGACAGGTCGAAGTCCTCCAGCGGTGACTCGACCACGCAGGCCAGGTGCGGGTTACCGACCGAGATCCGCAGGCCTTCGCAGGTCATCGCGCCGATCGAGGCCCAGCCCGCGCCGAGCACGGCGGGCGCGCCCATGTCCACGGTGATCTGGCCATCCGGCTCGACCCGCACGTGCCGGGTCCCGGCCCGGGTCTCGATGGCCAGCTCGGGGCCTTTGGCCAGGCCGTGTTCGATCAGGTAGCGGGCGAACACCCGGACGCCGTTGCCGCACATCTCGGCCACCGTGCCGTCGGCGTTCCAGTAGTCCATGAACCACTGCGCGGTCAGCTCGTCTTCGCCCTCGGGCGCGCCGATGGGGGCACCGGCCGCGGCGATGGCGGCCGGGGTGGCCAGCGCGGTGGCGGCGGCCGAACCCAGGCCACCGGCGGACTCGCCGGAGATCCGGAACGCGCCCGGGCCACCCTCGGTCAGCTCGGCCGCCAGTACCTCGACCTCGACCACCCGGAGCACGCCGTCCCCGCCGATCCCGGCCCGCCGGTCACACAGCCGCCGTACGAACTCCGGGGTCAGGTCCAGTTCGCCGTCCGGATCCGGCAGGATGACGAAGTCGTTCTCCGTGCCGTGCCCCTTCGCGAACCGCATGGGTTGATGCTATCTGCCGTGCTCGTCACCGGGCCTTATTCGTTCCGTGTTACCTTGTTACCGTGGTAACGGTAGAGCGAGTTCAGACCGGGCTGCGGATCGAGCGGCGCACGCTGAAGGTGCTCAAAGGGCTGGCCGAGTATTTCGACCTGTCGCTGGGCGACCTGGTCGAGGGGATCGTGCTGCACGCCTTCGACGGGCAGGCGCCGTTCGGGGCGCCCACGCTGGCCAAGATCGAGCAGCTCAAAGAGGTCTACGGGCTGACCCTGACCGCCGGCGACGCGCACCAGCTGGCCGAGGAGCCGGAAACGGGGCGGGCGTGACCGGCCCGCAGCGGCTGACCGGCCGCATCCGCGTCGGCCTGCCGCCCGCCGAGGCGCTCCGGCTGTTCACCGCCCGTGGCGAGCAGGACTGGGCGCCCGGCTGGGACCCGGCCTTCCCGGCCGAGACTTCGGACGACACTGAGCCGGGCACGGTGTTCGAGACCAGCCCCCACGGTCAGCCAGGCACGCATGTGCCGCCAACGGTCTGGGTCGTGACCGACCGGCAGGCCGGCCGGCGCATCAGCTACGCCCGTATGACCCCCGGCGACCGGGCCGGGACGGTGACGGTGACGCTCAGCCCGGCCGGCCAGCACGGCGAGGCCAGCGACGTCGAGGTCACCTACCAGCTGACCGCGCTGTCGGACGCCGCCCAGCCCGCGCTGCGCGAGTTCGCCGAAGGTTACCCGGCCTTCCTGCAGTCCTGGCAGGACGCCATCAGCGCCTGGCTGCAGACTCACCGCTGATCAGGCTCAGGGCCTGGGCGGCCAGGTCGGGGGCGGGGGCGTCCAGCCAGCTGATCCGGGGGTCGCGGCGGAACCAGGACTCCTGGCGGCGGGCGAAGCGGCGGGTGGCGCGGACGGTCTCGGCCCGGGCCTGGTCCAGGGTCCACTCCCCCGCCAGGTGGCGGAGCAGCTGCTGGTAGCCCAGGGCGCGGCTGGCGGTGCGGCCCTCGCGCAGGC
>CAXUJF010000572.1:0-3924 GCA_964250865.1 uncultured Streptosporangiaceae bacterium
ACGCCACCGGGTTGGCCGGAGTGGAGCTGACCGGGGCCGGGTCGCTCTGAGACTGGCTGGACGATGCTGGGACTGACTGCGATACGGCCGGACGCGAGGCCGACGTCGAAGCCGGAGCCGGAGCCGGCGAAGCGGAGCCGTCCGGCGAGCCCGAGTGCCCGGCCGAAGCCGAGCCGCCCGTCGGGGACCCGCCGCTGGCTGAGGCCGAGCCACCTGCCGGGGCGGTCGACTGGGCCGCCGTCGACTGGGCCGAGTTCGCTGAGGCGCCTGAATCGCCGTTCGAGCCGACTGAGGCTACGGGGCTGGCCTGGGACGATGTGCCCTGGGTGACGGCCGAGGCAACCGAGCCGGCGGTTTGCAGGGCGCTCGCTGGGCCGGAGGTGCCTGCGGCCGACGACGGCGACGACGACGGGGTGGTGTCAGCGTGGGCCGCCTGGTGCGAGAAGAGCACCAGGAAGATCAGAATTCCGGCAGCTAGCAACCCGGCTTGCACCGCTCGGCGAGCGATGCCGCGCAGGACTGCGTGGGCCACCAGGGTGCTCCCAACGTTGGGAGTCGCTTTTACGGAGTTACCTATTCACCATGCTTGCCCATTTATGCCAAGAGAACTCTATTTATTCGACATTGAGCCCGGGACAGGTTCGCATGGAGCAATAAATCAGGGCATAACGCCCTGCCTGTGGAGACGCGATGATCTCGACGCGGGCGGCTGGGGCGGTTACTGTCTTTAGGTTACTGGCGCGTAGCTTTTGGGACTGGTGAGGACCGGATGACTGAGCACGTGGATGTGCTGATCGTGGGGGCCGGGCTGTCCGGGATCGGGGCCGCCCACCAGCTGCAGCAAGCGTTCCCGCGGCGGAAGTACGCGATCCTCGAGGCCCGGGAGGCCATCGGGGGGACCTGGGACCTGTTCCGGTACCCGGGGGTGCGCTCGGACTCGGACATGCAGACGCTCGGCTACCGCTGGCGGCCGTGGACCGGAGCCAAGGCCATCGCCGACGGCCCCTCGATCCTGCAGTACGTCCGGGATACGGCGGCCGAGGCGGGCATCGACCGCCACATCCGGTTCGGGCTGCGGGTGAACCGGGCGTCCTGGTCCAGCGCGGACGCACGGTGGACGGTCGAGGCCAGCCCGGTCGCGAGCCAGGACGGCGGCCGGCCCGCCGGCAACGGGAGTTCCGGGGCCGCTAGTCGGGCCGATGGGGCTTACGGGGCTAGCGGTGACGGCGGGGCGACCGCGAGCACCCCAGGCACCTCGGGCACCCCAGGCACTTTGACGTTCACTTGCAACTTCCTGCTCGTGTGCACCGGGTACTACCGGTACGACCACGGGTACCAGGCTGACCTGCCGGGGATCGAGAACTTCGGCGGCCGGGTGGTGCACCCGCAGCAGTGGCCCCAGGACCTGGACTACGCCGGGCAGCGGGTGGCGGTGATCGGCAGCGGCGCGACCGCGGTGACGATCGTGCCGGCCATGGCCGAGACCGCGGCCCACGTGACGATGGTGCAGCGCTCGCCGACGTACATCATCAGCCTGCCGACCGAAGACCCCCTCGACGCCAAGCTGCGCGAGCTGGTCGGGACGCGGCGCGCCTATCCGCTGACCCGCTGGAAGAACGTCCTGATCAGCACCTTGATCTACCAGCTCAGCCAGCGCCGGCCGCAGATGATGCGGCGCTGGATCCGGGGCATGACGGTCAAGCAGCTGCCGGCTGGTTACGACGTCGACACCCACTTCAAGCCGGTGTACGGCCCGTGGGATCAGCGGTTGTGCCTGATCCCGGACGGCGACCTGTTCCGGGCCATCCGGGACCAGCAGGCCTCGGTGGTGACCGGCAAGATCGCGGCGTTCACCGAGCACGGCATCCGGATGGAGTCGGGCACGGAAGTCGAGGCGGACATCGTGGTCACCGCGACCGGGCTGCAGCTGCTCGCGCTGGGCGGCCTGCAGCTGACCGTGGACGGCCGGGACGTCCAGCTGCCGGAGACCATGGCCTACAGGGGGACGATGCTGAGCGGGGTGCCGAACTTCGCCCTTACCATCGGCTACACCAACGCGTCGTGGACGCTCAAGGCCGACCTGGTCAGCGACTACGTCGGCCGGCTGCTCCGGTACATGGACCGCCACGGTTACGACGTGTGCGTGCCGGTGAACGACGACCCGGCGGTGGCGGAGCGGCCGCTGCTGGACTTCGCGGCCGGGTACATCCTGCGGTCCATGCACGAGTTCCCCAAGTCCGGTTCCCGGGCGCCGTGGCGGCTCGGCATGAGCTACCTCAACGATGCGGTCACCTTCCGGCACGGCCGGATCGACGACGGCGTGCTGCGCTTCTCCCGGCGCGGGGCCGGTGTGGCCCGGGAGCCCAAGGAACTCGTACGGTAAGACCATGCTGGCGATCAGAGTGAACGAGTTCGGCGGCCCGGACGTGCTGCGCATCGAAGACGTGGCCCGGCCCAAGCCGGGCCCGGACGAGGTCCTGGTCCAGGTCATGGCCGCGGGTGTCGGCCCGTGGGACGTCGCACTGCGGGACGGCCGCGCCGGTGGCGCACTCCCCTACACCCCGGGCGGCGAGTTCGCCGGCCTGGTCGTGGGGGGCACCGGCGAGTACGCCGACTTCAGCGACGGCACCCCGGTCTACGGCTACCCGGGCCTGACCGGCTGTTACGCCGAGTACGTGACGTGCCCGCTGGAGCAGCTGGCCCCGATCCCGTCCGGCCTGAGCGTGACCGACGCGGGCACCGTGCCGGTCGACCTGCTGACCGCGGAGCAAGGACTGACCGACGAGCTGAACGTGGCCGCCGGTGACACGGTGCTGATCACCGCGGCCGCGGGCGGGCTCGGGCACCTGGCCGTGCAGATCGCGCGGGCGCTGGGCGCGACCGTGGTGGCCACCGCGAGCCCGGCCAACCACGAGTTCCTGCACCATCTCGGGGCGGCGGTGGTGGTCGACCACACCCAGCCGGACTGGCCCGATCAGGTCCGCAAGGCCACCGACGGTGGCGCGGCCAAGGTGCTGGCCGTGGCCATCCCGTCGCTGGCCGGGGCGGCCCTGGCCGCCCGGGACGGCGCGCTGATCGCGACCCCGGTCAACGGCGACTACCCGGACGCGGACCGGGTGACCTGGCGGCACTACAACGGGAAGCCGCGCGGCAGCCGGCTGATCCGGATGGCGCCCTGGTTCGACGACGGCACGCTGTCGGTCGAGGTCTCCCGGCAATACTCCTGGCGGGATGCGGCCGAGGCCCACCGCGAGATCGCCCGGGGTCACACCCGGGGCAAGATCGCCCTCATCGTCGACGACAACCTGGCCGCCGCCCTCGAGGTCTGATCGGATCGGCACCCGGTAATAGCGGGCGGGACAGTAGGGGCTGGCGGGAACGCAGGGCCGACGGAAGAGGGGCCGGGTCAGGCGGTGCGGTCCATGCGGGCCCGCTCCGAGGTGCCGAACCGCTCCGCCACCAGGTGCTTCAGGCCGTCCGGGAAGCTGCGGCTCGCGGCCAGGTGAGCGGGGGTCAGCTTGCGCTGAGCCTGCGGGCTGCCGCTGAAGGCCGCCACGCACAACTCGGGTTCGGCGTTGGCCAGGGCCAGGATGGCCCCGGTGCAGCCGAGCAGCCCGGCCGACATGGCCAGGGGAGCTGAGCCGGTGTAGAGCCAGCCGTCCCACCGGTCCAGCGTGGCCAGCAGCCGGCCCAGGTCGCCGCTGGAGTCCTTGCCGCCGGACACCGGCAGCCGCTCCAGCACGTCTAGGGAGATGCCGGGCGGCGACACCTTGGGGTAGTGGTAGGCCAGCACGGACAGCTCACCGGCCACGTCCGCCACGGCCTGGTAGAAGTTGGACGGGTCGTCCACCCCGCGCGGGGACCGGGCCAGCACGGCGCCGGCGCCGGCGTCGGCCGCGGCCCGGGTCAGGGCCTGGACCCGCG